>NZ_JBANDC010000020.1:0-111736 GCF_038896935.1 Collimonas rhizosphaerae
TTTGCTTTCATGGGTTCCTCTCGAGGACATATTGTCCCCTATTTGAGATGTCCATCAAAGCCGGGCTACCTCAGAGTTGAATTAATTCTTAAAAATTAATTCAACTCTGACCCTAATTAATTTCTGTTAGGCCGGTTCTATGTCGAAGTGGCCTAGGTAGTCGAGTTTTCCTACGGCTACTCCTTTGTTGCGCAGGATGGCGTGGGCGGTGGCTACGTGGAAGAAAAAATTCGGCAGGGTGAACGTCAGCAGGTAGGCGTCGCCTTGCAGGGTGGTTTTGAACTTGCCGAAGGTTAACGTCACCGGATGTGTTGCGCTTTCTTGCAAATCCTGCGGCTGTACGCTTTCCAGGAATGCGATTGTCTTGGCAATCCGCTCTTGCAACTCGGCTAGTGTCGTCTCGTTGTCTTCAAAGCGTGGCGCCTGGACCGCCGACAAGCGGCCGATGGCATTTTTCGAAGTGTCGCTGGCGCGCTGGATCTGTCCTGCCAGCGACAGCATGTCCGGCGCCAGCCTGGCGTTGACCATTTCGGCGGGGTCGATGTTGCCGGCCTTGGCGTGGGCCTCGGCCTTCTCCAGGTAACCGGCGAGCACGCCTAAGCCACGCACGAACACCGGAACGGAAATTTGGTACATCGATAAGGACTGCATGTCGGACTCCTGGAAGGATGGGCATCAAGCCGAGAGCATCATCCTATCCGTTTTGGCCCGGCGCTGCATGCCAGCCTGGGAACTGCCTGTGCGCCCAGTCCACCTGGTGCGGCGGCCTGGCTGGAACTACAGGTCGAGGCGATAGAACCTGGTATCGAGCCCCATGCGTGGGAAAGCCGGCGGCAGTCCGTCGGCGTCGATCTCGGCAAAGCCGTTCTTTTCATAGAAACGATGCGCGGCCAGGAAGGCTGCCGTCGTGCCCAGGAACACCTGCCGCAATCCTTGCCGGCGCGACCAGCCGAGCAGTTCTTGCAACAAACGATGGGCGACCCGGTGCTCACGGCCGCGGAACGGCGCCTTGACAAACATCTTGCGCAGCGCACCCTGGGCGTTGCCGATATCTTTCAGCGATATGCTGCCGACCACTTCCTCGCCGGCCCGGGCGATCCAGAAATTGCCGTGGCCGCTCTGGTAGAAATTGGGGATATCCAGCAGGTCGGGTTGTTCCTGCAAAGTGATTGCGAAGCCGAATTCGGTCTGCTGGATCGGCAGGATCAACGCGATCACGCCGTCGCGATACGATTCTGAATAGGGACTGATGGTGATCATTTTCAAGCGGTCCATAGCGGAAATAAAAAAAGACAGGCAAACGCCTGTCTTTTACTTTACACCATGCGTTGATCGCTAGCTCGCGCCGCCGGCAAGGCCAAGGCGCGGCATGACCGTCACTTGTCCTTGCCGCTGGCCGGCTGCATGGCGAATTTCGGATTGGCCTTGAGCAGGTCTGAAGTGTCACCCAGGATTTTCGCGGCTTCGTTCAGCAATACGTCCTTGGCGCTTTTTTGCGCCTTCTCTGCCGCCAGCTCGGCGCTCAGGCTGCGTTCGTTGGCTTGCAGGCCGTCGTCCTGGCGGTTGAGGTCGGCCGCATCGGCAGCGTCCTTGTCCTTGCTGTCGCTGTCGCCGGCCCCAGCCTTTCCGCGCGCCTTGAGGCGGGCTTCCTGCTGGTTCATTTCATTGCGGCGGTCGGTTTCGTTGAGCGAGATGACGCGCTTCTTGCGCAGCGCATTCAGCTCAGCCACGTCTTCCTGGAAGCGCTGGAAGTCCTTGTCCTTTTCGACCCGCGTATCGTGCCGGCTCTGGATCTGCGGCAGCAGGCCCTTGACGTCGCCGACAGGCGTGTAGTCGGCTGCCTTGACCTGCGACCACGGCAAGGCGTTGTCGTAACTCGATTCGCCAAAACTTTCGGGATCCGAGAAACCTGGCAGGCTGATGTCCGGCGTCACGCCGCGCAGCTGGGTGGTGCCGCCGTTGATGCGGAAAAACTGGGCGATGGTCATCTTCAGTTCGCCGAATTTCGGCTTGTCGTTGTGCGACAGCTCGTCAAGGTTGACCATGGTTTGCACCGTGCCCTTGCCGAAACTGCCTTCGCCGATGATGACGCCGCGGCCATAGTCCTGGATCGCCGCCGCAAAGATTTCCGAGGCAGAGGCCGAACCGCGGTTGATCAGCACCGCCAGCGGACCGGTCCATGCCGGCGCAGGAATATCGTCGCCCTCGACGTTGACATCGCCGCGCGCATTGCGCTGCTGGACGATCGGGCCCTTGCCGACAAACAGGCCGGTCAGGTCGACCGCTTCGGTCAGCGAACCGCCGCCGTTATTGCGCAAGTCCATCAGGACGCTGTCGACCTTCTCTTTTTTCAGTTCGGCCAGGAGCGCAGCAACGTCGCGGCTGGCGCTCCGGAAATTCTTGTCGCCCTTGCGCCGGCCGTCGAAATCTTCGTAGAACGCTGGCAGCGTAATCACGCCGACCTTGCGGGTAGCGTCGCCGTTCTTGATCGTCAGGATGGTTTTCTTGGCGGCCTGCTGCTCCAGGCTGATCTTGTTGCGCACCAGGCTGATCAGCTTGTGCTTGCCGTCCGGGCCGGCGTCGGCCGGCAAGATGTCGAGCCGCACCACCGTGTCCTTGGCGCCGCGGATCTGCTTGACCACATCGTCGATGCGGGTGCCGACCACATCGGTCATGGCGCCCTTGTCGCCTTGTGCGACGCCGACAATCCGGTCGCCGACGGCAAGCTTGCCGGACAATTGCGCCGGGCCGCCAGCCACCAGTTCGCGGATAGTGGTGTAGTCATCCCTTTCCTGCAGCACCGCGCCGATGCCGACCAGCGAAAGCTTCATCGAGATATCGAAATCGGCCGCCGCGCTGGTGCCAAGGTAATCGGTGTGCGGTTCAATCGATGTCGCATAGGCGTTCATGAAAATCTGGAACACGTCGTCGCTCTTGTACTTGTAGGCGCGCGCCAGGGAGTTTTCGTAACGCTTGCCGAGCGTGTCGCGGATCGCCTGGTCCTTCTTGCCGGCCAGCTTCAGGCGCAGCCAGTCGTTCTTGACGCGCTTGCGCCACAGGTCACGGCTCTCGGCTTCGGATTTCGGCCAAGGCTCCTTGTCGCGGACGAAGGAGTAGTCTTCTTTCTGGCTGAAGTCGAAACCCTGCTTGAGCAGCTCGCGCGCATAGGTCAGGCGTTCGACGATGCGCTGCTGGTACAGGTTGAAAATGGAAAAAGGGATGCGCAGGTCTTCGTGATAGATGGCGTCGTCCAGCTTGGTGTTCTCGGCCGTGAACTGATCGATGTCGGCCTGCACGAAAAAGAATTTTTCGGGATCGAGCGACTTGATGTAGCGGTTGATGACCTTGGCCGACAAAGTGTCGTCCAGCGGCACCGGCTTGTAATGGAAGCGTGTCAGGAATTGCGCGCTCAGGTGCGCCGCCTGCGCTTGCTGCTGCATTGGCGACAGGACCGGCGGCGGCCCCGATTCCAGCGCGTGGGCAGCGGTCGAAATTGCCAGGATGACACATAACAGACTGTTTTTTAAGCGCATATAACCTTCAATTCGATGTTCGGTGTTGATTTGAGCGGCAAGGGCATCGTCCTTGCCCGCTACATCGGGCATGGCCGCCGGCAGGCCGGCGCTGTGCAATTCGACCCGCACGCCGGGCAAGCGTTCAGATTAAGTAATTCTACTTGGCTTTACTTAAAGCTTGCTTAAATCAGGCTTTCCCGGCTTGTTGCGCCATTAATTTTCCCCAATGGCAACTCAAAACACCACTTGAATCAGGACGCCGGCGCCAACTGGCTGCGCAAGGTATCGAACTCGGCGCTCCACTGGCTGCGCCAGCCGCTGCGCGTGGCGGCGTCGATCCAGGCGCCGTCGAGGCCGTTCAGCAGGCACGCCCGCAACGCGTCGAGGTCGAGGCCGAACTGCAGCATCATCAGCCAGGCCTGGGTCGGCGTGACATTGTGCAAGGTGGGGTCGTCGGTATTCGGATGCACGCGCAGTCCCTGCCGCACCATTTCGCGGATAGGGTGGTCGAGGTGCCAGCGCTCCGGCGCCAGCGCCCGCAGATAATAGGAATTGGTCGGCACCACCGTGAAGATCACGTCTTGCTCTATGCAGCGTTGCACCAGCTCGGGATTGTCGATCACGGTGTAGCCGTGGTCGATGCGGTCGACCTTGAGCAGCTCCAGCGCGCTTTCGACATTGACCCAGGGCATGCCGAATTCGCCGGCGTGCGCGGTGGTCTTGAAGCCGGCCAGGCGGGCGTCGCGGTAAGCCTTCCAGAACAGTTCCGGCGGCCGGTCGTTTTCGCGGTAATCGATGCCGATGCCGATCACCTCGTCGCGCCGGTGGGCGCACATCCATTCCACCATTTCCACCGCCGCCGCCGGATCGGCCTCGCGGTCTATGCTGGGCACCAGGCGGCCGACGACGCCGAAATCGTGCAAGGCGTCGCGGATCGCCGCGACAATCGCATCCTGGGCCGCGGCATAGCCGATCTGCGAGACGTGCACGGTGCCGGTCGGATTCCAGAAGAATTCGGCGTAGCGCACGCCATGCCCGCCGGCGTCCTGCAGGTATTCATAGGTGATGCGATGCAGGTCGGCCGGGCTGACGATCAGGTGGGTGTCGAGTGCGCGCAGCACCCGCAGCACGCCGACCGGTTTTTCGCCGCGGGTATAGAAGGCCTCGATTTCCTCGCGGCTGACAACGTTGCCGGCCTTGGCCGCCAGCTCGATGAAGGTTTGCTTGCGCACCGTGCCGTACAGGTGGCAATGCAGCTCGACCTTGGGAATGGCGCGCAGGAATTGCTCCAGGCGCTGCGCATCAGGTATGTCCACGCCTCGTTTGATCTGGCTCATGAGGCAGGCCGTCCGGCGCAGCCGGCGGGAAACGATAAAAATTTGTTCATGGTGATTCGTTTGTTTCGTTTGAAAAATGACATGCGCACGGGAGGCGCCGGTTCAGGATATGGCCGGCAGCAAATCTTCCATCAGATGTTGCATGGCCAGCCAGCCATTGGCGGCCACCGCGATCTCGACGTTGGCGGCGGCGCGTTGCGGCACGCGGAATTCGCAGACCGTCATGCCGCGCGTGAAGCGGCCGTTCAGTTCGATGGCGACGTGCGCCGGCTTGAACTCGAACAGCTCGGGCCAGCGCAGGTACAGGGCGACCACCGGGTCGTACATCGGCATCGGTACGCCGCCGTCCGCGCTGCGGATGCGCAGGTAGCCTTCCAGGTAACCCGCCAGCCAGTCGCTGCGCTGCGTGCCGACCTCCCTGACTTGCGCTACCTCGGCGCCGGTCACCGCCAGCTGGCGGCACAGGTTGAGGCCGAACATGCGCAACGGCACGCCGCTGCGGAATACGACATCGGCGGCTTCCGGATCGGCATAGATATTGAATTCGGCGGCGGCGGTGTGATTGCCCTGGTCGGTAGAGCCGCCCATCAGGATGATTTCCTTGATCCGGGCGGCGATATCGGGCGCGCGCAGCAGGGCTGTCGCGACATTGGTCAGCGGTGCGATCGCCAGCAGGGTGATCTCTCCGGGATGCCGGCGTATCGCCGCGATCAAGGCGTCGCAGGCATGCAGGTCGGGCGCCGCCGCAGCCACCGGCGGCAGGCTGGCGCCGGTGGTGCGCATGCCGGCTTCGCCGAGGATGCACTGGGCGGTTTCCTGCCGGCCGTTGAGCGGTTCCGCGCAACCGCGGTAGACCGGCACGTCCAGGCCGTAGTGCGCCTTGATGCGCAGCGCATTGTCGTAAGTCACATCCAGCGGCGCGTTGCCGGCCGCGACGCTGACGCCCAGCCATTCCAGCCAGGGATTGGCTGACAGCAGCAGCATGGTGAGCCAGTCGTCGAAGCCGGGATCGGTATCTAGCCAGATTTTACGCATAGCATGGACTCCATTTGGTTCGGTTTGCCACCGGGTCAGTTGCATCATTGGTTCAGGAACAGGGCGTCTTTGGCCGACAGCGCAAAGCTGACCTGGTCGCCCTCGCGCCAGATCGAAGCGCCGACCGCGGCCAGCCCCTTGACCGGGCCGATCGCCGTCTGCAAAACGTATTCCACCGTGTCGCCCAGGAAACCGCGCGACAGCACGGTGCCGCTGTGCTGGCCGGCGCCGACCTGGATGCGGTCCGGGCGCCAGCCGATGCAAGTGGTGCCGCCTGGCACGCTGTCGCCGAACGGCAGGCTGTGCGCTGCGTGGTGCAGGCGGCCGTCGCGATACTCGAACAGGTTTTCAAAACCCATGAAATTGGCGACGAAGCGTGTGCGCGGCGCGTTGAAGATGGTTTCAGGAATGTCCAGCTGCTCGATCTTACCGCCGTTCATCACCACGATCCGGTCCGACAGCGCCAGCGCTTCTTCCTGGTCGTGGGTGACGTACAGCATGGTGATGCCGAGCTCGCGCTGGATGCGCCGCAGCTCGGCGCGCATCTGCACGCGCAGCTTCGCGTCCAGGTTGGAGAGCGGTTCGTCCAGCAACAGCAGCTTGGGTTCGATCACCACCGCCCGCGCCAGCGCCACGCGCTGCTGCTGGCCGCCGGACATCTGCGCCGGCAAGCGGTTTTCAAAACCGCTCAGGCCGACGGCTGCGATCACCGCCTCCACTTTCTGCCTGAGGATTGCCTGCGGCACCTTGCGCAAGCGCAGGCCGAAAGCGATGTTGTCCCACACATTCAGGTGCGGAAACAAGGCGTAGGACTGGAACACCATGCCGATGTTGCGCTTGTTGGGCGGCTTCTTGCCGATGTCTTCGCCGTCCAGCACGATGCGGCCGTGCTGCAGTTCGAGCAGGCCGGCGATTGCGCGCATGGTGGTGGTCTTGCCGCAGCCGCTGGGGCCCAGCAGCGATATCAGCTCGCCTTGTTCGACTTCCAGGTCGAGCTGGTTGACGGCAGCCTTGTTGTTGCCGTAGCCGCTGCTCAGCTGCTGCAGTTGTAGGTAGCTCATGGTGTTCTCACATGTATTTTGAAATGCCCAGCACGCGCTCGGTGACGAGCACGAACGCTATCGTGAACAAGACCAGCAGGGTCGACAGGGCGGCAATCGAGGGATCGAAGGTGTTTTCCATATGGCCCAGCATTTCTATCGGCAAGGTGCTGATGCCGGGGCCGGTCAGGAACAGCGACACCGGCACCTGGTTGAACGAGGTGACGAAGGCCAGGAAAAAGGCGGCGATCACGGCGCCGCGGATATTCGGCAGAACCACCATGAAAAAACTGCGCAGGCGGGACGCGCCCAGCATCACGGCGGCGTCTTCGATATCGACCCGCAGGTTGACCAGGCTGGCGTAGACCACCCGCACCGCATACGGGATCAGCAGCGCGATATGGCCGATCAGCAGGCCGGCGAATACCGGCGCGTGTATCTGCAGCACCACATAGCGCATCAAGCCGAGGCCGACGATCATGCCGGGAATGATCAGCGGCGAAGTCAGGACCTGTTTGATGGCCGCCATCGCCGGCAGCCTGGTGCGCGAGAGGGCATAGGCTACCGGCGTGCCTAGCAACAGGGCAACCGCGGTGGCGATCAGGCCGATCTGCAGGCTGGTCTGGAAGGCGCGGCGGAATTCGTCGGCGGCGAGCACCTCGAAGATCCAGCGCAGCGAATAAGACGGCGGCGGGAACGCCAGCGTTTCGCCGCCGCTGAAACCGGCCATGAACACGATGGCGAACGGCCCCAGCAGGAACAGCAGCACCAGCCACAGCATGCAGCGCGAAAAGAGTCCTTCTTTCATACCTTGCTCCGGCTCGAAGAAATGCGTTTTAACCCGGCGTTGACCATCAGCGTCATCACCACCAGGATCACGGCGATCACGTTGGCGGAACCGAAATCGCTTTCGACGCTGACTTTCTGGTAAAGCAGCGTTTCCAGCATCAGCACCTTGGGGCCGCCCAGCAGCGCCGGCGTGACGTAGGCGGTGACGCAGCCGGTAAACACCAGGGTGCCGCCGACGATCAAGCCTTCCTGCGTCAGCGGCAGCGTCACCTTGCAAAAGGTTTGCCAGGCATTGGCGCCGAGCGTGGCGGCGGCGTGGGTGACGTCGCGCGGCAGGTTTTCCAGCGCGCCGACCAGCGACATCAGCATCAGCGGCAGCAGCAGTTGCAACAGGCCGACATACACCGCCAGTTCGCTGAACAGCAGCCGCTGCGGCTCATCGCTCAGGCCCAGCGCCTGCAAGGCCGAATTGACCGCACCGTTGCGGCCGAGCAGGACGATCCAGGCGTAGGTGCGGGCAATCGGAGACACCATCAGCGGCAGGATCATCATGCCCAGCATCAGGCCGCGGTAGCGCGGCGCCACCTTGGCCGCCGCCTGCGCCGCCGGGTAGCCCAGCAGCACCGCCGACAGCGTCACCAGCGCCGCGATGCGCAAGGTGCGCAGGAATACCTGGCGGTTCAGCGGATCGCCGAAAAACGCGACAAAACGCTGCAGCCCCCAGGCGCCGCCGTCGATCTGGAACGCCTCCAGCAGCAGGGCCAGCACCGGCAGCAGGAAGCAGGCCAGGGTAAAGACCAGGGCCGGCGCCACCAGCAACATGCCTACATGTTTCTTTTGCATTGCAAATATCCCGTTTCAGCAGTTATTTGCTGATTGCCTTGTTCCACTGCGCGATCCAGTTCGAGCGCTGTTTCAGGATCAGCTCGGGCTTGACGAATTTCAGCGAGCGTATCTGTTCCGCGCCATACGTATTGAATTCGGCCTTGTCCTTGGGCAGCACCACCTGCTGGTTGACCGGCGAATCGACCAGGTCCATGGCCAGCGCGGTCTGCACTTCCTTGGACAGCCAGAAGTCGATCAGCTGGTAGGCCAGGTCGGCGTTTTTCGACTGGCTGACGATGCCCATCACGTTCATGCCGGCAGCCTGCCCTTCGGCCGGGATGGCCCATTTCAGGGGCATGCCGGTCTTCAGCAGCTGCGACCAGGTGAAGCGCGCCACCGGCGCCGCCCAGATTTCATCCTGGGCGAACAGGGAAGACAGCTGGGCGCTGTTTTTCGAGAACGTCACTACATTGTTTTTGATGGCGGTGATTTTCTGCATGCCGGTGGCGTAGTCGTCGCCCTTGCCGCCCCAGGCCAGGTCAGCCATCTGCAGCATCAGCGGGCCTTGGGTGGTGCTGACGTCCGGCAGCGAAATGCGGCCCTTGAGGTCGCTGCGCCAAAGGTCCTGCCAGGATTTGATGCCGCTGACCTTGTCGCTGCGATACACCAGGCCGACTGAATAAATGGTGTAGCCGACGGCAAAATTGCCGCCTATGGGATTCTTGGCGAAATTGTAGATTTGCCCGTAGTTTTTCAGTCTGGCGTAGTCGAGCGGCGCCACCAGGCCCTTGTTGGCCGCTTCCAGCATGCCGAAATCCGACAGCAGCACCAGGTCGATCACCGGGCTGGCGCGGTGCGCTTCGAGCTTGGCGATGCGGTCGGCGTTGTTGCCGGTCTCGACCACGATGTCGCAGCCGCAGCGCGCCTTGAACGGTTCGTAGACATGTTTTGCAAACAAGGGCTGGGCGATCGGATAGGCTGAAATCACCAGCGTGCGCTTTTCCGCCTGGGCAGCGCCGGCAGCCAGCAGGGCCAGGCCGCCGGCGAACAGGTATGGGAGAGTGTTTTTCACAAGGTTTCCTTAAATCGAAGGGCCGCCGGCAGCGCGCCGCCGGCCCAGGCGCTCAGAATACGTGGCGCATGCCCAGCAACAGCACCGACTGCTGGCGGTCGCTGGAGGAGGGAAAGCCGAAGATCGTGGCCTGGGTCGCATCGCCCACCGCCTTCTGGTAGCTGTATGTAATGGCCACATCCGTCCGTTTCGACAGGAAATAATCGGCCTGCAGGTTGATCTGGTGCCATCTCGGCTTCTTGTCGATCACATCGTATTTGCCGGTGGTGTAAAAATACGAAGCGCCCAGGTTCAGCATCGGCGTCAGGTGGTGCACCAGGTTCAGGTCGAAATTCTGCAGAGTCAGGCTGGAATTGTCCAGATAGTTATAGCGCACATTGGTGTACAGGGCGCCGAAATCGGTGGCGCCGACCTTGTAGAAGCCGCCGGTGCCGGCAATGCGCTGCTTGCTCACGCCGGTGTTTTTGGTGACTGCGCTCTTGTTGAATATCAGCAGCGGGCTGGCGTAGTCGTTGCTGATGGCGCCGTCCGGGCTTTTTGCGCTGTTCGGCGTGTTGAACTGGGTGTAGGCCACGGCCCAGCTGAAATCGCCGTTCTTGTAGCCGCTGCCCAGGCTGTATACCCGGTTGACGCTGGCGTCGCCGGCGACTTCGCCGAAACCGTAAACCGCCGTGAGATTGAAGTTGCCGACGGTCGGGCTGACGTACTTGACCGAATTTTGCACCCGCAGGTTGTTGTAGCCGTTATCGTTGTCGCCGATATGCACGCCGTTGCTGGCGATCACCACCGGGCCGAGGTAATCCTTGACCGCCTCGTACTGGCGGCCCATGGTAAAGGTGCCGAAATTCACGTTGCTCAGGCCGACATACGACAGCCGGCCGAACAGGCGGCCGCTTTGCGACGCCGTGCCGGTCATCAGGTTGAAGCCGTTTTCCAGCGCGAACAGCGCTTTCGAGCCGGCGCCCAGGTCTTCCTGGCCGCGAAAGCCGATGCGCGGATTCTGGTTGGTGCCGCTGATGGCTTCCAGGTTGTGCTTGCCGTTCTCGTTGGACAGGTAGCCGATGCCGCCCGACAACAAACCGTATATCTCGAATTTGTTCTGCGTCACCTGCGCTTGCGCCGTCCCCGCGCATATCCCCGGCACGGCCAGCACCCCTATCATCCACTTTTTCATCGCATCTTCTCCCCGTTGATTTGACTCACGCTGCCACAAAAATGATCACTCCCTGATCTCTTGGGCTGAGAATATGTTAAGTTGATGAATAAGATAATGTGTTTATTTTTATAATTTAATAAATTTAATTTATAACCATGACGATCCTCAAACTCGACAACAAGTTTACCCTGCGCCATCTGCAGGCTTTTGTGGAGCTGGCCGGCAAGAACAGCTTCAGCAAGGCGGCCCAGGAACTGTCGGTGACCCAGCCGGCGCTGAGCGCAGCCATCAAGCAGCTGGAGAACCAGCTCGGGACCAAGCTGTTCGACCGCACCACGCACCAGATTGAACTGACCCGGCAAGGCGCGGTGGTGCTGGAGTACGCCAAACACTTGCTCAATACCGCCAACAACACTTTCGGCGACATCCAGCGCGCCATCGGCAGCGGCCGCCACCGGATCCGCGTCGGCACCATTCCTTCCGCCATGACGCTCACCGCCGCCGTGGTGGCGCGCTATAGCAAGAGCTACGGCGACCAGATCGAGATCGTGCTGTGCGACATGCCCAACGACGCGCTGCTGGAAGCCCTGCATACGGGCGAGCTGGATTTCTGCGTCGGCGTCAAGCAGGCCCAGACCGATGCCCTGGAAACCGTGACTTTGTTCGAGGATGAGCTGGTGCTGATCGTGGCGCGCGGCCATCCGCTGGCCGCGGCCAAGGAAGTGCAGTGGCGCCAGATGGCGGGGGAAGAGATCGTGATGTTTACTACCGGCAGCATCTGGGAGTTCGCGTCAGCCGCGCTGCGCCAGCATGAACTGGCGCCGTCCAGCCTGTACCAGGTAGTCCACAGCGAATCGCTGTATGGCATCGTGCGCTCCGGGATCGCGGTAGGCATCATGCCCAGCCTGTATACCGCTTACCTGAAAGACAGCAGCCTGCACGTGGCGCCGCTGCGCTCGCCGACGCTGAAACGGAAGATCATCCTGATGCGCAGGAACGAGGTCAGCCGCAGCAAATGGACCGATCATTGCTTTAAAGAACTACGCAACGACCTGAAACAGGCCAATCACTGGTTCTGAACGACGCCCTCGGCGCCGGGCTGCGGCTGCCGGTCGCCGCGGTCAGGTCTTGACGCCGACGATTACGTGCGATGCCTTGAAAATCGCCACGATCGGTTTGCCGGCCGCGAGGCCGAGGCTGGTCGCGCTTTCCTGGGTAATGATGGCCACCAGTGTTGCGCCGCCGTTCAGGCTGACTTCGACTTCCGTATTCACCGCGCCGGCTTTCACCGCCTTGACCGTGCCTTGCAGGCGGTTGCGGGTAGAGAACTTGATGCCGGCGTCGGGCGCAGACAGGATGATCCACGGCGCCTTCACCAGCGCCAATGCTTCCGCGCCCGGCTTCAGTTCCAGGTATCTGGTGCTTTCCCGGGTGATGACCGCAACGATGCGGTCGCCGCCGGGGAGGGTGATCTCGACTTCATCGTTGACCGCGCCTTCTTGGATGGCGGTCACTTTGCCTGTGAATTCGTTGCGCGCACTGGTCAGCATTTCTTGCTCCTTGAATCAGGTTAAGCGCCAAGCCCGGGGCCTGGAGCCGAGGAGTTTTATCATACCCCACCATGCCGTCCGGGCATTCGCTTCCGGCTGCTAATGGCTATCAGCCGCCGCTGATAGCCGGCCAGCCGGAAGTTTGCCTGTTGCAACGTCCTGTGTCAGGGCTGCAGGGATGCCAGTACTCCTTCCTGCTTTGCCGGCTGCAAGGCGGTATTCAAGGCATGCGCAAAAACCTCGATATGCGGTGAAATCATCATCGACTGGTGGGTGCCCGGCACCGGCACCAGCCGCAGCAGCATTTCCGGCACCACGGCGCCCCAGCCGCGCAGAGGCTCGTTGACGGTGTCGCCCTCGGCACTGTAGAAGTGCACCGGAACGCCGATCGGCTGCGCCGCATAGTCGCCGTAGGCACGGATGATGGTGCGGCTGTTTTCCATCAGCTGCAGCAAGCCCTGCAAGGAAAACCCGGCCGGAAACAAGCCGTTCCGCCTGGCCAGCTGCAGCAGGGTGGGGACATCGATATCCGGCGCGGCCGCTTTCAGCTTTTCCATCGCGGCCTTGAGCACCGGATCGTTGCCGGCGGCGGCTTCCAGCAGCGTCAGCATCAGCTGCTTGTCGCCTAGTTTCCATTCGCGCTCATCATCGTCGCCGATAGAGCAGTGGGTGTCGAACAGCCCGATAAACTCGACCTCCTGGCCTGCATTGAGGAATTGCTGCGCTACCTCGTAAGCCAGCGCTCCGCCGAACGACCAGCCGGCCAGCCGGTAGGGGCCGCTCGGCTGCACCGCCCGGATCAGGTCGGCCGCGCGCACCGCCATGCCCTGCACCGTCGACAGCTGCGGCTGTTCCAGCGGCACCGGCGGCAAGCCGTATACCGGGATGTCGGGATGGATATGGCTTGCCAGCATATGCGCATAAATCAGCAAGCCCGAGCCTTCGTGCATCAGGAACAAGGGGCGCTGCCGGCCGCCGGCGCGGATCAGCACGGCAGCATTTTCCGTCTCCAGTGGATTCAGCTGCGCGATGTGTTCGGCCAGCCGGGCGACCGTCGGATAGGTAAACACGTCGCTGGCTGAAATCCGCACGCCTTTTTGCTTGAGCAGGTTCACGACCTGCAATATCGAGAGGGAATGCCCGCCCAGAGAGAAGAAATTGTCGTGGCGGCCGATGCGTTCGATCTGCAGCAGTTCCGACCAGATGCCGGCCAGGACCGTTTCGATTTCCCCCTCGGGCGCCGCATAACCGCCGACCGCATAGGCATCCGCCGCAGGCGCCGGCAGGTGCTTCCGGTCCAGCTTGCCGTTCGGCGTCAGCGGCAGCGCGGCCAGCATGACGTACGCTGCCGGCACCATGTACTCCGGCATGTTGACGCTCAGGTGGGAGCGCAGCGTTTCGGCATCGACGGTTTCCACGCCGGCAGTTTCATGCGCGACAACATAGGCCACCAGGCGCTTGTTGCCAGGACTGTCCTCGCGCGCAATCACCACCGCCTCGCGCACCGCCGGATGCGCGGCCAGCTTGGCTTCGATCTCGCCCAGTTCGATGCGGAAACCGCGGATCTTGACCTGGAAGTCGTTGCGCCCCAGGTGCACCAGGTTGCCGTCGGCCTGCCAGCGCGCCAGGTCGCCGGTGCGGTACAACAGCGCGCCGGGCAGTCCGGAGAAACGATCCGGAACGAACCTTTCTTCCGTCAGCTCGGGACGGTTCAGGTAACCGCAGGCTACGCCTGCGCCGCCGATATATATCTCACCCGTCACGCCAACCGGCACCGGCTCGCCGTGGGTATCCAGCAGATATGCCTGGGTGTTGGCGATCGGCCGGCCAATCGGTATGGTGGCCTGGGCCGGGTCGACCGCCGTGATTTCATGAGTGGTCGCATAGGTAGTGGTTTCGGTCGGCCCATAGCAGTGGATCAGGTGCCCGGGTTTGCCGGCTTCCAGCACACGCGCAAACGCCGCCGGATCGCAGCGTTCGCCGCCGGTCAGCAGGTAACGCAGCTTGCCGAATGCATCCGGCACAATCGCCGCGCATTGGTTGAACACGGCGGTGGTGATGAACAGCGCGGTGACAGCGTGCTGTTCCAGCGCCCCGGCAAACCGGAACGGATCGAGGAATACCTCCTTGTCGATCACGACGATCCGCCCGCCATTGAGCAAGGCGCCCCAGATTTCCATGGTCGAGGCATCGAAGGCCGGATTGGCGGCGAATGCGATGCGGTCGCTGGCGTCGAATGCGGCGTAGCCGTTCTCCAGCACCAGGCGCTTGATGCCGCGATGCGGCACCATCACCCCTTTGGGCTGTCCGGTTGAACCCGAGGTGTACATGATGTAGGCGATCGTGTCGTTATCGCCCGCCGGCGCCAGGTTATCCGCGGCGCATGCGGTTTCCGGCGAGCCGTCCAGGTTGACCCTGGTTACCGTTGCCAGCGCCGGCCAGTTGCCGCCCGCCAAAGCCAGGACCAGGCTGACGCCGCTGTCGCTTGCCATGAACACCTTGCGTTCGTCGGGCAGCGCCGGATCGATCGGCACATAGGCCGCGCCGCATTTCAGGATCGCCAGCTCGGCGACAACCAGCTGCGATGAACGGTCAAGATGCAAGGCCACCCGGTCGCCGGGTTTGACGCCCAGCGCACGCAGGTAGTGCGCCAGCTGGCTGGCGCGGCGGTTGAGTCCGGCGTAGCTCAGCTGCTCGGCGCCATGCACCACGGCAATCGCCTGCGGCGTCTTGGCCGCCTGTGCTTCGAACAGCTGCGGCAGCAAGTCTTGCGGATTGCCGGCGCCGGTTGCATTCCACGCCGTCACGATCTGATGGCGTTCGGCGGCGCCCAGCAGCGGCAGGCGCGCGATCTGCTGCGCATCGTCGTCGACCATCGCTTGCAGCAGGCGCTGCCAATATCCCAGGTAGCGTTCCACGGTGCCGCGTTCGAACAGCGCCGTGGCATATTCCAGGACGCCGGCGATGACGTCGTCCGATTCGCCCAGCGACAGGGTCAGGTCGAATTTCGCGGTGACCTGCTTGAACGGCAGCTGCGTCATTTCCAGGCCGGCCAGGCTGAGCCTGCCTTGCGGCGCGTTCTGCCAGGCGAACATCACCTGGAACAGCGGACTGTGCGCCATGCTGCGCACCGGATGCGTATGCTCGACCACCTGCTCGAAAGGAATTTCCTGGTGCTGCTGCGCGGCCACGGATTGCTGCTTCACATGGGTCAGCAGCGTGCCTACCGTCGCATGCTCGGGCAGATGGATACGCAGCGCCAGCGTGTTGACAAAGAAACCGATCAAGCCTTCCACTTCCTGCTGGCTGCGGTTCGCCGCCGGCGTGCCGATGACGATATCGTCCTGCCCCGCCAGCCGGCCCAGCAGCAGCGCCCAGCTGCTCAGCAGCGTCATGTGAAGGGTGGTGCCGTGGCGCTGGCTGAGCGCCTTGAGCTTTTTCGTCAACTCGCCGTCCAGCACGGCGTCGACCCAGGCGCCGGCATAGTCTTGCTGCGGCGGACGCGGGTAATCGGTAGGAAGTTCCAGCAAGGTCGGCGCGCCGGCCAGGTTTTCGGTCCAATACGCCGTCTGCTGTTCCAGCACCGTGCCGCTCATCCAGCGGCGCTGCCATGCCGCGTAGTCCGGATATTGCACGGCCAGGGCCGGCAGCGGATCGTGCTCGCCTTGCCGATAGGCGTTATACAGAGCGCTGACTTCGTTAAGCAGCACGCCGAGCGACCAGCCGTCCGAAACGATATGGTGCATGGTCACCAGCAGCGTGTGCTGGGTGCGCGTCTCTTGCAGCAGGCGGCCGCGGATCAGCGGGCCGCGGGCCAGGTCGAACGGTGCGGCTGCTTCCGCGGCGATCAGGCGTTCCCGTTCGGCGTCGCGTTCGGGATGGTGCCGCAAGTCGTGCTCAAGCAAGTGGAAATGGCTGACGTCCGCCGCCGCGACCTGCTGTATCGCACCTTGGCCATGCTGCGGGATGAAGCTGGTGCGCAGCGCTTCGTGACGGAACACCAGCCGTTCCAGCGCCTGGACCAGGGCCACCCGGTCGAGTTCGCCGCGCAGCTGCAGGGCCAGCGGCACATGGTAAGCCTGGCGCACTTCGCCCATCTGCTCCAGGAACCACAGGCGCTGCTGCGCAAACGACAGCTGTTCCCGCTCGGCGCCGGTGGCGAGCGTCATCGCAGGCCGGATGCTGGCGTCGCTGCCGGGCAGCTGGGCGGCAAAGTCGGAAAAAAACGGATGCATGAACAGGGTGCTTAACGCCACTTCAACGCCGAACGCCTGCCGGATGCGCGACATCATCTGCACCGCCAGCAGCGAATGGCCGCCGAGGGAGAAGAAGTTGTCGTGGCGGCCGATGCGTTCGACCCGCAGCAGCTCCGACCAGATGGCCGCCAGGGCGATTTCGTTTTCTCCTTCCGGCGCGGCATAACCGCCGGCGGCGTAGGCGCCGCCGTCCGGAGCCGGCAGGTTGTTGCGGTCCAGCTTGCCGTTCGGCGTCAACGGCAGCGCCGCCAGCGTGACATAGGCGGCCGGCACCATGTAATCAGGCATGCTGCTGCCCAGGTGCGTGCGCAGGACCTCGGCGCCGATTTCTTCGTCGGCCACGATGTAAGCCACCAGGCGCTTGTCGCCGGGATTGTCTTCGCGCGCGATCACTACCGCTTCACGGACCGCAGGATGGGAAACCAGCTGGGTTTCGATCTCGCCCAGCTCGATGCGGAAGCCGCGGATCTTGACCTGGAAGTCGTTGCGTCCCAGGTAAGCCAGGTTGCCGTCGGTTTGCCAGCGCGCCAGGTCGCCGGTCTTGTACAGGCGGGCGCCGGGCTGCGGCGAGAACGGGTCGGCAATGAAACGCTGCTCGGTCAGTTGCGGCTGGTTCAGGTAACCGCGCGCCACCTGCACGCCGCCGATATGCAGTTCGCCCGCGACGCCGATCGGCACCGGCTGGCCCAGGGCGTCGAGGATGTGGATGCTGGTATTGGCGATCGGCTTGCCGATAGGAATGAGGCCTCTGGTTTCCCCCGCAACGGCAGTCCAGGCAGTGACATCGACCGCGGCTTCGGTAGGGCCGTACAGGTTATGCAGCTGGGCTTGCGGCAGCAGCGCATGGAAACTGCGCACCAGCGACGCCGGCAGCGCTTCGCCGCTGCACATCACGCGGACGATGCCGCTGCAGTTCGCCGCCTCGCCATGCGTCGCGAATACCTGCAGCATGGATGGCACGAAATGCAGCGTAGTCACGCCGGCGGTACGGATGACCTCGCTCAGGTAACGCGGATCCTTGTGGCCGTCCGGCTTGGCCATCACCAGCTTGGCGCCCACCATCAGCGGCCAGAAGAATTCCCACACCGAGACGTCGAAACTGAAAGGCGTTTTTTGCAGCACCACGTCGTGCTGTTCCAAGCCGTAAGCCTGCTGCATCCACAGCATGCGGTTGACCACGCCGCGATGTTCGTTCATCACGCCCTTCGGTTTTCCGGTCGAACCCGAGGTGTAGATCACGTACGCCAGGTCTGACGGCGTGAGATGGCTGCTGTCCGGATTGTGGCCGGGATAGGCATCCCAGCTTGCCGCCTGCAGGTCAAGCACCGGCAAGTCCGGTGGCAGCGCCGCCCGGACCTGCTGCCAGCCGCCTTCGATCCCTGCTTGTGTCAATACCACGCGCGGTCCGCTGTCGCTGAGCATGTGCGCCAGGCGGTCCGCCGGATAGGCCGGATCCAGCGGCACGTAGGCAGCGCCCGCCTTCAGCACTGCCAGCAGGGCAACCACCATGGCCAGGCTGCGTTCGGCGCAGATCGCTACCCGGTCGTCCGGCCGCACGCCCAGCTCGCGCAGGTAATGCGCCAGCTGGTTGGCCTGGCGATTGAGTTCGGCATAACTCAGCTGTTGCGTTCCTTGCTCCACCGCCACCGCTTGCGGCGTCCGCGCCGCTTGCACTTCGCATAACTGATGCAATAGCGATTCACGTTCCGGATACGTCACCTGCGTGGCGTTCCACTCATCCAGTAGCTGGCGTTCCGCTTCGCCCGTCAACGGCAGGCTGGCGATCTGCTGCCCATCGTCAGCGACCATCGCTTGCAGCAGGCGATGCCAATAACCCAGGTAGCGCTGCACCGTGCCTGGTTCAAACAAGGCCGTCGCATATTCCAGCGAGCCGGTTACCGCATCGCCCGATTCGCCCAGCGCCAGGGTCAGGTCGAATTTTGCCGTGACCTGCCTTACGGCCAGCGGCGCCAGTTCCAGCCCGGACAGCTGCAGCTTGCCTTGCGGCGCGTTCTGCCATGCAAACATTACCTGGAACAGGGGGCTGTGCGCCATGCTGCGCACAGGGTGGGTATGTTCCACCACTTGCTCGAACGGGATTTCCTGATGCTGCTGCGCCGCCAGCGCTTGTTGCCTGACATGCGCCAGCAGCGAGGCCACCGTTGCGTTTTCCGGCAGGCGGATACGCAGCGCCAGCGTGTTGACGAAAAAACCGATCAAACCCTCCGCCTCCTGCTGGCTGCGGTTGGCCGCCGGGGTGCCGATGACGATATCGTCCTGTCCCGCCAGCCGGCCCAGCAGCAGGGTCCAGCTGCCGAGCAGCGTCATGTACAGGGTGCTGCCGTGGCGCTGGCTCAATGCTTTCAGTTTGCGCGTCAGCGTGGCGTCCAGCGTCGTATCGATGCTGGAGCCGGCGTAGTCTTGCTGCGGCGGGCGCGGATAATCCGCCGGCACTTCGAGCAAGGTCGGCGCGCCTGCCAGGCTCTGTTTCCAGTATGCCGCCTGCTGCTCCAGCACCGCTCCACTTATCCAGCGCCTTTGCCATGCCGCGTAATCGGGATATTGCACCGTCAGCGGCGGCAGCGGATCATGGCGGCCTTCGTGGTAGGCGTTGTAGAGCGCGCTGATTTCATCGAGCAGGATAGCCGTCGACCAGCCGTCTGAAACGATATGGTGGGCCGTGATCAAGAGCGTGTGCCGGGTCCGCGTTTCTTGCAGCAGCAAGCCGCGGATCAGCGGACCCTGGGCCAGGTCGAAAGGTCGCGCCGCTTCTACGGCAAGCTGGCGCTCCAGCTCCGCGTCGCGCTCCGGATGATGCCGCAAGTCGTGTTCCAGCAGATGGAAATGGCTGACGTCCGCAGCTGCCACGCGCTGGATCGCGCCGTGGCCTTCTTTTGCCGCAAAGCTGGTGCGCAGCGCTTCGTGGCGGAACACCAGGCGCTCCAGCGCCTGGACCAGGGCTACCCGGTCGAGTTCGCCGCGCAGCTGCAGGCCCAGCGGAATGTGATAGGCATGGCTGACCCCGCCCATCTGTTCCAGGAACCACAAGCGCTGCTGGGCGAACGACAGCTGTTCGCGCTCGGCGGCAGTGGCTGCCGTCAGCGGCGGCCGCACGCTATGACTGCCGGCCAGCAATTGCGCGGAAAAATCGCGCAGCACCGGACAGGCGAACAGGGTGCTGATCGCTACCTCGATGGCGAACGCCTGCCTGATGCGTGAAATCATCTGCACCGCTATCAGCGAATGGCCGCCCAGTGAAAAGAAATTATCATGGCGGCCGATACGGTCGACCCGCAGCAGTTGCGACCAGATCGCCGCCAGGGCGATTTCGGTTTCGCCTTCCGGCGCGACATAGCCGCTCGCTGCGTAAGCATCGGCCTCGGGCGCCGGCAAGTGTTTCCGATCCAGCTTGCCGTTCGGCGTCAGCGGCAGCGCCGCCAGCATGACGTACGCCGCCGGCACCATGTACTCCGGCATGCTGACGCTCAGGTGGGAGCGCAAGGCCGCGGCGTCGATTTCTTCGCTGGCGATGATATACGCCACCAGGCGCTTGTCGCCAGGATTGTCTTCGCGCGCAATCACGACCGCCTCGCGCACTGCCGGATGCGATGCCAGTTTTGCTTCGATCTCGCCCAGCTCGATGCGGAACCCGCGGATCTTGACCTGGAAGTCGTTGCGCCCCAGGTGCACCAGGTTGCCGTCGGCCTGCCACAGCGCCAGGTCGCCGGTGCGGTACAGCAAGGCGCCGGGCTGGCTGCTGAAACGGTCTGGAATGAAGCGTTCCGCCGTCAATTCTTCGCGGTTGAGGTAACCGCGTGCTATGCCGGCGCCGCCGATATACATCTCACCTGCCACGCCAACCGGCACCGGCTCGCCATGCGCATCCAGCAGGTACACCTGGGTGCCGGCGATCGGCCGGCCTATCGGTATGGTGGCCTGGCTTGCATCGGCCACGCTGACTTCGTATGTGGTGGCGTAGGTCGTCGCTTCGGTCGGGCCGTAGCAGTGGATCAGGTGCCCGGGTTTGCCGGCTTCCAGCACACGCGCAAACGCCGCCGGATCGCAGCGTTCGCCGCCGGTCATCAGGAAACGCAGGCGGCCGAACGCATCCGGCGCAACCGCTGCGCATTGGTTGAACACCGCGGTCGTCAGGAACAGCGTGGTGATGCCTTGCCGTTCAAGCGCATCGGCGAGGTGCAGCGGATCCAGGAATATTTCTTTGTCGATTACCACGATCCGTCCGCCGTTCAGCAAGGCGCCCCAGATTTCGACGGTCGAGGCGTCGAACGCCGGATTGGCTGCGAACGCGATGCGGTCGCCGGCGTCGAACGCGGCGTAGCCGTTTTCCAGCACCAGGCGCTTGATGCCGCGATGGGGCACCATTACGCCCTTCGGTTGTCCGGTCGAACCGGAGGTGTACATGATGTAGGCGATCGTTTCGTCGTCGCCCCCCGGCGTCAGGTTGTCAGCGGCATAGGCGCCGGCGGCGATATGGTCGAGGTCGACCCTGGTCAGCGCGGCCTGCGCCGGCCAGCGGCCAGAGCTGTGCGCCAGGAGCAGGGTGGCGCTGCTGTCGTTTGCCATGAAAATCTTGCGCTCGTCGGGCAGGCTGGCGTCGATCGGCACATAGGCGGCGCCGCATTTGAGGATCGCCAGTATGGCGACAAGCAGCGGCAGCGAACGCTCCAGCTGCAGCGCTATGCGGTCATTGCGCTTGACTCCCAGCTGCCGCAGGTGATGCGCCAGCTGGTTAGCCTGGCGGTTGAGTTCGGCATAACTCAGCTGCGCCGTTCCGTGCACCGCCGCGATTGCTTGCGGGGTTTTAGCGGCCTGCGCCTCGAACAGCTGCGGCAACAGTGGTGCCGGCTGCCTGGTTTTTGTTGCGTTCCAGCTGCTGACAACCTGCTGGCGTTCCGCGGCCGGCATGACATCGATGCTGTTGACGGCACGCTCCGGGGTTGTCTCCAGCGCCGCCACCAGGCGTTCCAGCGCGGTTTGCATGAAACCGCACACGCGCAATGCGCCGACCGCAGGCGTCACTTGCGCGGTCAAGGCGAAGCCGGATCCGAGGTCGTCCACCGACAGGGTCAACGGATAATTGCTGCGTTCCTCTCCCGAAATCTGGGTGACGCCTTCCCAGGTCGCCTGCTCGGCGGCCGTGGTTTCGCCAAGCATGCCGTGGCGGTAGTTGAGCAAGGCCGAGAACAAGGGCTGCGGCGCTGCGATCGCACTGGCGCGCTGCGCCAGCGCCAGCGAGGCATGTTCGTGTTCCATCAGTTCGGTCAGCAAGGCATGCGTATGCCGCACGCTTGCCGCCGCGCCTTGGGCGTCGATGTTGATCCGCAGTGGCAGGGTATTGACCAGCAGGCCCATCATGCGGTCGGTGCCTGCGCCGCCTTGCATGCGGCCGAACAGCACGGTGCCGAACACCACGTCGCTGCGGTTGGCGATCCGCGCCAGCACCTGGCCCCAGGCCAGATGGCACAGGCTGGCTGCGCTGACGCCCAGTTGCCGCGCCTGCTGCCGCAGACGCTTTGACAGCGCTGTACTGAGCTGCACATGGCCTTCTTCCAGTCCGCCGCCGTCGCCATGCACTTCCAGCAAGCCGAATGGCGCGGTTGGCTCATCGACATCGCCCAGCATCTGGCGGAAGAAGGCTTCATGCACCTCGATGTTGCCGCCCAGCCGGGCTTGCGCCACATAATTGCGGAACTGCAGCGGGACCGGCAGCTGCGCTTGCTGTCCTTGCAAATGTGCGGCGATTTCGGCGCGCACCACTTCCAGGGTGGTATGGTCGCTCACCAGGTGATGCATCAGGGTCAGCAATACCCAGCGTTCCTGTACAGAGTCGTAGGCAAAGCTGGTGCGCATCAAGGGCGCCTGCGACAGGTCGAGGCGGGTATGGCGCGGATCGAAACGGGCGCGCAGCTGGCCGGCGATATCGCCGTCGGCCGGGTCCAGCATCAGTTCTTCCTGTACCAGCGGCGCTGAGCGCCAGACCACCTGCAGCGGTTCCGGCACGCCTTCCCAGACGATGGCGGTGCGCAGCACGTCGTGCCGCTGTATCACGCCTTGCAGGGCTGCCAGATATCCGTCCAGGCGCGTCCGCGTATCGAAAGCGGTCAATCCGACCAGCAGATAGGGGTCGCCGTCCTTGGCCATCAGGTGATGGAACAGGATGCCTTCCTGCAGCGGCGCCAGCGGGTAGATATCCTGCACATTGGCGGCGCCGCCGGGAACGCTGTCGACCACGCGGTCAATTTCAGCGCTGTCCAAGGCAGCCATCGGCAGCATCGCCGGTGTGATGAGCCCGCATCCGGCCGGGATCAGGCTGGCCGGGACGGCGACCACGCGGCTTTCCTCGCCGATTGCAGCCGCCAGTCCAGCCAGGGTCGGCGCGGCGAACAGCGCGCGCACTTCTGCCTGCAAACCTTGCTGGCGCATCTTTTCCATCAGGCTGACGGCCAGCAGCGAATGACCGCCCAGCGAGAAGAAATTGTCGTGGCGGCCGATGCGGCCGATCTGCAGCAGGGCGGACCAGATGGCCGCCAGCGCCGTCTCGGTTTCCCCTTGCGGCGCTTCATAACCGCTCACGGCATAGGCATCGCCAGCCGGCGCCGGCAGGTTCTTGCGGTCCAGCTTGCCGTTCGCCGTCAACGGCAACGCCGCCAGCGTGACATAAGCCGCCGGCACCATGTAGTCCGGCAGGTTGAGGTTCAGGTGCGCGCGCAAGGTTTCGGCGTCGACTTCTTCATGGACCACGATGTAGGCCACCAGGCGCTTGTCGCCGGGCGTGTCTTCGCGCGCGATCACCACCGCTTCGCGGATTGCCGGGTGGGAAGCCAGCTGGGTTTCGATCTCACCCAGTTCGATACGGAAACCGCGGATCTTGACCTGGAAGTCGTTGCGTCCCAGGTAGGCCAGGTTGCCGTCGGCTTGCCAGCGCGCCAGGTCGCCGGTCTTGTACAGGCGGGCATCCGGCTGTTGCGAGAATGGATCGGGAATGAAGCGCTGCGCGGTCAGTTCCGGCCGGTTCAGGTAACCGCGCGCCACGCCGGCGCCGCCGATATATAGCTCGCCGGCCACGCCGACCGGCGCCGGTTCGCCTAGGGTATCCAGCAGGTACACGCTGAGATCCGGGATGCGCACGCCGATCGGACTGACGCCGCCGCGTACGGTGTCGGCCGCTTCAATCGGCTGGTAGGTAACGTGGACAGTGGTTTCTGTAATCCCGTACATATTGATCAGGCGCGTGGCGCAGTTCTGCTTCCGGGTGTACCACGGCGCCAGTGTCGCCGGTTCCAGCGCTTCGCCGCCGAAAATCACATGCCGCAGCAGGTGCGTTTCGGCGCTGCCGCTTTGCGCTGCAATCAGCTGGCGGAAGGCGCTTGGCGTCTGGTTGAGGATGGTTATTTTTTCGCGGCATAACAGACGATAGAAATCCTCCGCCGAACGCGCCGTTTCCAGGGGCACCACCACCAGGCGCCCGCCATGCAGCAACGCGCCCCAGATTTCCCATACCGAGAAATCGAAGGCGAAGGAATGGAACAGGCTCCACACATCTTGCGCGCCAAAATGGAACCAGGCGTCGGTCGCCGCAAACAGGCGCGTTACATTGCGATGTTCGACCATCACGCCTTTCGGCGTGCCGGTCGAGCCCGAGGTGTAGATCACGTAGGCCATGTCTGACGGCGCCAGGTGGCTGCTGTCGGGATTGTGGTCCGGATAGGCGCTCCAGGCCGGCGCCTGCAGGTCCAGCAACGGCAAGCCGGGTGCAATCGTCGCTTTCACCTGCGGCCAGCTGCCTTCGATCCCGGCCTGCGTCAGTACTACCCGCGGCGCGCTATCGTTGAGCATGTGCGCCAGGCGGTCGGCCGGATAAGCCGGATCGAGCGGCACATAGGCCGCGCCTGCCTTCAGCACGGCCAGCAAACCGACCACCATCGCTATGCCGCGCTCGACGCAGATCGCGACCCGGTCGTCCGGCTGCACGCCCAGTTCGCGCAGGTAATGCGCCAGCCGGTTGGCCTGGCGGTTGAGTTCGGCGTAGCTCAGCTGTTCGGCGCCGTGCGTCACTGCTGCGGCCTGCGGCGTCCTTGCTACTTGCGCTTCGAACAGCTGCGGCAGCAATTGCCCGGGATAGCCGGGCTGGTTTGCATTCCACGTTTGGACGATCTGATGGCGCTCCGCTGCCGGCAGCACGTCGATACTGTTGATGGCGCGCTCCGGCGCCGTCTCCAACGCCGCCACCAGGCGTTCCAGCGCGGTCTGCATGAAATCGCAGATGCGCATTGCGCCGACTGCAGGCGTCACTTGCGCGGTCAGGGCGAAACCGGATCCGAGGTCGTCCACCGACAAGCTCAACGGATAGTTGCTGCGTTCCTCTCCTGAAATCCGGGTGATGCCGTTCCAGGCTTCTTGCTCGGAGGGCGCTGCCTGGCTGAGCATGCTGTGGCGATAGTTGAGCAAGGCCGAGAACAAGGGCTGCGGCGCTGCGATCGCACTGGCGCGCTGCGCCAGCGCCAGCGAGGCATGTTCGTGTTCCATCAGTTCCACCAGCAAGGCGTGGGTGCGCCGCACGCTTGCCGCCGCGCCTTGCCCATCGATGCTGATCCGCAGCGGCAGCGTATTGATCAGCAAACCCATCATGCGGTCGGCGCCTTCACCGCCCTGCATGCGGCCGAACAGCACCGTGCCGAACACCACGTCGCTGCGGCTGGCGACCCGCGCCAGCACCTGGCCCCATGCCAGATGGAATAGGCTGGCGGCGCTGACGCCCAGTTGCCGCGCCTGCTGCCGCAAGCGCTGCGACAGCCTGGCGTCGAGCTGCACGTGGCTCTCTTCCAGTCCGCCGCCGTCGCCATGCACTTCCAGCAAACCGAACGGCGCGGTTGGCTCATCGACATCGCCCAGCATCCGGCGGAAGAAAGTTTCGTGCGTCTCGGTGCTGGCGCCGGATCGCGCCTGCGCCACATGGTTGCGGAATTGCAGCGGGGCGGGCAGCTGTGCTTCTTGTTCCTGTAAATGCGCGGCGATTTCGGCGCGCATCACTTCCAGGGTGGTGTGGTCGTTCACCAGGTGATGGATCAAGGTCAGCAGCACCCAGCGCTTTTGTGTCGCGTCGTAGGCAAAGCTGGTGCGCATCAAGGGCGCCTGCGACAGGTCGAGGCGGGTATGGCGCGGATCGAAACGGGCGCGCAGCTGGCCGGCGATATCGCCGTTGGCCGGATCCAGCATCAGTTCTTCCTGCACCAGCGGCGCCGAGCGCCAGACCACCTGCAGCGGTTCCGGCACGCCTTCCCAGACGATGGCGGTGCGCAACACGTCGTGGCGCTGTATCACGCCTTGCAATGCCGCCAGGTAGGACGCAAGCCGTTCCCGTGTGTCGAAGCCGGTCATGCCGACCAGCAGGTAGGGATCGCCTTCCTTTGCCATCATGTGGTGGAACAGGATGCCTTCCTGCAGCGGCGCCAGCGGGTAGATATCCTGCACATTGGCGGCGCCGCCGGGAACCTTGTCGACCACATGGGCAATTTCTGCATCGGTCAATGCCACCATCGGCAGCATCGCCGGCGTGATGCATTCGCAGCCGGCAGGAATCAGGCTGGGAGGCACCGTTACCAGGCGGCTTTCCGCGCCGATTGCGGCGGCCAGCCCGGCCAGGGTCGGCGCGGCGAACAGCGCGCGCACCTCTGCCTGCAAACCTTGCTGGCGCATCCTTTCCACCAGGGTCACGGCCAGCAGCGAATGCCCGCCGAGCGAGAAGAAATTGTCATGGCGGCCGATGCGTTCTATCTGCAGCAGCTCCGTCCAGATCGCTGCCAGGACGGTTTCGGTTGCCCCCTCTGGCGCGGCATAGCCATTGAAGGCGTAAGCATCGCCATCGGGAGCGGGCAGGTTCTTGCGGTCCAGCTTGCCGTTTGGCGTCAATGGCAGCGCTGGCAGCGTGACGTAAGCCGCCGGCACCATGTAGTCCGGCAGGCTGAGGCCAAGATGCGTGCGCAGGGCTGCGGCATCGATGTCCTCGCCGGTCACGATGTAGGCCACCAGGCGCTGGTCGCCGGGCGTGTCTTCGCGCACGATGACCACCGCTTCGCGGATGGCCGGATGGGATGCAAGCTGGGTTTCGATTTCGCCCAGCTCGATGCGGAAGCCGCGGATCTTGACCTGGAAGTCGTTGCGGCCCAGGTAAACCAGGTTGCCGTCAGCCTGCCAGCGCGCCAGGTCGCCGGTCTTGTACAGGCGTGCGCCAGGCAGCTGCGAGAAGGGATCGGGAACAAAGCGCTGTTCGGTCAGCTGCGGCTGGTTCAGGTAACCGCGCGCCACGCCGGCGCCGCCGATGTGCAGCTCGCCTGCCACGCCGACCGGCACCGGCTCACCCTCGGCATCCAGCAGGTAGACCTGGGCGTTGGCAATCGGGCGGCCGATATGCAAGACCTCGCCGGCTGCTGCCAGCCGGCCGGATGTGGCGACCACCGTCGCCTCGGTCGGGCCATAGTTGTTGACCAGGGAGAACGGCAATCCTGCCTGCGGAGCGTGCCGCAAGCGGTCGCCGCCGGTCAGCAGGTGGCGCAGGTGCGGATTGCCGATGCCGTTGCGCAGGGCGTGTTCGGCCATCGGCGTCGGCAGGAAACTCACATCCAGCGTTTGTTCGCTCCACCATGCCAGCACCGTCGCCGCGTCGTCGTCCCGCACCGGCAGCAACAGGGTTGCGCCGACGCACAGGCTTGGCCAGATTTCCCAGGCCGCGGCGTCGAATCCCAGCCGCGCCACGCACGAGGTCCGCTGGCCCGCCTGCAGCTCGAATGCAGCGTTATGCCAATGCGCCAGGTTGCTCAGGTTGCGGTGTTCGATCATCACCCCTTTCGGCGTGCCGGTCGAACCCGAGGTATAGATCACGTAAGCCAGGTGAGATGGCGCGAGCCGGCTGCTGTCCGGGTTGTGATCTGGATAGGCGCTCCAGGCCGGGGCTTGCAGGTCGAGCACCGGCAAGCCTGATGGAAGCGCTGCCAGGACCTGCTGCCAGCCGCCTTCGATCCCGGCCTGCGTCAGCACTGCCCGCGGCGCGCTGTCGTGCAGCATGTGCGCCAGCCGGTCCGCCGGGTAAGCCGGATCCAGCGGCACGTAGGCCGCGCCTGCTTTCAGCACGCCCAGCAAACCGGCCACCATCGATACGCCGCGCTCGACGCAGACCGCCACCCGGTCGTCCGGCTGCACGCCCAGTTCGCGCAGGTAATGCGCCAGCCGGTTGGCCTGGCGGTTGAGTTCGGCGTAGCTCAGCTGTTCGGCGCCTTGTACAACGGCCGCCGCCTGCGGCGTTTTTTCTGCCTGTGCCTCGAACAGCTGCGGCAGCAGGGATGATGGATAACTCGCCTGCGTGGCGTTCCAGGCCGTCACGACCTGATGGCGTTCCCCGGCGTCGAGCAACGGCAGCCGGGCTATCGCACAATCCGCGCCGTCGATGACGGCGTCCATCAGCAAGGCCATGCGGCTTTGTATCCGGACGATTTCATCCTGCGTGAAATGACGCGTGTTGTAATCGAACACAACCAGCACGTCCTGGCCCTGGTGGAAATCCCGGACCGACAGCGCCAGCGGCGTCTGCTCGAATCCATGGTCCAGCTTGACGCCGCTGGCCAGCCCGTCGCCCATGGGGAAATCGGTATTGAAGACTTCATAGGAAAGCGAGACGTCGAACAGCTGGCGATAACCGTTCTGCACCACATTGTGGGCGCGGTTGATCTCGACGATGGGGCAACGCTGATGGCGGTAGCAGCGGCGCAATTCCTTTGCAACGGCTGCCATCGCTTGGCTGAACGGCTGCTGCCGGTCCAGCGCGATCGCCACCGGAATGATCGACGAGAACATGCCGAAGGTGCTTTTTTCGCGCGCGTTGCCGCGGTTATGGATGGGCACGCCGATGACAACTTCGTCGAGGTCGTTGGCGCGCGCGAAATACACGCTGGTCAAGGCCAGCATGAAATCCGGCGCGGAAAACCCGTGGGCCGCTGCAAACGCGGTCATCTTGTCGAAGCGCGGACGGTCGATAGACCAGTAGCGCTGCGCGCTGGGAGCCAGCTGTCTGGCCGCGAGCGCGCTATCGCCTGCGACCAGCCGCGCAGGCAGCTGCGTGAAACGCTGGCGCCAGAATTCCTTGTCGAGCGCAAACCGGGCGGAAGAAAAATAGTCCCGGTCCTTGGCGATGAAATCCAGGTAGGAGGGTGCGGCTTCGGCCAATGTCACGTCCAGTCCGAGCAGCCGGTTGTAGGCGCTGGCGATGCTGGTGAAGCTCTGCGACGTGCTGATGCCGTCGGCGACCAGGTGGTGGTAGCACAGCAGCCAGTAATAGCGCGACGGACTCACGCGTATCAGTTCCATTTTCCAGAGCAGCCCGCCATACAGGTCGAACGGCTGCTTGAACACCTGTTCCATGCGCTGCCGGGCATGCAGGTCGCCGTCGGCTTCGCCGGAAAAATCCAGTACCGGCAACACAAAATCCACCGACGGCAACACCTGCTGCTGCGCCATGCCGCCGGCTTTGACCAGCACCAGCCTGGCGGCGTCATTTTCCACCGCGAAATAGCGGATGGCTTGCTGCAGCACGAGCGGATCGACGGCTGCGTCGATTTGCACTGCCAGTCCGATGTTGTAATAGGGGATGTCTGGATTCAGCATCTGGTCCAGCCACACCACTTGCTGCACGGAAGAAAGTGGGTGGACCGACGCTGGTCCGTCGTTGGACAGCGCGCCTGGCGCCGCAGGTGTTTCAACCGGATTCGACATAAAAACCTCTAGGCAGTGTTTTGACAACAATCGGAAATTGAGGAAGCGTTCTGCTTCTCCCGGGCCGCCGCCTGCCACGGCATGTGGATCGCCGGCGTCGATTCTCGGGTTGGAGCAGGGGCTTAAGGGATGCTGCTGGAGGCGGTTGCCTCAGTGGCGAGAGAGCATGGACAAAGCTGCTGTAGGGGGAGCGTGCGCATGGAATTCTCTTGGCTTGGAAACAAGTTTGAGGCGGACACCAGTTGCCGTAACCAGGCTTTGGCAGCGACGGCCGGGAAGGCAGCCAGCCGCCGCATCGCATAGGTTACGAGGCAAAAGTGATGACGATGTTGCAAGTAAAAAACGAAGTAACATTGTTACTGTACAGAAAGTAAAAAACGCCGAAACTGTCACTTTTCACAGGCTGTTGCATTGCGGAAAATCACAGTAGACTAATGCGCACCCAGTCTTTTGATTGCATTTTTACCAACTATGATGGCATTTGCATCGGTAATGCAGGGATCCCGTCTTGCCTTCCTACGCCACGCCAGACTGCTCGAAAGCACAAGCTCCCGCCATGACCGAAATGACCGAAGAACTCGCAGCAGAAAACGCGGTTCCTGCCGACCGGGCGGGGCTGCCGCCGGTATTGCTGCATCGTGGTTTCCTGCTGCTGATGGTGGGGTCATTCGCCGCCTTCCTGGGCGAGCAGCTGACCACGGTGGCGTTGCCCTGGCTGGTGCTGAAGCTGAGCAACGACAGCCTGGCGCTGGGTACGGTGCTGGCGGTGGTGGCGGTGCCGAAAATCCTGTTCCTGGTGCTCGCCGGCGTGGTGGTGGACCGGCATTCGCCGCGCACCGTGCTGGTATGCGCGCTGGCCGGAGGCACCGTCCTGCTGACGGCAGTCGGCGCGATGCTGCTGCATGACTTGCTGGCGCTGTGGATGGTCTACCTGTTTGCCTGCGGCATGGGACTGGCGGGCGCTTTTGCGATTCCGGCGCGGGTCGCCATGCTGCCCAGGCTGATCGACCCGCGCCAGCTGCAGCCGGCGAACGCCATGCTCATGGGCGTCACCCAGGTGTCGATGCTGGGCGGGCCGCTCCTGGCCGGGCTGCTGGCGGCGTCGGCGGATGGGCTGGGACTGGTTTTCTTGCTGAATGCTTGCTGTTTCCTGCTTGCCACGGTCACCGTGCCGCGTCTGCAGCCGCGTCCGCAGCCGGCGCAGAGTCATCATGTGCCGCTGCTTGCCACCATTGTTCCCGCTGCAAAATGGCTGTGGTCCGACCGCGTGCTGAGGACGCTGATCAGTTACTGGGCCGTGGTCACGTTGCTGCTGGCCGGCCCGGTGCAGGTAGGGCTGCCGCTGTGGGTGGACCGCCAGCTGGGCGGCGGCGCTTCGGCGTTCGGCATACTGATCGCCGCCAACGGCCTGGGCCAATTGGTCGGCATCGTGTGCTCCGGCTTGCGCGCCAGGAAAGTGGCCAATCTCGGCGTCGCGGTCTGCCTGATCGACGGCCTGGCGGGCATGGCCGTGCTCGGCATGGGATTCACCCATGTCCTTGAGGCCGGCCTGGCGCTGATGCTTGCGGTCGGCGTCGGCGCCGGCTACGTGCAGGTCGGATTGTTCACCTGGATCCAGCGCCGGATTCCGACCGAACTCCACGGCCGGGTGCTCAGCATCCTGATGCTGATCCTGATCACGATTGCGCCGCTGTCGGCGCTGATTGCCGGTTACCTGATCCTGTACGTGACACCGTCCCAGCTTTTCATTTACAGCGGCATGCTGCTGTCGCTGTTTGCCATGCTGATGCTGTTGCATCCGGACTTGCGGAAACTGCGCAACTAGTAACGGATTGGCCGCCGCGGCATGGCAAACAGGGATTCGCTGTAGAATATTTCTAAGCGGAAAGGAACTGTCATCCCATGCTCCGGTCAGACTTGAATCCGGCGTGAGGCTGCCATCGGCAAGAAGACGGCAGCAATGTTTTTCTGCACGTCTTCACTGTATCTGTTTCAGAAACGGAGTTTGACAGTCATGGCAAAAATCCCCCTCCCAGGCAGCGAACGCAGTCTCCCTTCCGGCGCCAAGAGCGTCGGCCGCGCTGCCCCCGCCGAGCAGCTCGAAGTGACTGTCGTCATGCGCCGCAGCGCGGACCAGGAGTTGTGCGACATCGTCGACAGACAATGCGCGGGCGCGGCGGTTGCGGCGCATCTCTCGCGCGAAGAATTCGCCCAGAAGTTTTCCGCCTCGCCGCAAGATATCGCCAAGGTGACCGCATTTGCGCGCGACCATGGATTGCAGGTGGTGCGCGAAGATCCTGCTTGCAGCACCGTCACGCTGAGCGGCAGCGTGGCGCAGTTCAACCAGGTATTCGACGTCGACCTGCAGCGTTACGAATCGCATCTTGGCAGCTATCGGGGCCGCACCGGCGCGGTCCACATCCCGGCCGAGCTGCAGGATATCGTGACGGCGGTGGTCGGCCTCGACAACCGCCCGCAAGCGCGCCCGCTGTTCCGCCTGCAGCCGCCGTTCCGCTTCGCGCCGCACAATACCGCCACCGCCTCCTTCCTGCCGACCCAGTTTGCATCCCTGTACGACTTTCCCGACAACCTCGGCGCCGGCCAGTGCATCGCCATCATCGAACTGGGCGGCGGTTACCGCGACGCCGACCAGCAAGCTTATTTTTCCAAACTGGGCATCGCGCTGCCGAAGATCAGCGCGGTCACGGTGAACGGCCCCGGCAACCAGCCTAGCGGCGATGCCAACGGCGCCGACGGCGAGGTGGTGCTGGATATCCAGATTGCCGGCGCGCTGGCGCCCGAAGCGCATATCGTGGTGTATTTTTCGACCAATACGGATGCCGGTTTCCTCAACGCGCTCAACAGCGCCGTGCATGACAACGTCAACCGGCCGTCCGTCGTCTCGATCAGCTGGGGCAGCGCCGAACCGCGCTGGACGCAGCAAGCCATGCAATCGTTCAATGCAGCGCTGCAGGCGGCGGCCGCGATGGGAGTAACGGTGTGCGTCGCCTCCGGCGACAGCGGTTCGAGCGACGGCGTGGCCGGCGGCAACCATGTCGATTTTCCTGCGTCCAGCCCATACGTGCTGGCTTGCGGCGGCACCCGCCTGCAGGCGGCCGGGCAGGCGATCGAGAGCGAGGTGGTGTGGAACGGCGGCACGCAGGGCGGCGCCGGCGGTGGCGGCGTCAGCACGGTGTTTGCGCTGCCGGCCTGGCAAAAGAGCCTGGTGCTTACCGGCAGCGACGGCAAGCATCAGCCGCTGGCGAAGCGCGGCGTGCCGGATGTGGCCGGCAACGCCGATCCGGTCACCGGCTACCAGGTGTATATCGACGGCGCCGACGCGGTAGTGGGCGGCACCAGCGCGGTGGCGCCGCTGTGGGCGGCATTGCTGGCCCGTATCAACACGGCGAAGGGCAGCGCGGTCGGTTTCGTCAATCCGAAGCTGTACCAGCAGCAGGCTGCCTTCCACGACGTCACGCAGGGCAACAACGGCTACTTTGCCGCGGCCCCTGGCTGGGACGCCTGCACCGGACTGGGCAGCCCGGACGGCAAGAAACTGGCAAGCGTGCTGTAGCAGCGGCGCCCGGCGGGCCGCAACTTCGACCAAGGAGAGATCATGAGCAGCAACCATGCATCGGCCCGCGCAGCGGACCCAGCCGGCGACCAGCCTTGTTTCGACCCGACCGCCTACGGCACGGGGCCGAGCGATTCAGTGGCCGAGGCGTCCGAGAATGCGGCGGTCACCCATCACGCCACCACGATAGGCCAGCGCGCCTATCAATACACCGCCACCGCCGGCCACCTGGTGGCGGTCGACGCCGATACTTCGCAGCCGGCTGCAAAAATCTTCTACGTCGCGTTTACCGTCGACGGCCAGGACCTGAATGCGCGCCCGGTCACGTTCTTCTATAACGGCGGGCCGGGCTCGTCGTCGGTGTTCGTGCTGCTGGGTTCGTTTGCGCCCAAGCGCATCAAGACCTCGATGCCGGGCTTCACGCCACCGCCTCCTTATACCCTGGAAGAGAATCCCGACAGCCTGCTCGACAAGAGCGACCTGGTATTCATCAATCCGGTCGGCACCGGTTATTCCGCCGCCATCGCGCCGTTCAAGAACAAGGATTTCTGGGGCGTCGACCAGGACGCCCGGTCGATCAGGCAATTCATCAAGCGCTACCTGACCGCCAACGACCGCTGGAATTCGCCCAAATTCCTGTTCGGCGAATCGTATGGCACGCCGCGCAGCGCGGTGCTGTCGTACCTGCTGCACGAAGACGGCGTGGACCTGAACGGCATCACCCTGCAATCGTCGATCCTCGATTATGCGCAAGCCGGCAATCCGGTAGGCGCGCTGCCGACCGCGGTGGCGGATGCCTGGTATCACAGGAAAACCAGCGTGACGCCGGCGCCGGCGGACTTGCCGTCGCTGATGGCGAGCGCCGCGCTGTTTGCGCGCAACGACTACACCACGGCGCTGGAAAAATTTCCCAAGGCCGATCCGGCCACGCTGCAGAAACTGAGCGATTTCACCGGCATCGACCCGACCACCCTGACCGCCTGGGGACTGGACATCACCGCCGGCGACAGCCACGGCAGGACGCTGTTCCTGATCAGCCTGCTGCAAAGCCAGGGACTGGCGCTGGGCGCCTACGATGGCCGCGTGACCGGCATCGACACCGGCATCGCCGCTGACATCTCGCCCAACGCGGGAGGCAACGATCCCAGCATGACGGCGGTGGCCGGCGTGTATACGGCGATGTGGAACAACTACCTGAACGATGGCTTGAAGTTCACTTCGAATTCCGCCTTCACCGACTTGAACGACAAAGCGTTCCAGAACTGGGATTTCAGCCACACCGATCCGACCGGCGCCCAGAAGGGCATCGACGCCAAGGGCGACATCATCCTGTACACCGCCGGCGACCTGGCCGCGACCATGAGCTTGAACGTCGACTTGAAAGTGCTGTCCGCAAACGGCTACTACGATTTCGTCACGCCGTTCTACCAGACCGTGATGGACCTGCAGAAAATGCCGCTGGCCGACGCGGCCGTGCGCAAGAACCTGAGCGCGAAATTTTACCCGTCCGGCCACATGATCTACCTGGAAGCAGGTTCACGCACCGCCTTGAAAGCCGATGTGGCGGCGATGATCGACGCTGCGACATCCGATCACCAAGCGATGGCCAGGATCAGGTCGCTGCAGGCGCTCAAAGGCGGCTAGCCGCCTGCAGGTCGACGTAGGCGCCCTCGACCAGCTGCCCGGGCTGGACGCCGATCCTTGCCATCAAGGCGTGCGCTTCGTCCACTCCCGCCTGCGTCGCCTCGCTGGCGCCGAGCACCACTTCAAGTTCCAGGAATTCCCCTAGGCCTTTGACGCGGTCAAGGTGGATGCGGGTACGGCCGGCAAGGTACAGCGTGCGCTGCTTCTCGACCCGGCCGGCTTGCCCGTGCGCCTCGGACAATACCGCGCGCAGCAGTTCCGGTTCGGCGGTAGCCGAGATCAGGTAATACGATTCCTTTGGTCCTTGCTGGTTGGAGCGGCGGTAGAAAATCAGCTGGCCGCTGCCGTCGCCGAAGGCGCGCAGCTTGAGCCTGCCGTTGGCGCAGTTGAAGAAGGTGTCGTCCTGGGTGATTTCAACCGGGCCTTCATCTGCCATCGCCGCCACCCTGGCGACCAGATCCGCTGTGATGTCGATGCGCGCTTTTATTTCTATGTTGCTTGCCATGTGCTGCTTCCAGGGTTGTCGGATACGGGCAAAGCATAGCAGGATCTTTTCGCCGACAGACAGCGCTCCGGCTGCTGCGCCATCTGTCACCGAGACGTAATCCGGGCGTCACCGTTGCGTAATATTTCATGTATAGAGTCGGGCCATTCTTACTTTATGGAAACAACATGGCGCACTCAAGTCGTAGGAAATTCCTCAAAGATTCCGTGGCAGCGATGGGTGCAACCATGTTGCCTCCGGCCGTGCAGCAAGCGCTGGCGGCGCCCGCGGCGAGCGGCACGCTGGGCTCGGTTGCCCATGTCGTGATCCTGTGCCAGGAAAACCGTTCGTTCGATCATTATTTCGGCACCATCAAAGGCGCGCGCGGTTTCAACGACGATCACGCTGCGACGGTCCAGGCCACCAGCCGCAACGTCTTCACCCAGGCCGACAGCGTTGGCAGCCTGTACACGCCATGGCGCCTGAATTCCAGCACCAGCTCGGCGCAGTGGCTGTCGGATGTGCCGCACGACCTGGCCAGCGGCACCGCCGCCTGGAACAAAGGCCGCAGCGACAAATGGATCCCGAACAAGGGGATGAATGCGATCACCTACATGACGCGCAACGACATCCCTTACCACTATGCGCTGGCGGATGCCTTCACCCTGTGCGACAACTATTTCTGCTCGGCGCGGACCTCCACCAATCCGAACCGCCTGTACCTGATGAGCGGCACCATCGACCCGCAAGGCTTGCACGGCGGGCCGGCCACCACCAACGGCTTTACCTACGGCTCGCTGACCTGGCAAACCTATCCTGAAGCGCTGCAGGCCGCCGGCATCTCCTGGCGCACTTACCAGGAAGTCGACAATTACGACGACAACGCCCTGGCCTGGTTCAAGCAGTTCCAGAACCTGCCGGCCAATTCGCCCCTGTACATCAACGGCGTGCAGACCCGGGTGCTGGCCGATTTCCAGAACGATGTGATGCAAGACACCTTGCCTGCGGTGTCCTGGATCGTGGCGCCGGCGGCCAAGTCCGAGCACCCCAGCGGCTCGCCGAATGTCGGCGTCGATTACGTCAACCAGTACCTGCAGGCGCTGGCGTCGAATCCGGCGGTGTGGGCCAAGACCGTATTCATCTATACCTACGACGAGAACGGCGGTTTCTATGACCACGTCACCACGCCGACGCCGCCGCCAGGCACCGCCAACGAATTCGTCAGCGGCGTGCCGATCGGCCTCGGCTCGCGGGTGCCGACCATCGTCTGTTCTCCGTGGAGCCGCGGCGGCTGGGTCGCCAGCGAAGTGTTCGACCACACCTCGACCATCCAATTCCTGGAAAAATGGACCGGCGTCACTTGCCCCAACATCAGCCAGTGGCGGCGCGACATCTGCGGCGACCTGACCTCTTGCTTCGACTTCTCCGTCAGCAATGCGGCATTCCCGGTGTTGCAGGACACAGTGGCGCTGGCGGCGCAAGCCAACGCCCAGAAGAGCCTGCCAAAACCGGTTCCGCCGGCGCCCAACACCGTCATGCCAGCCTACGAGACCGGGCAAAAACCGCTGCGCGTGCAGCCCTACCAGCTCAACGGCTGGCTGACGCAGGATTTCGCCGGCCAGCAAGTGTGGACCAACTGGAGCAACGGCGGCAGCAAGCCGGCGCCGCTGCAAATCAACGTCGACAACTATCGCAGCGACAATCCGTGGATGTACACCATGGCCGCCAACGCTGCCTCCAGCGACTATTGGCACGTGATCAGCTACGGCGGCGGTTATTACGACCTGGAGATGATCGGCCCCAACCAGTTCTACCGGCGCTTCAAAGGCTATCTCAGCGCCACCGCGTGGCAGGGGCAGCCGGAACCGCAGGTGAAGCTGACCAACAACGGCGTCGGGCAGGCGGTCAGCATCCTGTTCGACAATAGCGCGACCACCAATACCGCGGTGTTCACGGTGCTGGACCGCATCACCTCCGGCAGCCTGGTCAGCCAGACTGTCACGGTAGCGGCGAAACAGACCGCCACGCTGCAATTGAATACCACCGGCGGCTGGTATGACCTGAAGATCGGCCTGGGCGGCGACAGCAATTTCATGCAGTCGATGGTCGGCTACACCGAAGGCCATCAGGGTTTGACCAGGCCGCCGGTATTGCGCTGGTAAGTTCGTGACCGGGCCGGGGCGGTCGACAGCACGATCGCCCCGGCCCACAGCAAGGTGCGGTAATGAATGAGAAAAAATTTGCGCTGGGCATAGGATTGGCCGGCATCGCATTTATTGCGCTGCTGGCGTACTTGAGCGCGCCGGACTTGCTGCCCAGGCCGGCTGTAGTGCTGCGTTCCCCCGGCGGCAGCGCTGCCAGCCCAACCGATCGCGCCGTTGCGGCGACGCCAGCCGCAACGGTTGCCAAAGCCGCTGCCGATTGTTCTGCCGAGCGCCTGGACTCCTGGCGGCTCATGAGCGTGGCCGCGGGCGGCTACCGGCAAGGCGGGTTCGCCGTGCTGAACAATGCGTTGCGCGGCACCGTCACGGTGGCCGAAACCCAGGTTTTCGATGGCGACCTGCAGTTGGAAAAGATTACCGGCAACACGGTCGAACTGCGCTGCGGCGAGACCCGGCAAACCAGGGTGTTGGCAGACAGCCGCGGCGCGGCGCCGGAAATGCGGACGGCATTGCCGGATCCGGGCGCCGGCGGACTGTAGCCGACGGTAGTGCACGGAACCCCGGCTCATGGCATGCTTATGGCAGAGCAGCATTACTTCCATCCGTTGAATCCCCACCAAGGGCGATGCCATGAAACGCTATTTTCCCTACCTTGCTGCCGCCATGCTTTTTGTTCCGTTTGCTGCAGGCGCGGCCACCGGCAGCCACGATTTTTCAAACATTTTCAAAGCTTGCTACGCCGCTGCCAATGCCAGCGAGGAATCGAAATCAGCGTGCCTGGGCGAAGAGCTGACCCTGCAAAGCAAGGCAGCCGCAGAACTGCATCAATCGACATCGCAGCTGTTGAGCGGCGCCGAGAGGCAGCAGCTTACCGATGATTTTGTGGCTTGGAAGAAAAACATCCTGCTGGATTGCTCGATCCAGGCTGACAGCAAGACTGTGCCGCTGGAACGGGAAAACGCCAGGGAGTATTGCTTGATCGAACGAACAATCGGACGCATGGATGCCTATGAGGCGATCCGGCAAGATAAGACCCTGAGGCGATAAGCCTGCCATTGCCGTTTGATTTCTCAGGGAAGAGCTGATTTTGTCCAATATATTAATTTGTCCATTTTTATTGGACATTTCATCATATTGGACATCCCCTGATCCGCCCGCACGCCAACTTTACATTTTCCCTAAACGCGAAGCGCGTTTGACGGCTTGCGGCGGTTGCCCGACCGTGCGCAGGAAAGCGCGCCGCATGCGTTCGGTATCCGAAAATCCGGTTTCCCTCGCCACCACGTCGATCGAGTGGCTGCTGTCCTCCAGCATGGCGCGCGCCGCTTCGACCCTTAACGCTTCCACCGCTTTGGCGGGCGATTTCCCGGTCTCGTTGCGGAACGCCCGGCTGAACTGGCGCCGGCTCAGGTGGGCGGCGTCGGCCAGTTCATCTACCGACAATTCCTTTGCCAGGTTGCGCTTGGCGTAGCTGAGCGCGCTCTGGATCCGGTCCGACTTCGCTTCCATTTCCAGCAGCGCTGAAAACTGCGACTGGCCGCCGCTGCGGCGGTGGTAGACCACCATCATCCTGGCGATCAGGCGGGCGTTGGCCGTCCCCAGGTCCTGCTCCACCAGCGCCAGGCTCAAATCGATGCAGGCGGTCATGCCGGCCGAAGTCCAGATGTTGCCGTCATTGATGAAAATGCGGTCCTCTTCCACCCGCGTCTTGGGATACAGGTGCTGCAGTTCGCGCGCCTGCGCCCAGTGCGTGGTGACGCGGCGGCCGTTCAGCAGCTCGGCCTCGGCCAGCAGGAAGGCGCCGGTGCAGATGCTGGCGGTGCGGCGCGAAGCGGCGCAGGACTGGCGCAGGAAATCGATGAAGCGGGGCGACGACACCACCGGCGACATGGAGCCGGTGACCATCACCGTGTCGTAGGTGTGCGCGTCGAACGCAATGCTGTCGACCTTGACCCCGGACGAACTGCGCACCGGGCCGCCATGTTCGGACAGCAGCATCAGATCGTAAAACGGCCCGCCGGGACAATCGTTGGCCAGCTCGAAGACGGCGACGGCGGCCATGTCGACCAGCTGGAAGCCGTCGAAAACGACAAAAGCGATGGTTTTTTTCATGTTGACCCAATTCGAGGTAAATACGTCACTTGGGACATAGATTGAACTCCTACACTGAGCTTGTCAATCTTTAAAACCAGCTGGACCGGCAGTCCGGCATCACTTTCCAAGGATACAAAATGTCTACCCAAACTACCCGTGCTGCCCAAGGCACAGCCCTCATCACCGGCGCCTCGACCGGCATCGGCGCCATCTACGCCGACCGCCTGGCGCGCCGCGGCTACGACCTGATCCTGGTCGCCCGCAACCAGGAAAAGCTGGATCAACTGGCAAGCCAGCTGTCTGGCAGTACCGGCCGCAAGGTCGACGTCATCAAGGCCGACCTCAGCGTCACGGCCGACCTGCGGGCCATCGAGCGGCGCTTGGCCGATGATGCGAGCATTACCATGTTGGTCAACAATGCGGGCCTTGGCGCGACCAAGAGCCTGATCGATTCCACGCCGGAGGAACTGGACGACCTAATCGTGCTTAACGTGCATGCGCTGACCCGCCTGACGCGCGCCGTGGCGCCGGCGATGGTGGCGCGCGGGAATGGCACCATCGTCAATATTTCTTCCATGGTGGCGGTATCGCCGGAAACGCTGAACGGCACTTACGGCGGCACCAAAGCCTATGTGCTGGCGCTGACCCAGTCGCTGCATCATGAACTTGGGGCCAAAGGCGTGCGCGTGCAGGCCGTGCTGCCGGGCGCCATCCGCACGCCATTCTGGGATCGCGCCGGCCTGCCGGTGCAGCACCTGCCGCAAGAAATCGTGATGGATGCGGCAGACCTGGTCGATGCTGCCCTCGCCGGGCTGGACCAAGGCGAGCTGGCGACCGTGCCGTCGCTGCCGGACCTGGCCGACTGGGACCGTTTCGAAGCTGCGCGCCAGGCGCTCAAGCCCAACCTGTCGCATGTCAAGCCGGCGGCGCGCTACAAGGTTGGTGCCTGACCTGGCGTCTTGCGGACCGGGTGCAGGAGCTGCCTGTACCCGGAATAACCTCTCTTCAATGCGGTAAGGCGCACAGTGTAGGGCGCGTGTATTACGCCGCATGAGATGTATAAGAGAATGCTGCATTATCCCAATCAAACATACGGCGCAATACGCTGCGCTATTGGCGCCCTACGCCTTACCGCAATCAGTTGATTTATTGTCAGTCGTCATACAACAAGGCGCGAACGACAAATCTTCGTTCCCGGACTGCTTCCGTATGCATACAATAGGCGGAAATAAATCTGATTGCTAAAATATTTTTTGCTGCTTATACTGCGAATCAAGTTGTAGGATGACTGATAACAAAGAATTTTCGCAAGCAGGCCAAGACCTGCGCCGGTTCTGCCAAAAACAGGAGACAAGGTGAATACCGATAAAACGACGATCAATATCGACCGTCTCGGCGGCCTGCGCTGCGCCGTCGGCGAAAGCCCGCTGTGGAGCCAAAAAGAGGGCGCCTGGTACTGGGTCGATATTCCTGCCAGGACGGTCTGGCGCTGGCATGCCGCATCAGGTTCGGCGCGCAGCTGGACGCTGCCGGAAATGGTCGGCTGCATCGCGCTGAAAGACGACGGCGGCCTGGTGGCCGGAATGGAAACCGGGATTTTCAGCCTGCGCCTGGACGAGGCGCAAGCCGCCGCGGCAGAAAAACTGGCGAGCCCGGCCGGCCTGCGCGAAGGCATGCGCTTCAACGACGGCCGCTGCGACCGCCAGGGCCGTTTCTGGAGCGGCACCATGTTCCTCGACATGGCCGCGGCGCGCGCCGACGGCCACCTGTACCGCTATACGCCGCAGGGCCTGTCGCTGCCGATGGTCTCCAAGCTGATAGTCCAGAACGGCCTGGCCTGGTCGCCCGACGGCCGCACCATGTATCTCTCGGATTCGCATGTGTCGCGCCAGCTGATTTGGGCCTACGACTACGACATTGACGACGGCGTACCCAGCGCGCAACGGATTTTCGCCGACATGAACCAGCATCCCGGCAGGCCGGACGGCGCCGCGGTCGATGTCGACGGCTGTTACTGGACCTGCGGCAACGACGGCGGCTGCATCCTGCGCTTTACGCCCGAAGGCAAGCTGGACCGGCGCATCGATTTGCCGATGGCAAAACCTGCGATGTGCGCATTCGGCGGCGCCGGGCTGGATACCTTGCTGGTGACGTCGATCAGCGCCGGCCAGGCCGCGGACGATGAATGGGCCGGAGCAGTCATCGCGTTGCGGCCCGGGGTGACCGGACTGCCGGAGACCGAATTCCAGACCCGGGCGGCGGCGAAACCAGGCAACGCTTTTTTGTAAATAAATAAAAACCAGGAGACAGAAAAATGAAGAAATGCCTATCCATGCTTTGCATGGCCGGCGCAGCGTCGCTGACGCTGTGCGCGCCATCCGCTTTCGCCAGGGAGTTCCGCGATGCGGATGTGCAGCCGGCCGACTACCCGACGGTCGCCGCCGTCAACTACATGTCCGACCTGATGAAGCAGCGCAGCCAGGGCAAATACGGCATCAAGGTCTATCCCAACAGCCAGCTGGGCAGCGAGCCTGATACGGTGGAACAGGTAAAGCTGGGAGCGATTGAATTCACCCGCACCCACGCCAGCGTGCTCAACGCCATTTGCCCGGAAACGATGCTGCCTTCTCTGCCGTTCGTGTTCCGCGACAAGGAACACATGCGGCATGTGCTGGACGGGCCGATCGGCGACGAAATCCTGCGCTCCTGCGAATCGCATGGCCTGGTCGGCCTGGCGTTCTACGATTCAGGCGCGCGTTTCTTCTATACAAAAAAGCAGATCAAGAACCTGGCGGACCTGAAGGGCATGAAAATCCGCGTTCCGCAGTCCGAGCTGTCGGTGGCGATGCTGCAGGCGCTGCACGCCAACGCGACGCCGATGGCGACTTCCGAGGTTTACACCGGGATCAAGAGCGGCATCGTCGACGGCGCGGAAAACAACTGGCCTACCTACCAGACCGCGCATCATTTCGAGATCGCGCCGTACGTGCTGCTGGACGAGCACGACATGACGCCGGAAATCCTGCTGATGTCGAAAGTGATCTTCGACAAGCTGTCGGCCGACGACCAGAAAATGATCCGCCAGACGGCCAAGGCGTCGGTGCCTTACATGCGCAAGCTGTGGGACGAGAAAGAAATTTCCTCGCGCGCCATTGTCGAAAAGGCCGGGGTCCACATCACGGCAGCGAACAAGGCGGAATTTCAATCCAGCATGGCGCCGGTCTATGCGAAATTCGTCACCACGCCTGGCATGAAAGACATGCTCAAGCGCATCCAGGACACCAAGTAAGGTCGCGCCTTCTCTCTCCATCAAGGAACCGGTCATGACACATGTCAATAAAACCGGCGACGCGATTGACGACAAGCTGCCCGTCGCCTTGCTGCCGCCGTTCACGTTTCTCACCCGCTGCAACGCCTGGCTGTCGCTGATGTGCATGCGGCTGGCGGTGGCCGGCCTGGTGCTGATCGCGGTTGCCGTATTCGGCCAGATTTTCGGCCGCTATGTGCTCAACAACAGCCCGTCCTGGACCGAGGCGCTGGCCTTGCTCATGGTGCTGTACGTCACCAACATCGGCGTCGCCGTCTGCGTGCGCGACGACCGCCACATGGGCGTCGAACTGCTGACCGGCGCGCTGCCGCCGAAAGTAAGGGTGCCGCTGAAGATCTTCATCCACCTGCTGGTCATCCTGTTTGCGGTCCTGATGATCTGGAACGGCTGGATCCTGGGCCGCCAGATCATCGACTACATGATCCCCAACCTCGGCGTTTCACAGGGTTTGACCTATTGGCCGCTGATGCTGTCCGGCAGCCTGATCGTCCTGTTCTCGATTGAACACATCATCGCGTTGCTGCAGCGTACAAGGGTTGTCCCATCATGGCATTGACTCTACTGTCGCTCAGTTTCCTGGTGCTGCTGCTGATCGGCGTGCCGATTTCGTTTTCGATCGGCTTGTCGGCCATCGCCACCATCTTTTATGAAGGTCTGCCGATCGCCGTGATCTTCCAGCGGATGACGGCCGGCATGAGCGTGTTTTCCTTCCTCACGATTCCCTTCTTCATCTTCGCCGGCGAGCTGATGCTGTACGGCGGCATCGCCGACCGCATCATCCAGTGCGCGCGCGGCGTGGTCGGCCACATCCGCGGCGGGCTGGGCATGACCAATGTGCTGGCATGCACCCTGTTCGGCGGCGTATCGGGCTCGCCGGTGGCGGACATCTCCGCCATGGGGGCGGTCATGATCCCGATGATGAAGCGCGAGAATTACGACACCGACTACGCGGTCAACGTCACCACCCATTCGTCGCTGGTGGGCGTGCTGATGCCGACCTCGCACAACATCATCATCTATGCACTGGTCGCCGGCGGCGGCGTGTCGATCACCACCCTGATCCTGGCCGGGCTGCTGCCGGCCCTGATCCTGACCCTGGCCAATCTTGCGGTGGCCTACCTGGTGGCAGTCCATCGCGGCTATCCCGCCGGCACCTTCCTCGGCTGGCAGGTAGCGTTGCGCAGCATCTTGCGCGCGGTGCCGGGGCTGATGGTGGTGGTCATCATCATTGCCGGCATCACTTCGGGCGTCTTTACGGCCACCGAGTCGGCCGCCATCGCCGTGTTTTATGCGCTGATCCTCACCACCCTGGTGTACCGCAGCCTGAGCTGGGCCGATTTCCTGAAGGCGGCGGTGAAATCGGTCAAGACCACCGGCGTGATCCTGATGCTGATCAGCATTTCATCCGCATTCGGTTACCTGATCAGCCTGTACAGCGTGGCCGATACAGTGGGCGACGCGCTGATGGCGGTCAGCAGCAACCCGATCATCATTTTCCTGCTGATCAACCTGGCCTTGCTGCTGTTCGGCACCTTCCTCGACATGGCCGCGCATATCCTGATCTGCACGCCGATTTTCCTGCCGATCTGCGAACACTTCGGCATGGGGCCGGTGCAGTTCGGAATGATGTTGCTGATCAATTGCTCGCTGGGATTGAATGCGCCGCCGATCGGCGCGGCGCAAATCATCGGCTGCACCATCGGCGGCATCCGCATGGGAGAAATCATGCGCACCATCTGGCCGTTTTATCTTGCGCTGCTGTTCACCTTGATGCTGGTGACTTTCGTGCCCGGATTTTCGTTGTGGATACCGGGGTGGTTCGCTTAGCGGCGTTTCTTCCATCACGGCGGGCATGGCCATGTCCGCCGCCATTCCTTTTGCTTTTGCGGGCGCGCAAACCTGCAGCGCCGGCATCTGGTAGCATCCTGTCAGGCACCGGCTTGTCCTGATCCAGGCGTTCGCGCTGGATGCCGCTGGATTCAGCGGCCGCAAGCTTGGCCTCCCTGCAACATCCCCGACATTTATTTTTGATACTGACAGGAACACTCATGAGCGTTACCACCCAATGGATCGACATCCAGGCCGCCGACGGCACGTTCGGCGCATACCTGGCCGTCCCGCATACCGGCAAGGGCCCCGGCATCGTATTGCTGCAGGAAATTTTCGGCGTCAACGAACACATCCGCTCGGTCGCCGAGCAATACGCCGCCGACGGTTACGTGGTGCTGGTGCCGGACCTGTTCTGGCGCAGCGGCAGCCATATCGAGCTGGTTTACGACGACGCCGGCTGGAAACGCGCGGTCGAGCTGATGCAGGCCACCGATTTCGCCAAGGCGCAATCGGATATCGCGCTGACCGTTGCGGCACTGAAAGCCCGGCCTGAACTGGACGGCAAGCTGGCCGTCATCGGCTATTGCTTCGGCGGCATGCTGGCGTACAACACGGCGGCCGACGGCCTGGTCGATGCGGCGATCGCATACTACGGCGGCGGCATCCAGAACCAGCTGCAGCGCGCCGGCGACATCAAGGTGCCGCTGCTGATGCATTTCGGCGGCGCCGACAGCCATATTCCGCTGGACGCCGTGCAGAGCATCGCCGAGCGTTTTGAAAACAATGAGGATGTCGAGGTCCACATTTATCCGGGCGCGGAACATGGCTTCAATTGTTCGCACCGTTCCAGCTACCACCAGCGCGCCGCGGCGGAAGCGCACGGCAATTCGCTGACTTTCCTGAGCGACAACCTGTAAGGCGTGCCCGGCCGGAGGCGCTGTCGCGGCCTCCGGCTTCGGTTCTTGCAAAAAAAAACGCCAACCGCTGAAGGTTGGCGTTCATGAAATACGTCCTTGCCACTATCGCTACTTTGCCGTCGCCGGAGTTTCTGCAGCCGGCGTCCGCGGCGGCGCGTTCTTCACATAACGGTCGAACCAGCGCAGCATTTCATAGACCAGCTGTTCGTTCGATTCCATCGCCGCGTACCAGTGCGGTTCATGCGGCAGCATCACCAGCCGCGTGACGCCGCCGTTGCCGCGGATCGCTTCGTAGAGCTTGCTGGCCTGCAGCGGCGTGGTGCCCGGATTGGCGTCGTCCGCGCCATGCACGATCAGGATCGGCGTCTTCATCTTGTCGGCGAAGAAGAACGGCGATACCTTCAGGTAGACATCCTGCGCTTCCCACACTGAACGCTGCTCGTTCTGGAATCCGAACGGCGTGAGCGTCTTGTTGTAGGAGCCGCTGGTGGCGACGCCGGCCCGGAACAGGTCGGAGTGCGCCAGCAGGTTGGCGGTCATCAGCGCACCGTGGCTGTGGCCGGTGACGCCGATGCGGTCGGGGTCGGCCACGCCCAGCCGGACCGCTTCGCCCACCGCGGCCGTGGCGTCGGCGACCAGCTGCTCCATGTAGGTGTCATAGGCTTTTTTCGGATCGCCGACGATAGGGAAGGCGGCGTTATCGATGATGGCGTACCCGGCCAGCAGCAACAGCTGGTACTTGCGCAGCCGCGTGAAGGTCTCTTGCGAGCCGGTGGTCTGGCCGGCCTGCGAGGCGTCGGCGTAATCGAGCGGGTAGGCATACAGGATAGTCGGCACGCGCGTGCCTTCCTGGTAGCCGGGCGGGGTGTACAGGGTAAACGACAGATCGAGGCCGTCGGCGCGTTTGTATTTCACCAGGCGCTTCTTGATCTGGCGCACCACCGGCGTCGGATCCGCGATCCGGGTGACAGCGGCGCTGGTCGAAGCGAAGGCGGCTTCGCCGGCAGCGGCGTCAAGCGGTGCGCCGAGGGTGCGGACAAAGGCGTTCGGCGCTTCGGTCACCGATTGGCGCCAGGTCAGGAAGGTGCGCGCATCCGGTCCGGCAAAACCGAGGAACTGCTCGTAGGACGTTTTGTCGCTGCGGAACAGGCGTTCCGGTTTCAGCGTCTTCAGGTCGAGCTTGTCCAGGAACGGGCGGTCGCCGCCAGGCGAGGCGCCGGCGCCGCTGAGGAAGATCGCATCGCCATCCTGGCGCAGCACCCAGGCGCCGTTCGGCAGCTGGCGTTTCACCGGCGTGCCTGGATTGGCATATTTCTCGTCGGTCGACAGGTCCCACAGCAAGCGCGGCTGCTGCTGCGGATCGTCGACATTGACCAGGAAACTGCGCCGCCAATGGCGGGTGCGATCGTATTCGTGCATCAATGCGAGGCTGGGCTGCTCGGTCCAGGCGATGCCCATGTAACGCTGTTCGGTGCGCGTGATTTCCACCGCCGCCGAGCTGAACGGCGCCTTCTGCAGCATCAGCTTGTCGCGCGCCGGCACCTTGGTTTTCCAGTCGCCGCCGTCCAGCGCTTCAGCCCAGACCAGCGTCGCCGGCTCGGTAGCGCGCCAGGTGAAGTCGCGCGGGCCGAGTGCGACGCCGCCGATCGGGACCCGGTCCGCCAGCGGCAGCGAGGCGATATGGTGCACTGTCATGTTCTGGCGTTTGGCGAGATCCCAGACTTCCACTTCTTGCGGAAAGCGGTCGAAGGTAGTTACGTAGGAATAGGGTTTGCGGATCGAGGTCACCAGCAGGTGCCGGCCATCCGGCGCCGGTCCCAGCGATTCGTAGCGGCCCGGCGTCCCGACCGGCGTGACCGTCGCGCTGGCGGCGTCGACCAGCGCCAGCTGCGAAGCTGCGTAGTAGTCGAACAGGTCTTCGTCGTGCCTGTTGTTGAGCGTGTCGCGGTTTTCGTAGGTGCTGCTCTGTCCTTTGCCGCCATCCGATTCCTGGATGCTCGGGCCATTCGGCACGGCCGGTTCAGGCGGCGGCGGACCCATGCGCTGGGGAACCAGCTTGACCAGCAGCGTCTTCTGGTCGGGCATCCATTGCAGCTGGTCTTCCAGCATCGGGTTCAGGCGCGCGCCCGGGACGCGGCGTACAACGCCGCTGCTGGCGTCGCCGATCCAGAGCTCAACCGAGTCCTTGGCGATATTTTCAAACGCAAAGCGCTTGCCGTCGGCGCTCCACAGCGGCCGTCCCGGGCAGGCGCCTGCCGGCAGCGCGACAGGAGCCTGGGCGCCATCGGCGATATGCACCAGGTCAAAGCTCCTGGCGCAGGGAGTGATGCCGTAGCCGCCAGGGGTGTCGTGCTTGCTGTGATTGCCCGGTTCGACGCGCACCCCGGCCAGGCGCAGGAAGGGCGCAGCCACGCGCGAAATCGAAGGGTATTCCTGCCAGGACACCAGCAGCATCCGGTCGCGCGTCGGGCTCAGCACCGGCAACGGCGGCGACGGCGCGCGCATGACGTCCAGGATTTCCTTGGGCGGCTGGTTGTAGCCGGAGGCGGATGCCGGAGCCGCGGCCGGCGACGCTGCGGTTGCGGCATGCGGCGCCGTCGTGACGCCGGCCGCAAGCAGTGAGACCCAGAGACAGGTCAAGGTGGATTTTATTGCCATTAATGTCCTCAGTTCGATTCGTCTGCAACAAGGGTTTTGCCAGCTTGTGGCTGGCCTTGCTGATATTGCCATTTGACTCTGGAAAAAGGGTCATTTTTTTTCGGATTTTTTTAAAAAAACTCGCACGGCTCGGGTAAGCGCCGTTTATGATAATATACGAAACGTATATGAACCGTATAACTGGAACAACGCCATGGGCATCGTCAAAATCTCCGATCTAATGCATGACAACCTCCGCACCGCAAGCGATGCGCTGAGCCGATCCATCAATGCCCAGGCTGAACACTGGATGCGCATCGGCATGCTGTCCGAGCTGCATCCGGAGCTGTGCCACGGCGAAATCTGCCAGCTGCTGATGCGCGCCAGGCAGGCGGGCGACGAAAGCCTGGCGTTTTTTACGCAGGAAACGGCGGCTGCGCCTGCCGCGGCGAAGGCGGCGCGGAAGGCCGCGCGATGAGCCGGCCGGACTGGATCAAGTCGGCGGCCGGCATCGCTAAGGCGCGCATCGCCGGCGGCCTGGCCGCCGATGTGCTGCGGATGATCGCGGAGCATGTGAAACCCGGCGTCAGCACCGAGGAACTGGACCGCCTGTGCCATGACCATATCGTCCACGTGCAGCAAGCGATACCGGCCAACATCGGCTACCACGGCTTCCCGAAGACGATATGCGTCTCGGTCAACCACGTGGTTTGCCATGGCATCCCGTCGCAGCAGAAGATCTTGAAGAAGGGCGACATCATCAATATCGATGTCGCCGTCATCGCCGACGGCTGGTTCGGCGACACCAGCCGCATGTATTTTGTCGGCGAGCCCAGCCCGCTGGCGCGCAGGCTGGTGGATACGACCTACGAAGCGATGCGGGCCGGCATCCTGCAGGTACGGCCCGGCGCTACGCTGGGAGACGTCGGACATGCCATCCAGGCCGTGGCCCAGCGCGAGCGTTTCAGCGTCGTGCGCGAATACTGCGGGCACGGCATCGGCCAGGTCTACCATGAAGACCTGCAGGTGCTGCACTACGGTAATCGCGGCGAAGGGCTGCGCCTGGAGCCCGGCATGGTGTTTACCATCGAGCCGATGCTCAATGCCGGCAAGCGCGAAACCAAAGAACTGGCCGACGGCTGGACCGTGGTCACCCGGGATCACTCGCTGTCGGCGCAATGGGAGCATATGGTTGCAGTGACGGCCGACGGCTTTGAGCTGCTGACGCCCTGGCCGGACGGCACCGGCTCCTATGCCGCGATCGCCTGAGAAATTTTTTTCACCCAGCCACAATATTCCTTATTGTGAAACGTCTTCATTGGTATGAGCCCGCCGAACAGCCCGCAGCCGATGAACGACCAAGACCGAGACATCACTGCGACTGTCTTGCGTGAGCGCGCCAGGCTCGGGAATTTCATCCTGCGCCGGGTGCGCGATCCGGACGAAGCGGACGATATCCTGCAGGATGTGTTCCAGGAATTCGTCCAGGCCTACCGTCTTCCCGCTCCGATCGAACAAGCGAGCGCCTGGCTGTTCCGTGTCGCGCGCAACCGCATCATTGACCGTTTCCGCAAGAAGAAAGAGCAGTCGGTAAACGAGATCGGTGAAATGAACGGCGATCCTGACGGCGAAGACAGCGAGTACCGGCTCGACCTGGCGCTGCCGGCGCCCGACGGACCGGAAGCGGTGCACGCCAGGTCGGTCTTGCTGAGAGAGCTGCAGCAAGCCCTCGACGAACTGCCGGCCAGCCAGCGCGATGTGTTCGTCGGACACGAACTGGAAGGACTCAGTTTCAAGGAAATGGCGTCGCAAAGCGGCGTTGCCGTGAATACCCTGCTGGCGCGCAAGCGCTACGCGGTCTTGTACCTGCGCGCTCGGCTGCAGGTGGCATACGACGAATTCGGCATCTATTGAGAGTTTCACAATTCATGACAGCGCCACGGCAGGAATCTTCTGGGGTCAGAGTCAACTTTCGCAGTGTTTCATCGCGAAACTTGACTCTGACCCCAGATGACGGATTCGGAGAAAGGCAGAGCGCACAGCGCGGTTTTGTTTTTTTCAACGATGAGGCAGCTACTCCGTGGCCCGCTAAGTGGGGTCAGAGTGAAGTTTCTGCAAAAAGCGCGCAGAAAGTTCACTCTGACCCCAGTTAGCTGCGTTTGTTGATCGCCTAGAAAACCGGGCAAGGGCTTTGTCATGTTTTATGAAACTCTCAATAAGTCGACATATGAATTGTGCCTATGGATTGGCACGTGAATTGACACGCAAAGGAGCAGGAAGATGAAAGCGAGATTTTTTTGGAAATTGCTGATGGTGCTGGTGATCGCCGTCGTGCTTGGCGGCGCTGTCATGGTGCTGTGGAACCTGGTGATGCCTGGCCTGTTCGCCGGCATCCTCCAGATCGACTACTGGCATGCGCTCGGCCTGCTGGTCCTGAGCCGGATCCTGTTCGGCGGATTCCGCGGGCACGGCGGATGGCACGGCCGCCGGCAATGGCAAAAATGGCAAGCAATGACGGCGGAAGAGCGCGAGCAGTTCCGCAAAGGCCGTTCAGCCCCTTGCAAGAAAAACGAGGAATAAGCGTGGCTGATACCTCGACCGCCGGCTGCAAACAGGAACCGGGAGCGATCGTCCCGGTAGTCAACCTGAAGCGCTGCGAAGGCAAGGGCGACTGCGTCGAGGTATGCCCGGAAAACGTGTTCCAGGTCCGGCGCATCGACGACAGCGATTATCAAAACCTTGGTACATTACAGAAATTCAAATTGCGCGTGCACGGCATGCAGGTCGCCTATACGCCAAACGCCGATGCGTGCCGGGCATGTGGTCTGTGCGTCAGCGCGTGTCCTGAACATGCCATTACCCTTAGCCGCATATGACCGAACCTACGAATCCACCTGCCACAACCTCGCCATCGCAGTTCTCCCGTTACCAGAAGTTTGTGGTCGGCATGCTGGCGTTCCTGCAGTTTGCCGTCATCCTCGATTTCATGCTCATGTCGCCGCTGGGTGCCGTGATCATGCCCGCGCTCGCCATCGGTCCGAAACAGTTCGGGCTGGTGGTCTCCGCGTACGCGTTCAGCGCCGGCCTGTCAGGATTGCTGACAGCCGGTTTCGCCGACCGTTTCGACCGCAAGAAGATCCTGCTGTTCTTTTATGCCGGCTTCATCATCGGCACATTATGGTGCGGTCTGGCGCAAAGCTTCGAGAGCCTGCTGCTGGCGCGCATCGTCACGGGCCTGTTCGGCGGCGTCATTGGTTCTGTAGTGCTGGCCATATCGACCGACCTGTTCCCGCTGCAGATGCGCGGCCGCGTGATGGGCCTGATCCAGACCGCATTCGCCGCCAGCCAGGTGCTGGGCATCCCGGTCGGGCTGTACCTGTCCAACCGCTGGGACTGGCATGTGCCGTTCCTGGCGATGGCGGTCCTGGGCGTGTTCGGCGGCCTGTTCGTGACCTGGCGCATGCAGCCTGTCACCGCCCACCTTGCCATACCCCAGGAACACAGCCCGTGGATGCACCTGTTCCACACGGTCACCGAGCCGCGCTACCTGATGGCTTTCGCGACGACGGCGTTGCTGACCACCGGCGGCTTCATGCTGATGCCCTTCAGCAGCGCCTATGCGGTGAGCAACCTCGGCATCGACCTGCACAGCCTGCCGACGGTCTACCTGGTCACGGGGCTGTGCACCATCTTCTTTGGCCCCATGATCGGCAAGGCTGCCGACACATTCGGCAAATTCCGCGTGTTCATACTCGGCACGGTGCTGTCGATCACCATGGTGCTGATCTATACCCACCTCGGGCCGACCTCGCTGCCCCTGCTGATCGTCGTCAATGCGTTCATGTTCGTCGGGATATTCTCGCGCATGATTCCGTTCCAGGCGCTGGTGTCTTCGGTGCCGGTCAGCACCCAGCGCGGCTCCTTCAACGCCATCAGCGCTTCGATCCAGCAGCTGTCAGGCGGTGTCGCCTCGGTCGTCGCCGGCCATATCGTCACGCTCGGGGCGGATGGAAAACTGCAGCATTTCGACGATGTGGGTTATGTCGTCGTCGGCACCTCGCTGGTGGCGCTGACGCTGCTCTGGCGCCTGCAGCGCAGCCCCGGGAATGGGCCGACGCCGCAGCCTGCAACGACAGCCCTCTAAGTCGCGAATTGCCTGGCATGGCCGGGTATCACCGGAATTGCTGGACGATCGAGCCTGACCCTGCTGCATAGTCGATCTTGGCGAACGCCCCATTGACAAGCGAAACTTGGGGCGGTAGGTGCCCGATATCGAGATCGTAAAGCGTGGGGCAACACACTCCTTCCAGCGCGGAGCGGAGCGCATCCATGTAAGTGAAATCATCTGAGGAGCCGGTAGCTGCATTGCGTCCCAAAAGGATGCCGTGCAGTCCGTCAAGCCAGCCATGCATGCGCAGACAGTGCAGAGCGCGAGCCACCTCGAAAGGGGCCAGCTCCGCATTCTCGAGATAGAGTAATGTCCCTTCCTTGCCGGACGACGCTATGTAGGCAGGCACGTTTCCGTAGCGGGTTCCTGCGAGCCGCGACAGTGTATCGAGGCAGCCGCCGATGAGCCGTCCTTCCAGGTGGAGTGGCGCCTCGGCGCCATCGAACCGTTTCCACTTTGTTTTCTCGCTAGCGACCAGGTTTGCGCCTGGATTGCTTTTCCAGTCCGCGCTAACGCGCTCGAACGCTATCGACGAACGCTGTTCAAAATCCACGCCGTGGGAAGCCGTGAGCAAAGCCCACAGGCCGGCGGTTGTCTCATCGACTGCGGACGCTCCGAATTGCATGAGATTGGGGCCGTGCACCGTAGCCCATCCTGCGATGGTCGTCAGTGGGAGGTGCAAGGTGCTCAGGTCTGAGAAGCCCGAGAACCATTTGGCAGGGCTTGAAGCCAGCGCATCAAAGTCGACCAGGTCGAGCAGCTCTATCGCCAGGTTGCCTCCCCATGGCGGCATTACGGCAGCGATTTCGGGGGCGGTCAGGAAGGCTGTCAGTTCGTCCGCGCGGCGCCTTGGAATCGCACTGGCCCCGTTGGCCTGCTGGCGCAGGCATTCGCCTTCCAGGACGCGGAATCCACGGTGTTCCAGCGCTGCGATGGCCAAGTCCAGGCGAGGGTGCAAGGCTGGCGGCACCCCTGACGACGGCGCCGTGACGGCAATCAAATCACCGGCTGCGAGTGGCTTGGGGAAACGGAGTGTTTGAGGATTGTGCATGCCAATTTTGTCCAGAAAACGTGGTCTGTCGATGTGGCGTGCAGCGATCTATTGTCCGCTGCGCGCTTCCGCCAGCGCAATGGTCAAGTGCTGCACTTTCTTTTTCAGCTGGTCGCGCTCCTGGGTGAGTTCAACCACCTGCTGCAGCAGGCGGTGAATTTCGATTTGTTCGGGCGTGGCGTCATACGGCGGCGGATCCTGTTCGGGCTTCGGCGGCAGCCGGGCTTCGCGCACCTGCCTTGCTGCCTGGCGCAATTCCTTTTTTCCTCCGGCAACCGCCGCTACCTGCTCCTCGCTGGGCAAGGAGGCTACGGCCGCCGCGGCGTTGATGGAAATCAGGCCCGACTTCACGGCGCCCACCAGCTCAGGCGCTGCCGTCTTCTGGATTCTTTCGATCTGCCCCAAGGTCGCGCTGCTTACCCGCGCGGTGCGCGCAACGGCTTCCCGGGTCCATGGCGGGTCGCCGTCGGACTGGGCAGGGGTATCGGTCGCGGTGGGCTGCGCAGCCGATTGCCGGGCCTGTTCCTGGCGCGCCGCCACGATCTCTTTCTTGCGCAATGCGAGCACGCCGCGCTGGAAATCCGATACGCTGCGCCGCCCCAGGTGGTTGTCGATCATCCACAGGTGCACGTCTTCGATGGATTGGAACGTGTGGTTCTGCATGGTGTTGAACGGAATCCGATGCTTCTGGCAGATGCTGTAGCGGTTGTGTCCGTCCACCAGCAGGTCGCCCCACAGCACCAGCGCGTCGCGGCAGCCTTCCGCCAGCAGGCTGCGTTCCAGCGCGGCGAATTCGTCCTCGGTCAACGGATCGATATAGGCGCGGAGGTCTTCGTTGATAGTGATGGTCATGGCTTCAGAAGGAATAAAATGTTAGCGTGGCAATGCTGGCCTGTTGTTCTATTCCATGCGGCGGGATAGTCTGGATCGGATTTTACCTCGCGCATGGCATGTTTATTGCCTAAAAAATGTGCATGTCCGCTAATTCCGATGCATCAAGCATCGGGATGGCGCTTAGATAAACGTCTTCGTAAGGGTGCCCTGATGAGATTCGCAAAACTCCTGCTGTTGTCCCTCGGACTGTGCATCATGGCAGTGCAAGATGCGCGGGCCGATGCCCTGGCCGATATCCAGAAGCGCGGCGTCCTGCGCATCGCCGTGCCGCAGGATTTTGCGCCGTTCGGATCCGTCACCTCGGACATGAAACTGCAGGGACTGGATATCGACGTCGCAACGCTGGTCGCCAGGAACATGGGGCTGAAACTTGAGCTGGTGCCGGTCACCAGCGCCAACCGCATCGCCTATCTGCAGACGCGCAAGGCCGACCTGGCGATTTCGACATTGGGCAAGAATGCCGAACGCGAAAAGGTCATCGCCTTTTCGCAACCATATTCACCCTACAACAACAGTGTCTTCGGCCCCGCCAGCTTGAAAGTTGCGGGCGCTGCCGACCTCGCCGGAAAAACCATCGGCGTCGCACGCGGGACGTTCCAGGACAGCCAGCTGACAGAAACCGCGCCGCCCAGCGCAGTGATCAAACGCTACGAGGACAACAACGGCATGATTTCGGCCTACCTGTCGGGCCAGGTGCAGCTGGTCGGCACCGGCGATTTCGTCGCTGTTGCGCTGGCGGAAAAAGCCGCCAGCAACAAGCCGCAAATGAAATACATCATCCAGGAATCGGCCTGCTACGTCGGCCTGCTCAAAGAGGAGCCGGCGCTGATGGCGAAAGTGAATGCCGCGCTGACCCTGGCCAAGAAGAACCATGAGTTGAACGCGATCGTGCAAAAATGGCTGAACGTGCCGTTGCCGGAGAAACTGGCAGTCCAGTTTGACTGAACTGCCGGCAACGGACGTGGCCGTTTAAGGCCGCTGCACCGCGTCGATGCCAAGCACGCTGGCATCGGCGGCGCCGTGTCCCGCGGCGATGAGCTGGTCCATCCTGGCTGCGACCGCTGGCAGGGCTGCCATCGGCCGGTTGCCGGTCGTTTCCAGCATCAGCCGCACATCCTTGCGCGCCATCGCCAGTTCAAAGCTCGGGGTGAAATTGCCCTTTGCCATGTTCAGGCCGCGGCCGGTCACCATTCCGTTCAAATCAAGCAGCCCCAGCAGCTTGATGGCGTCCTCGCCATCCACGCCGCTCGCTTGCGCCAGGGTGAGGATGTCGGCCACTACTGCGGAGAGGCCGATGATCACGGCGTTTCCAAACAATTTGTTTGCTGCGGCAAGGTCGCTGCGTTCGCCCAGGTATTCGAGACGTCCTGTCATCTTGGCGAGATCGGCCTGCACGGATTCGAACAGCGCCTTCGGGCCCGCGACCATCATCGTTCCCTGGGCATTGCGAGCGGCCGGCGGTCCCATGAAGACGGGACAGTGCAGGTATTTCACGCCGGCCGCATGCAGCCGTTCAGCCCGTTTGGCGGTAAGCGCCGGCAAGGTCGTGGTGTGGTCGATCAGGATTGCGTCGGGCGATAGGCCAGCGCGCGCCGCCGCGATAAGCTCTTCGACCACCGCGTCGTCTTTCACCACGATATGTACCCGTGCGGCGCCTCGGACCGCTTCGGCGGGCGTTGCGGCAGCCTTCACGCCGAACTGGGCAAGGGCGTGCACCTTGTCGATGGAACGATTCCATGCGGTTACCGAATCGCCGCGTTTTGCGGCGGCCTCAGCGAATGCGCCGCCAAGCAACCCGGTACCGAGAAAAGCAATGTTTGCCATGACTGTATCCTTTTGAAATTAAATCTGAACAACAGAATGGCAAAATATAACACCGGAACAATTTGTCCGAGCGGCGCCGCCGCATTGTGCGCAAATCGTCAATTTTCTCCAGACAGCAGTGCAATCCTGGCAGGCAGTTCGGCTTTCAGGAATTCTATATAAGCCCGCACAGCCGGGACCAGGCCGCGCCGGGTCGGGAATAACAGCCGCACCTGCCCCGAGGGCGGACGCCAATCGGGCAGCACGCGTTGCAGGGATTTCTGCGCCAGGTCTTCCGAGCATACGTGGCGCGGTAAAGCGATCACGCCCATGTGCGCCAGCGCTGCCTTTTTAAGAAGCCGGATGTTGTCGCTTCTCATGCGCGGCTTTAATGCAACCACCTGCTCTTCGCCTGCCTGGTTCAGCAACCGCCATGCCGGCGCTTCGTCGTCCATGCCGAAAACAAGCGCGTCCAGCGCGGCCAGGTCGGCGGGGTTTTGCGGCTCCCCGGCGCGTTCCATGAAAGACGGGCTCGCATACAGCCCCCACGGGGTCGAGCACAAGTTGGCCTGGACCAGGCTGGAGTTCTCCAGCGCCTGCGAATTGATGCGCAAGGCGACATCCATCCTCTCTTCGACCAGGTCGACGTTGCGATTGGTAATCTGCGTCATGACCTGGACTTTGGGATGCATGGCCATGAAGCGCGGCAACAGGTCGCTCAGGATCATATCGATCATTCCTTCCGGAGCGCTGAAGCGTATCGCTCCCACCGGCTCGACCAGGGTGCGCTGCACGACGTCTTCGGCGGCGTGGGCCTCGATGATCATCGCCACGCAATGCTGGTAGAACTGGGAGCCGACCTCGGTAAGCGCGATGCGGCGCGAGGTCCGATGCAGCAAGCGGACTCCCAGTACTTTCTCCAGTTCCGCGGTACGCCGGCTCAGCCTGGATTTCGGGATGTCCAGGGCGTCTGCCGCTGCGGTGAAGCCGCCGCGGTCGACAACCTGGACAAAAAAATACAGGTCGTTGAGGTCGATATTCAGTTTTTTCATCGAAAGTTCCGGCTTTATCGTCCCATATACAGAACGGAAGATCGCATTTTAGCTAATTTATCTGGATTGTCGTTGCGCATAGTATCAATCACACGGCAAGACATGCTGGAAAACAAGTTTCACAGAATGCCGACACCGTCGCCATCCCGGCTTATATTTTTACTGAAAGCACAAAATGAACATCCTGAAAATCGTGATTGCCACCACCCTCGTCGCCGCCACCGGCTCCGTCCTTGCTGAAGCAAGCTATCCGCCAGAAGCGCCTTTTGTTTCGACCAAGACGCGGGCAGAGGTCGTGGCCGAATTGCAGCGGGCAAGCGACCAGGGCAGCCTGAACTATGCCGCCTCCGCCTACCCGGTGCTGCAGCCTGTGGCGTCGGCCAAGACCCGCGCTGAAGTCAATGCGGAGCTGAAGCGCGATACGCCGGTTGCAAATCGTGAGCCGGATGAGTTGCGTGACAATGCCGGCTACTAAGCCGGCAAGCGCGTTGACGAACCTTGCAAATCAGGGAAACGTGGCGATGCGCTGCGCGTGTCGCCACGGCACTGAACCATTGAATAAAAAAACCATGCAAACTTCACCTGTGCTGTACCGCAGCGGCCGTGCCCTTCTGGCGTCGCTGTTCGTCGTTTCCGGCCTGCTCAAGATCACTGCCTTTTCCGGCGTGGTCGGATATATGGACCGCATCGGCGTGCCGTTCGCCACTTTTTCCGTGCTGGCCGCGATCCTGGTTGAATTCGGCGGAGGCCTGGCGATCTTGGCCGGCTGGCGGGTCCGTCCGGTCGCCGTGATAGTGGCTTTGTTCACGGTGATTGCGACCTTGACCGCACATCGCTTCTGGCAGGCAGAACCTGCCGCCATGCAGAACCAGCTTAACCATTTCCTGAAAAATGTTGCGATTATCGGCGCCTTGCTGATGCTGGCGGCATCGGATGGCGGCGGTTCGCCTGAAGAAAAATGAGATAGCCGCACGGATCTTCCGCCGGCTTTCAGTCGAGCGGAAAGACGCGATCGCCTTCGCCCGGCCGGCAGCCGTCGGCGACCGGCGTCCAGCCGCGGTGCACCACGATCTGCCGGCCGTCATGGCATATCTCGATGCGCTCGCTGCCGGGCAGGCGCTCCCGGACAAAGGTTTCTACCGTCGACGGCAGGCTGACCTTCAGCTTCATTGCGAAGAGGTCATCCTCGGGATGGTCGTCGAGATGCAGCAACGGCACAAATGTCGCCGCGAACATCAATGCATGCGAGCCGACACCCACCGGCTCGGGCGCGTAGTTCGCCTGTTGCAGCCAATGCTGCGCGCGCCCGCGCAAGTCGTCGCCATCTGCCAGGCCGCCCCAGGCTGCCGCCAGCATTTCCATCACCCACTGGTTGCAATTCTGGTGGAGCGTGCTGAACGGGTAGGCGTTGGCGCTGTAGCTGGCGGCCAGCAGGTGCCGCACGCGCGGAGCGTCGAGCGATGCGCGCCGCAGCGATTGGGCTGCATCGGCCGGCAGCCGCACGATCGAGATGTAGCCGGAGGAGGGATCGTCGGCGCCGATCACAAAACCGGCGAGGCCTTGGTCATAGATCCGCGGCCGCTCTTCGTCGCAGGCGTAGTAGAGCTGGCGTGCCGACCAGGCGCCGGTGTCGCTGCGCCAGGCGACTGCGGCATGCGAGTAACGGATGTGAAAACGCGAGAGATCGAGTCCCGAGCGGCTGACCAGCGCAGTGTCGCCGCCCATGGCGTCGAGTTCGTCGCGGACCACGGCGGCAAAGCGCAGCAGCCGGTCTTGCTGGCCGGCGGTAAGCTGCTGCGCGTGGTCGCAGAAGGCTGAAGATGTCGAATAGCCGGGCGAACCGGGTTGCGCTTGCGCCGCGCCCGCGGCAATTGCAGCGGCAAGAGCGAAGACGCGCCAGATATTCAAAGAGTCACCGGCCGCGCCGCAAGCTCGTTGTACCACGCGTCGGCGAGCACCAGGTAGAACGCCTCCCGCGTATCGCCGCGCGCGAACTCGAAGCCGTACACGCGGTGCTGTGCGTGCACAAGATCGCCCCGGCCGAGATTCTGCTTCTCGGCAATCGCCTGCGGCAGGTCGAGCACGATGCGCTGCTGCGAATCGTCGATTTGCATCGTGACGCGCGCGACGCCGGCGCGGCCGGGCGCCCTGGCGACATCGATGATGCGATAGTTGCCGTCGGCGGTCTTGTCGCCGCCGGTCGAGCTGTCGCTTGAACCGTGCAGCGAAGCGGACACGCTGCCGCTGGAGGCCGAACCGGTGCTGACGGCTGACGAGGTAAAACTTTCGGCATGCGCGTGCAGCGTGAAACCGGCGGCTGCGACGAGGCAGGCGAGACGGATGGCGGCGGGGAAGTGCATTGGATGCTCCTTGGCAGTTGGATGGGGTGGTGTGTGGCGCAGCTGCGCCCTGTAAACAATCAATTAACAATCAATTCGGTACTCGTTTCCGCATCAGGGGATTTCCTGCTTCTCGGGAGCGATGTGATATTGGCTGTAGCGCGCCAGGGAATGCCCGGTCGCCGCGGGCGCCTGCGATATTTTCTGCAGCGACCGAATTGCCGTTGCGATATCGGCGGCGGTGCCGGCGACAATGCGCTGGTAAGCGGCCACTACGCTATCCACTCCGCCCGGCGCCGGCAACTCTGCCTGCGTGCGGCCCGCCGTCACCTTGCTGTCCGGGGAGCGCTGCACCGCCCAGTTGATGGTGGCGCCGGCGCTTCTTCCGGGTTCGGCATCCATGCGCACCACTTCGACCGTAACGCGATACAGGGGCGCCGCGCCGGATGCGTCGCGGTGGTAATAGGTGTCGATAGCGCCCAGGCTGGCTTGCAGCCGCTGCGACAGCGCGTCGCGCAGCTCGTCGGGAAGCGGCGCCGACCAGCGGTCCTGTTCCATCATCTTGAGCGCGCCCTTGCCATCGCCGAGCAGCAGGTTGGCCCGGTTGAGCCGCTCGGGGACGCGGACGGGAGGCACCTCAATCATTAGCGGTTCTTTGTCACGGGCGCTGGAGGAGCCTGCGGCTGCATCGCTGGCCGAGCCGGAGCCTGCCAGCGTGTAATAACGCGGTTCGGGCGAGGCGCAGCCGGCCAGCACGGCGGCGGCGAGCAGCAGTTCCGCACAGAGCACGGCGAGATTGGCGGATGGGATCATGGCTTCTCCGTATCCGCTTTCCCGCGCAGCAGCGCTTCGGGATGACGTTCCAGGTAATCAGTCAGGCTGCGCAGGGAGGCGGCGCTGCGCGTCAGTTCCTGCATCATGCGGCGCGTGTCCTGCTGCAAGGGCGCATTCGGGGCCAGCGTCTGGTTGGCCGCCTGCAGGGTCTGGCGTGCGTCTTGCAATGCGGCGGCGAATTGCGGTACGAGGTTGCCGTCAACCTGGGCCATCAGCTTGTCGGCGTTGTCCAGCATCTTGTCCAGCGCCGCCATCGAAGTACGCAGGTCGCGGCCGATCTGTTCGAACGGGACGTTGTCGATCTTGTTGACGATGGAGCCTAGCTTGGCTTGCAACTCGTCCAGCGTGCCGGGCGTGGTGGCCAGTTCCGGCATGGGGCCGTCGACGCTGACCTTGGCCGGCGCCGCCTTGGGGAAAAAGTCGAACGCCACGTAGAGCTGGCCGGTGAGCAGGTTGCCGTTGCGCAGCTGCGCACGCAGGCCGCGCCGGTTCATGGTTTCAGCGATGTCGTTGGTTTTCTGCTTGTCATCCAGGTCGCGCGGGCTGAAGCCCATGCGGGACGGATACAGTTCCACAATCACGGGGAAGCGGAAGGTTTTTTTGTCGCGCTGGTATTCGATTCCGATCGAGCGCACCTGGCCCACCACGATGCCGCGAAAGTCCAGCGCTGCCCCTGGCGACAAGCCACGTACAGACTGGTCGAAATTGAGGACGGCAAGCGCCGGCTTCAGTTCATCGAGGGGTTTCATGGCTTCCGCCTGGTCGCTGGCCAGGATGAACCGCGTATCCTCGCCGGCTGCGGCAGCGGCCTTGGCATTGTCGGGATCCTGGAACGCCACGCCGCCAAGCAGCATGGTGGCGAGCGCCTGCGTATTCACCTTGAGGCCGCCGGCGTCGAGCTTGATGTCGATGCCGCTGGCATGCCAGAAACGGGTGTTGGCGGTGACCAGCTGGTCGTAAGGCTTGTCGACGAACACGCGCAGCGAGAGATCCTGGCCGTTGGGTTCGAGCTGGTAAGCCACCACCTGGCCTACCCGCACGCGCCGGTAATAGACAGGGGAACCGATGTCGAGCGAACCGAGGTCGGCGGCGCGCAAGACGAATTGTTTGCCGGAGGCGTCCGTGGATACCGCCGGCGGCACTTCCAGTCCGGCGAAACTATCGCTGCGTACGTCCGACTTGCCGGCGTCCACGCCGATATAAGCGCCGGACAAGAGCGTCTCCAGGCCCGAAATGCCGGAGACGGCAAAGCGCGGGCGCACTACCCAGAAACGGGTGTCCTTGGCCAGGAAGCTGTTGGCGTCGTTGCTCAGGGCGATGGTGGCGATCACGTGGGAACGATCGCGCGCCAGGCGCAGCGACTTGACCACGCCGATATCGACTGCCTTGTAGCGTACCGGCGTCTTGCCGGGCGCGAGTCCGTCCGCAGTGCGGAAAGTCACCGTGATTTCCGGGCCGCGCTCGGACAGGGTGTGGATCAGGAGCGACAATCCGATGATGGCGGCGACGATCGGGATCAGCCATACCAGCGAAGGCAGCCAGCGTGCGCGCCGGCGCAATTCGGGACGCGGCGGCGCGGGCGGCATCGGCGGATTGGAATCGGATTCAGTCATTGCGTGCATCCAGCGCATCCCACAGCAGGCGGGGATCGAAGCTCAGCGAAGCGAGCATGGTGAGTACCACGACAGCGGCGAAAGCCAGGGCCCCGGGACCGGGGACGATGGTGGCCAGCTTGCCGGCGCGCACCAGCGAGGCCAGCATGGCGACGACGAAGATGTCGAGCATCGACCAGCGGCCGACTGTCTCCAGCAGGCGGTACAGCTGGGTCTGCTGCCGGATGCGCCAGCTGCAGCGGAAATGCACCGAAAGCAGCAGCAGCGTCAACGCCATCATCTTTAGCAGCGGCACCACCACGCTGGCGGCCAGCACCAGGATGGCCAATGCTTTCGCATCCGCAATCCACAAATAGGCGATGCCGGAGAGGATGGTGTCGCGCGAGGTCTCGAAAACGGATTGCGTGATTATCATCGGCAAAAGGTTGGCGGGGATGTAGAGGATCGCGGCGGCGATCAGGAAAGACCAGGTGCGCGCCAGCGAGTCTGGCTTGCGGCGGTGCACGGCGGCGCCGCAGCGCGGGCAGGGCCGGCCTTCGGGCGCACGTGGGATGAGCAGGTTGCAGGCGTGGCAGGACGCCAGTCCCATCGACGCGGTGGTCGGCGCCGCGGTCGGCGGCATGCTCATCGCGGCGGCTCCCTGTACTGCCACAGGTCGCGCGGATCGAATGACAGCATGACCGCCAGCACGATGACCAGCGCACTGAATGACCAGAGCGCCGGGCCAGGCAGGATATCGGCAACGCTGGAGAGCTTGACCAGCGTTACCACCACGCCGAGCAGGTAGACCTCGATCATGCCCCATGGCCGTGTGCGGCGGATGTAGCGCACGACATACTCGAAACCTGCCGGCAAACGGCGCCGCGCCATCGGCGCCAGCAGGTGGAGCATCATCAGCATCTCTGCCAGCGGCAGCAGGATGGTGGTGGCAAACACCAGCAGGGCCACCAGCGCCATGTCGCGGTCGGCATACAGCGCCTGCACCGCGCCCCATAAGGTGGTTTGGGTGCGGATGCCCTTGAGGTCCATCTCGACAATCGGAAAGATGTTGGACACCACAAACAGGATCAGCGCGGTCACCACCAACGGCAGCAGCCGTTGATAGGCGCGCGTGCTCTCGCGGTACAGCGTGCCGCCGCAGCGCCGGCACTGCGCGCGTTCGCCTTCGGCAAGGCCGGCGCGGTGGTAGACGGCGTCGCAGTGCTCGCAGGCGACCAGGTGCTGGTTGTCGGCACTTGAAACCGGGGCATTGCGCGTAATGTCGTGGTCGGTCATGGCGCGTTCATCTACGGATTCAGCCGCTTATTTCAGGGAAGCGACCAGCGCATCTGCGCCTTTTTCGATGCCGGTTTTGGCGGCATGGAGCGAACCGAAGGTCGCCACGATATTCATTGCATTGGGATACTGCTTTGTCACGAACGCCTTCAGGAGCTGGTTGCTTGCCGCGTCATAGATTTCGACTGAATAGCTGACTGAGCCCATGAACATCCCTTCTTTCCCACGGATCGATTGGACAACGTTGTAAGGCATTCCAGCCAGGTCAAAGCGGGTCACCGTCGATGCCACTGCAGTGTTTGTACCCACGCCGGCCAAGGTCAGCCTGAGCTTGAGAGTATTCGATCCGGGATTGGCGGTTACCTGGAATCGCTGGCTTAATGCTTTTCTGAAGGTGGTATCCATGTAGCGGGCGAGTTCCTGCTTGTCCGCCTCGGACAAATCTCCAAACTGATGATCCGGCCCGCTGTAGATTGCGACCGGATCGATGATGAGCGCGTTGTATTTCTGCCATTCCACGGGAGCCGAATAACTGTACGGGACACGTCCGGTATCGTCTTTCTGGTTAGGCGTCAGTTTTGGCGACGACGAGATTCCCGAGTACGCCACCGGCTGCGTGGTCCCGCATGCCGCCAGCGCCAGGCAGAACGCTGCGATCATGGCCAGCCGGCCGGTCTTGATGGATATGTGCATTTCAATTCCTCTTCAGTCTTCAGGTTTTTCCAAGGAATGACGGTCATCCCCTGGTACGGCGTGGTGGATGAGTCGGGCATGACCGTGATGGCGATCGCTGCCTGGCGCGATTGGACGGAGTGAAATGCAGCGTTCAACTGATGCCTAAATCAGCTCTCCTGCCGCCCTTTCGCGCTAACTCAGGAAGCGAATATAGCACCGAATCCCGTATTTGCAAACCGCCTGGTCGGTTTTTGAAGGGAAAATATAAAACCCTCTCTGATGCCGTTGCCACGCAGGAAGAGGCGTCGTACCGGGCTTTCGGGGGGAGGGACGGGGCTAGGCCCTTTTGGTATGGAATGTCTATATTGCAACATACGCCGTGCGACGGCGACCGGGGCGGCGTCGGCAACCGAGCCCTGGCAGGAGTCGGCCAGGGCGCATCATTGATGGCGCGTCTTCCTATGAGAAGGCGCGCAAGCCAGGCGTTGGTCCTAGGCTTTGCCGGGAACCAGCCATTGCTTGCTGTCGAGCAGGCGCTCAAACATGCGCTGGCGTTCTTCATCCGACAGCGGACATAACCCGAACAGGGCATTCAGGAGCAAACCTTTGGCCGCATACCAGCGCAGCATCGCCAGCTCAGGATCGGCTGCCTCGGCCTTGATCGACGCGATCTTCTTGGCGTCGATCTCTTTAAAGGCGGACAGCAGCCCGGGCTCTTCGCTGATGGCGCCGAGGATGGCAAAGGCGACCGACTGCTGCGTAGTGACAGCTTCACGGGCTACCGCGATCTGTGTCGCCAGAAGGGGTTCGGGCGACGTCGCGCTGGCCTGCGCCATGTAGCCCTGGGAAAATTTCTCGAAATATTCAGCCTGGTATTCCAGCAACGCCTTCAACACCGCCTCCTTCGAGCGGAACTGATGCATCAGCCCGCCCTTGCTGATGCCGCTTTCGCGCGCAATCGCGTCCAGCGTCAGCCGGCGCGGACCGTCGCGCGCGATGATGGCGAGGGCTGCCTGGATGATGGCGTTGCGTGATCGTTCCGATCGCGTGGTGTTGTCCATTCTCTGTCTCCGCTGCGGGATGGGTAACCGCCAAACCCGTGACGATAGCTCGGAATGCCGATAAAAACAATCTTTGCGGTCTGTTTTGCCGGTTGTCCGATGGGTCCGGCCCTCTGCACCGGGACCCGGCAAGCGCCCGCAACCGACGTCATCGCTTCAGGAAACCAACCCTTAACCAGGCTAGGGTTGCGGTGCAATCGAATCCGCGTCCCGGCGGGACAAATCGACGACGAAGGATTCGCGCATGCTTTCCACGTCGCGCAGCGGCGAACGTCCGAACAGCCGGCTGTACTCCCGGCTGAATTGCGATGGGCTCTGGTAGCCGACGCGATATCCGGTTGAGCCGACATCCAGCCGTTCGACCAGCATCAGGCGGCGCGCCTCGTACAGCCGCAGCTTCTTCTGGTACTGCATCGGTGTCATCGCCGTCACGGCACTGAAATGGTGGTGGAGCGAGGACACGCTCATGCCGACATGGCGGGCCAGGTCTTCCACGCGCAGCGGGCTTGCGAAATTCTGGCGCAGCCAGGTGGTGGCCTTGAAAATCCTGTTGCCGGGACTCTCGGCCTGGGCGATCCGCAGCAGCCGCGGGCCGTAAGGCGAGGTCAGCAGGCGGTACAGGATTTCCTCTTCGATCAACGGCGCCATTGCCGGTATGTCGCCTGGGCGGTCGAGCAATCTCAGCATTCTCAGCGTCGCATCCAGTAATTCCGGCGCGGCGGGGTTGACGGCTACACCGCGTATTGCGTCGGCGGCGCCCGCTCCCGCCGGCATGCCTATCCTGCCGATCAGGTGTTTGAGCCGCTCGCCATTGATCGCCATGGCCACACCTAGATGCGGAACGTCCATGCTCGCTTGCGTAATGAGCGAGGCGACCGGAAGGTCCAGCGACACCACCAGGCAATCTCCGACGCCGTATTCAAACACCTCGGTTCCTAGCGTCAGGCGTTTCGCCCCTTGGACGACCAGCGCGAAGCACGGCCACTGCGTGGTGTTGAGCGCCTGGGATGGGGAAGAACGGCGGCCGATGAAAAAACCGTCGATGGCGGTCTCAAGCTCGCCATCGGTGTTGGCGAAACGGGCAATGATGGATGCCATTTCCCGATAAGGGCCTAAGCTTGTTTTCATGGGAAACACTTTGATTTCTAAGGATTGCAGCGGTATCCAGCTTACCTGATATTCCAGTTGGCGCATCACACGGGTTCAATGATTTGCAGGATCGTAGATGATTTATGGAGAATCCGGATAACGCGCGTGGTCCAGTCGATGACACCATGCAGTCATCCGATTTATCCAATCCATCGAAGAGGAGCCGACCATGGCAACCAATCCCATCCCGAACGCCGTCCCAAGAAAAGTGATACTCGTCACTGGCGCAAGCAGCGGCATCGGCGAGGCTACAGCCCGTCATCTGGCTGCCAGCGGCCACCAGGTGCTGCTTGGCGCCCGTCGCGTCGACCGTATCGCCGTCATCGCCAAGGAAATCCTGGACGCTGGTGGCGAGGCAAGTTTCCAGGAACTGGACGTGACCAGCCTCGACAGCGTACGCGCCTTCGCGAACACTGCCGCCAAGCGCTACGGCAGGATTGACGTGCTGGTCAACAATGCGGGCATCATGCCTCTGTCCATGCTCGAGGAACTGCGGGTCAACGAGTGGGACCGGATGATCGACGTCAATCTGCGCGGCGTCCTGCACGGCATCGCGGCAGTGCTGCCGGTCATGAGAGAACAGAAAGCTGGACATATCGTCAATATCGCTTCCACCTCAGCCTATCGGGTCGATCCCACCGCTGCGGTCTATTGCGCGACCAAGTTTGCAGTGCGGGCAATTTCCGAGGGGCTGCGCCAGGAAAACACAGACATCCGCGTGACCGTGGTCAGTCCCGGCCTTACGCGCAGCGAACTGGTCGACGGCATTGCCAACCCACAGGTGCAGGCGGCGGTCCGCGAAATGATGGGCCTGGCGATTTCACCTGAAGCCATCGCGCAGGCGATCGGTTTCGCCATCAGCCAGCCGGCCGATGTCGACGTGAGTGAATTGATCATCCGCCCTACAGCGCAGCGATGAACGCGTTTGACGAAGAGCTGCGCCCCGCAAATCAGCCACACAGGAGTTACAAGATGTCTACCGCCCTCGAGATCACGACTTTCAAGCTTGTCAAAGGACTTGGCGTGAAGGATTTCATCGCCGCCAATGCCGACATCGATGCATGGCTGAAGCGCCAGGCCGGCTTTCAGTCCCGCCACATCGCGGAATTGGAAGACGGTTCTATCGTGGACATGCTGGTCTGGAGTTCCACGGCCGAAGGCGAGGATGCCGCGTCTCGCATCATGGGCGAGACGGCGGACTCGCCAGTGCATGCGGCCATCAACCAGCGGTCCGTCGTCTGGCGCATCGCGCAGGTGCGGCACCAAGTGTGCGCGTAGAAGCCCTTGGCGGCAGGCGTCTGTAATTAATAGCTGAGTTCCGCAATACCGCATCTTCGAGCGTAAGCTGCGCGACAGCATGATGATTTAGCATTGGGCATGGTTTCTGGTTATGATGAGTCTGGCTCAAGCGCAAACCTGGGTTTGACGGCGCAGCAACAGCAGGCACGGACCAATTCCCCGGATCGCAGAACAAGATTCCTATCCCTGATATCTGAGAAACTCCTCATGAAAAACACGACCGTAATCGCGAGTTTATTGTTTTCTATTTTTTGCGTCAGCGCCATGCCGGCGGCGACCGCCGCCGGCGCCGCCACAGTCAAAGTCACTCCTTTAGGCAGCCACGACGGCGAATTCTGCGCGCAGGACCGTGCGCTGATCTTCGAGGATCCGGATGGAACACGGATTCTGTATGACGCCGGCCGTACGGTGCGCGGCGGCAGCGATCCGCGGCTGGGTAAAATCGATGGTGTATTGCTGAGCCATGTACACAGCGATCACCTGGGCGACATGCACCAGGCCGAGGCAAATGCCGGCACCTGCGCCGCCCCGGATTTTTCGGTAAAGAGCGCGCCGTCTTCGGTGACCGAAGAGGTGGTCCTGGCGAAGAAAGCCAAATTGTTCGTTGGCGGCGAAATGGGGGATTTTTTCTCGCGCAGGATCACGGCTGCCGGCGGTAGCGCCGACCAGGTGCTGCTGGTCCGCTTCGGAGGCCAGCGGAAAATCGGCGGCGTCAGCATTGCCAGCGTCCCGGCGGCGCATTCAAACGGACTGGACGAAAAATTCCTGAGCGGCGCGCTTGCCGAAGGTCTTGCGGCCAACGGCGTGAAGGCCTATGTTGGTCCCGCAGGCGGTTTTGTGCTGACGTTTTCCAATGGGCTGGCCGTATACCTGTCTGGCGACACCGGCATCATTGCCGACCAGGACCTGGTGGTGCGACGCTTCTATAAACCCAAACTGGCCGTGCTGAACATCGGCGGCATTTTTTCCACCGGCCCGCAGGAAGCCGCGTATGTGATCAACGACCTGGTGCGCCCCAATGCCGTGATAGCTTCGCACGTGAATGAGGCGGCCACCAAGGATGGGAAATTCCTGCCTGGCAGCAAATTCCTGGAATTTAAAACCGCGGTGAAAGTCCCCGTATACGCTCCCCTCAGCGGCAAGACCATGGAATTCAACGTGGACGGGAAATGTGTTGCGGGCTGCTAGCCGCACTGCCATGGACTGATCATGGACTGATTCAATGCAATCCGATTCACGCAAGCAGACGGCAGCATGTTTAACCCTACCCCAATCCCGACCCAGCATTCCTTGAAGGAGCTTTTATGGACCGCCTCGAAGTTACCGAAAAAATCATTGCCGCCAAAGTGTCCTCGGGCATCAAGTGGTCGGAAGTCGCGGCCAAGGTCGGGCTTAGCAAGGAATGGGTCACCGCTGCGTGCCTGGGGCAAATGACGCTGAGCGCGGAACAGGCGGGCGTCCTCGCGGAAATTTTCAGCCTGACCGCGGAAGAGGCCAAGTGGCTGACCGTTACGCCGTACAAAGGCTCGTTGCCGACGTCAGTCCCGACCGATCCGCTGATCTATCGTTTCTACGAGCTGGTCAATGTGTACGGAAGTACATTCAAGGCGCTGATCCACGAAGAATTTGGCGACGGCATCATGAGCGCCATCGATTTCAAGATGGACCTGCAGCGCGAGAACGATCCTAACGGCGACCGCGTGCGCATCCTCATGAGTGGCAAATTCCTCCCTTACAAACAATACTGATTTCTCAACCTCATCTGCAGCGGAAGACGACGCCATGCACATCGCTATCCTTACCTTCGAAGGCTTCAACGAACTCGATTCCTTGATTGCACTCGGTGTCCTCAATCGCATCAAGAAGCCGGACTGGCGCGTGTCGATTGCCAGTCCTACGCCACGCGTCAAGTCGATGAATGGCGTGGTCATCGAATCACATGTCTCCCTTGGCGAGGCAAGCACTGCCGATGCGGTCATCGTCGGCAGCGGCATGTTGACACGGGAAATCGTCGCCGACGCGGCGTTGATGGCGCAGCTGCAGCTCGATCCGTCGCGGCAATTGCTGGCGGCGCAATGCTCCGGCACGCTGGTGCTGGCCAAGCTCGGTCTGCTGGATAGTGTCCCGGCCTGCACCGACCTGACGACCAGACCCTGGGTCCAGGAAGCCGGCGTCGAGGTGCTGAACCAGCCGTTCTTTGCGCGGGATAACGTCGCTACCGCAGGCGGATGCCTGGCGTCGCCTTATCTCGCCGCCTGGATAATTGCCCGGCTGGAAGGTGTCGAGGCGGCGGAAAGTGCGCTGCACTATGTCGCCCCGGTGGGAGAGAAAGAAGAGTATGTATCGCGTGCGATGCGGAATATTGCGCCGTACCTGAAACAGAAGCTGGCAGTTCCCTGCGATTGAACCCGGAATGCATGCCAGGCGCCTGGCATGCATTCCGGCGGCGTTATTTCAGCTCGGTCGTGTAGTTGACCGGGATCCACTGCCACGACTTGCCGGCCGCGCGCAAATGTCCAAGGCCCGGAAACGAGATGTGGGCCGCGCCGATCAGCGCACCTTCTTTTGCCGCCGCAGTGAAGACCTTGGCGCGCGCCACGGCGGCGGTTTTCTTGTCCGTGTCGAATTCAATCGTGACCGCAGGGTCCGCGAACTGCACGGCGCCAACGTGGATCAGGTCGCCGGTCACGATCAGTTTTTGGCCCTTGCTTTCGACGACATAGCTGGTGTGGCCCGCAGTGTGGCCGTAGCTCGACCAAGCCTTGACGCCCGGCACGATCTCGCCGCTGCCATCGAACGGCTGGAATTTGCCTGCCGCGATGTACGGGTTGAGCGACGCCACTGCGCCCTGGAAGGAGCCCTTCGAGTCGGCGCTCGCTTGCTCCAGTTTTGCCTTGGACAGCCAGAAGTCGGCATCGCGCTTGTCGGCGTGGACGGTGGCGTTGGGGAACGCCAGTGCACCGTTTGCGACCAGGCCGCCGAGGTGGTCAGGATGCATGTGCGTGAGGAAGATGTCATCAACCTGTTCAGGCTTGTAGCCCGCCGCTTGCAGGCTTGCGGTCAGCTTACCCAGCGTCGGGCCGAACAGCGTGCCGGCGCCGGTATCGATCAGCACCAGTTTCGTGCCGGTGTTGATGAGAAAACCGTTGACCGAGGTCTCGGCGGGCACATCCAGGAAGGATTTGCGCAGCGCTGCCGTGGTCTTGGCGGCGGGTTCGTCCAGCAGCTTGTCGACCGGCAGGTCGACGGTGCCGTCGCTCAGTGCGGTGACCTCGAAATCGCCGAGCATCACGCGGTAGAAACCTGGGGCCTGGGTCTTGACCTGCGGCGCGGCAGCGAACGCCGCTGTTGGGATGGCGCCGGCGCCCAGCGCCAGGGAGACGGCGAGTGCGGTGCCGGACAGCAGGTGACGCAACGGGAATGAAGTGTGGTCCATTGATTGGCTTTCTTGTGAAGGTTGGATTGTGTCGGTTGCGAACTACGGAATACCCTGTCGCTTGCAGGTCAAGGATGGGCAACAACCTTGCGCCCAATGTGGCTTCCCCTGCTTGCTGCAACACAAAATCCTAGCATTTTTCTTGTGAAGGCGTAGCCTGCCAGCAACTATGCAAAGCGGCCGCGGATCGCCTCAGGTAGAAGGCGATCCGCAACGCGATGGCCGGCCGCAGCCGGCGGAGTGAGGCAGCCGCCGCGGCGCCAGACCTGTTCGGGGAAGGAATTCCCTAAGGCTTGGCTTTCTTGGAGGGTTTCGACTTGCCGGCGCTGTTGAGGGCGATCGCCTGGCGGACGAGAGCCTTGAAGGCAGGCTCGTCGATTTCTTCTCCTTCGAGGATGTCGATCGCGCGCCGTGTGTTGCCGTCGAGGCTGGAATTGAAGAGACCGGCCGGATCGTCCAGGGACGCGCCCTTGGCGAAGGTAAGCTTGATTTTATCCTTGTAGGATTCGCCGGTGCAGATGATGCCGTCGTGCGACCAGACCGGCGTGCCCATCCACTTCCATTCCTCGACCACTTCCGGGTCTGTTTCCTTGACCAGCTTGCGCATCCGGCCGAGGATGTCCCCGCGCCAGTCTCCGAGTTCGGCGATTCTTTGCGAGATGAGCTCCGATGCCGACTGGCCTTGGCTCGCGTCCGGTTTTTTCATGTTCTTACCCTAGAAGTTCCAGATATATTGGATGTGCAAGACAGTATTGCGCTAGTCCAGCTTGGCGACGACCGACTCCAGGGCCGTAAAGAACTTCTGCCAGCCGTACTTGGCGCCCTGGTAAGCCTGTTCCTGGTCCGGCCGGAAGCCCGACTGCTCCATGCGCAGGCGGGTCCCGCCGCCGCTGGGAGTGAGAGTCCAGGTGACGACACTCTTGAGGCCAAGGGCTTCCCATGCGTAAGACAGCGTCTGGTTCAGCTCGACCGCCAGCACCTGGCAATCGACAACGCCCCAGTCGGCGCGCAGGTCGAAACGGTGGCCGACAACAGGCTTGAAATCGTTCTTCATCAGCCATTCCTCGATCAAGGGGGCTTGCGTCAAAGCGCGCCAGATCTTCTCGGCGGGGTGCGGCAATTCACGCTCTACAACCAGGGTTTTGGTATCGTCAGCTTGCGTCATTGGTCCATCCTTTTCAATAGGGTTTCCAAACGGTCAAATCGGTTATTCCAAAAGGTCGAATAAAAACTGATCCAGTCGATCAGCGGCGCCAGTGCTTTCGGTTCGACGCTGTAATACGTCTCGCGTCCATCACGCCGGCCGCGCACCAGGCCGGCCAGCTTGAGCGCCCCGAGGTGCTTCGAAATGGCGGGTTGCGATACCCCCGACGGATCGGTCAAGGCATGCACCGTCATTTCACCTCCCATGCTCAGGCGCTCGAAAATTGCACGCCGGGTTGGATCGGACAAGGTTTTCAGGACGGCTGTCGGTTCGGCGTGCACTGCGATTCCTCTTCTATTGAATTGCATTTCTGTTTCCGCGAACACTGGCAGCTCGCATGAACTAATCATAACCAAACGGTTATGGATGTCAAGGGCTATCTTGGATGAACTTGATTCGACGCCTCCATGCGCTTGTGCCTGGAAAGACAACACGCGCATGCAGGAAGCGTCCGTCCAGGCAATCGTTATTTCACAGCGGTCACGACATAGCCTGTGTCCTGCTTGGCGAAGTCGATGGACACCTTCTTGTCGACGGCGAGCCGGTCGAAGAACGTCTTGTCCTTCACAACGAAGGTCATTGTCATGGCCGGCCAGTTCAAACTTTTGACGGGTCCGTGAGCCAGCGTCACAGTGCCTTTGGCGGTGTCGACGGCCTTCACCACGCCGGTGGCCTTGTGAGTGGCAGCCTTCGTCATGGCGCCGGAATTCATGCTGTCCATCGGCATCTCCTTCATGTCCATGTTTTTCATGTTGCCAGCCTGCGCGAAGACCGCTCCGGATGCGGACAGCGCCAGGACCAGGGACAGGGTTGCGATCGATTTCATGCTTGTTTCCTTTTCAAGTTGAGAGAATGATTTGAATTCGAAACAGATTGCGCCCATCCGTCTGCCAGACATTGGAGGGATGGGCGCCGCGCCTGCTTGCACACGCGTTTGCTGCGACTTCCTTGTGCTTCAATGGCGATTGCGATCTATGTCCTCGCCGGCCGCGCCTAGCCGGCCGCGCGCACCTGGCGCCGGCGCAGCAGCAGGTACACCGCCGGCACCACAAACATCGACAGCAGCGGTGCCGTGATCATGCCGCCTACCATCGGCGCCGCAATGCGCTGCATGACTTCCGATCCGGTGCCGGCGCCAAGCATGATCGGCACCAGGCCGGCGATAATTACCGCCACCGTCATCGCCTTCGGACGCACCCGCAGCACCGCGCCTTCGCGGATCGCATCGAGCAGGTCGGCTTCGCTGTGCTTGCCGGCAGCCAGCCGTTCTTCCCAGGCATGCTTGAGATAGAGCAGCATGATCACGCCGAACTCCGCCGATACGCCGGCTAGCGCAATGAAACCGACGCCGCCGGCGACCGACAGGTGGTAATCGAGCAGCCACAGCAGCCAGATGCCTCCGGCCAGCGCAAACGGCAGCGTACCCATGATCAATGCCGCCTCGTCGAAACGCTTGAAGGTCAGGTAAAGCAGGACGAAGATGATCAGCAAGGTGGCCGGCACCACGATCTTGAGCTTGGCGGTGGCGCGCTCCAGGTACTCGAACTGCCCTGACCAGGCAACCGAATAACCCGCCGGCAATTTGACTTCCTTCGCCACGGCTTGCTGCATGTCGTGCACGGCCGAGCTCAGGTCGCGATCGCGGATATCGACATAGACCCAGCCCGACAGGCGCGCGTTTTCGCTCTTCAGCATCGGCGGGCCGTCGTTGATGCGGATCGCGGCGACATCGCCCAGCCGGATCTGGGCGCCGCGCTCGGTCAGCACCGGCAGCTGGCGCAGCTTCTCGACCGAGTCGCGCACTTCGCGCGGGTAACGCACATTGATCGGGAAGCGCTGCAATCCCTCGACGGTTTCGCCAATGTTGTCGCCGCCGATGGCGGCCGACACCACACTTTGCACGTCCGAGATATTCAAGCCGTAGCGGGCCGCCGCATCGCGGTCGATATGCACATCGATATAGCGGCCGCCGTTCAAGCGCTCGGCCAAGGCCGACGAGACGCCGGGAACCTGCTTGACGGCACGTTCTATGTCGCCGGTAATGCGGTCGATTTCCTGCAGGCTGACGCCGGCCACCTTGACGCCGACCGGGCTTTTGATGCCGGTGGCCAGCATGTCGATCCGGTTGCGTATCGGCGGCACCCAGATGTTCGACAGCCCGGGCACCTTGACGATGCGATCCAGCTCTTGCACCAGCTTGTCCGGCGTCATGCCGGGCCGCCATTGGCCGCGCGGCTTGAACTGGATCATGGTTTCAAACATTTCCAGCGGCGCCGGATCGGTGGCGCTCTCGGCGCGGCCGGCCTTGCCGAACACGCTTTCCACCTCCGGCACGGTCTTGATCAGGCGATCGGTCTGCTGCAGCAATTGCGACACCTTGCCTGCCGATAAGCCGGGCAAAGCCGACGGCATGTACAGCAGGTCGCCTTCGTCCAGCGGCGGCATGAATTCGCCGCCAAGCCGGGCCATGGGCCAGGCCGTCAGCATCGCCACCAACGCTGCCGCCAGCAGGGTCATCCTGGGGAAGCGCAGCACGATATCAAGCAAGGGCCGGTACAGCGCGATCAGGAAGCGATTGAGCGGATTTCTCTGTTCATCGGGAATCCGCCCCCGGATCAGGTAGCCCATCAAGACCGGGATCAGCGTCACCGCCAGGCCGGCGGCGGCCGCCATGGCATAGGTCTTGGTGAAGGCGAGGGGAGCAAACAGGCGTCCCTCCTGGGCCTCCAGCGTGAACACTGGAATGAACGAGAGCACGATGATCAGCAGCGAGAAGAACAAGGCCGGACCTACTTCGGCTGCGGCGTTGCCGATGACGCGCCAATGGTCATCCCCTGCGAGTTTTTCGCCAGGATGGGCGTGGTTCCAGGCTTCGATATGCTTGTGGGCGTTCTCGATCATCACCACGGCGGCGTCGACCATGGCGCCAACAGCGATGGCAATCCCGCCCAGCGACATGATATTGGCATTGACTCCCTGGTAGTACATGACGATGAAGGCAACCAGGATGCCGATCGGCAGCGTGATGATGGCAACCAGCGCCGAGCGCAGGTGGAACAGGAAGAGCGCGCAGACCACGGCGACAACGATGAATTCCTCGACCAGCTTTTCTTTCAGGTTGGCGACGGCGCGCTTGATCAGGCTTGAACGGTCGTAAGTGGTGACGATTTCCACCCCCGGCGGCAGGCTCGCCTTCAGTTTCTCCAGCTTGACCTTCACCGCATCGATGGTCTCCAGCGCGTTTTTGCCGGACCGCATGATGATCACGCCGCCGGCAACTTCGCCTTCGCCATTCAATTCGGCGATGCCGCGCCGCATTTCCGGGCCGACCTGGATGCGGGCGACGTCGCCCAGCCGCACCGAGACCCCGGTGTCGGTCGTCATCAGCGGAATCTTGCGGAAATCGTCCAGCGATTTCAGGTAGCCCGAGGCGCGCACCATGTATTCGGCTTCGCCGAGCTCCAGCACCGAACCGCCGGTCTCCTGGTTGGCTTTCCGCACGGCGTCGATGATCCTGCCTTGCGGAATGTTGTAGGCGCGCATCTTGTCCGGATCGAGCACGATCTGGTACTGCCGCACCATGCCGCCGATGCTGGCCACTTCCGATACATTCGGCACCGCTTTCAGCTCGTACTTGAGGAACCAGTCCTGCAGGGCGCGCAGCTGCGACAAATCCATCTTGCCGCTGCGGTCGACCAGCGCATATTCGTAGACCCAGCCGACGCCGGTCGCGTCCGGACCGAGCGCGGTTTTCGCTTGCGGCGGCAGCCGCGATTGCACCTGGTTCAGGTATTCCAGCACCCGCGAGCGGGCCCAGTACGGATCGGTGCCGTCTTCAAACAGGATGTAGACGAAGGAATCGCCGAAAAACGAATAACCGCGCACTGTCTTTGCCCCCGGCACTGACAGCATGGTGGTGGTCAGCGGATAAGTGACCTGGTTTTCGACGATCTGCGGCGCCTGGCCGGGATAGCTGGTGCGGATGATGACTTGCACATCCGATAAATCCGGAATCGCATCCAGCGGCGTGCGCGCCAGCGACCAGATGCCCCAGGAGGTCACCATCAGCGTCGCCAGCAGCACCAGGAAGCGGTTGGCGACGGACCAGCGGATCAGCTTGGCGATCATTGCGCGGCTCCCTTCGCAGCGCCTGCCGCCGGCGCAATCGTGGAGATCTCGAACGCGCCATCCTTGACAGGATGAATCTCGAAGACGACGTTGCCGCCGACCGCAATGTTGCCTGGCAAGCCGGCGGCGGGCAGCTTGAAGCCCATCGTCATCGCCCCCCATTGCAGGCTGGGGATTGGTCCATGCGAGATGGTGATCTCGTCCCTGGTGATGCTTTCGACCCTGCCTTCGCCGCGGTGCGCCGGCCCGGCGGCCTTGTCGGGCGCCGGCGCGGCCATGCCCGCCATGCGTGTTTCCGTGCCCGTCAGGCTGGCTTCCGAATCGATCAGGAACTGGCCGGAGACGACCACCTTTTGTCCGGCATCCAGTCCTTTGCGGATTTCGGTCTGGCCGTTGGTTTCGCTGCCGGTTTCAACCTCGGCCGGGATGAACTTGCCGTTGCCTTGCGCCACCATGACGACACTGCGGGTGCCGGTCTGGATCACCGCTTCGGTCGGCACCAGCAAGACATCCTTGCGCGCCACCGACGAAAAATCAATCGTCGCAAACATGCCCGGCACCAGCCGGCCGGCCGGATTGGCCAGTTCGATGCGTGCCTTGAGCGTGCGGGTTGCGGGATCCACATCCGGCAGGATCGCGCTGACCCTGCCTTTGAATACCGTTCCTTGCAGCGCCGGCGTGCGCGCTTCGACCATGTTTCCGGGCCGTACCTGCGCCGCCAGGCTCTCCGGCACGTCGGCATTGACCCAGATCGTGCCGAGGCCGTTGATCTTGAACATTGGAGCGCCTGCCATCACGGTCATGCCTTCACGCACGGCCAGTTCCGAGACCACGCCGCCGATCGGCGCGAATATGGTCAGGCGCGCCTGCACCTTGCCGCTCGATTCCACCAGCCGGACCTGGTCGTCCGTCATGCCGGCCAGGCGCATGCGCTGGCGCGCGCCGCCAAGCAGGTTATCCATGCCGCTGCCCTGCATGCGCCGGACCGACAGGTACTCTTCCTGTGCCGCCACCCACTCCGGCACATACAGTTCGGCCAGCGGCTGTCCTTTGCGCACCGGATCGAGCGGCGCGCGTACATGCAGCCGCTCGACGAAACCATTGCTGCGCGCCTGCACCAGGGCGACATCGCGTTCGTTGTATGCCACGCTGCCTACCGCCACGACTGCCGACGCCAGGTTGCCCCTGATGACTTCGGCGGTACGGATGCCGAGATTCTGCTGTACGCGCGGGCTGATATTTACTTTGCCGTCGTCGCCGGCATCGCCGCCATCGTCGGCATAGACCGGGACCAGCTGCATATCCATGAACGGCGATTTGCCCGGCTTGTCGAACTTCTGGCCCGGCGCCATCGGATCGTGCCAATACAGCACTTTCTTGCCGGAGCCGTCGGCTTTTGCTGCGCCGATTACCTGGGATGATGTCCCGTCCGGCATGGGCGCCGCCATTTTTTTACCCTGGTTCATGCCGGCCCAATACAGGCCATAACCGGTTCCCGCAAGGAGAACGGCAATAACGGCAGCGAGGAATGGTTGCTTGTTCTTCATTGGGTGTCCTTGTCTATTCCCGCATGCGCCATCAGGTCGCCGGTCGGAAACAGGAAATTGAGTTGCGCCCACAGGCGGTCGGTTTCGGTCGCCAGCTGCAGGGCCTGGATGCGGACGTCGATCACGTTGCGGCGTGCCGCCAGCACGTCGGCCAGGGTCGCCTTGCCGCCGCGATAAGCCGTGATCGCGGCCAGCGTGCGCTGATTGGCCAGCGGGATCAGTTCGTCCTGGTAGCGGGCATAACGCTCGCGGCCGTTTTGCCATTCATCGAGCATGCTGCGGGTTTCCGCAACATGGGCGCGCAGCATGTCCTCGCGCTCGGCCTTGACTTGCTCCACCATCGCCAGCTTGGAGGAAAGCTCACGATCCTGGCGATTCTTCCGGTCCCACTGCAGCGGGATCGACAGGCCGACCGACACCATGTTGGAGAACGCCGCACTGCGCTGCTGGAACGTCATTTCCACGGTCCAATCGGCTTTTTCATTGGCCTTCGCCAGTTTTGCGTCCGTCTCGGCCACCGCGACCTGCTTGCTCAGCACGGCAATTTGCGGATGATGGGCGATCGCGCTATCGAGCGTCGCCGGGTCCAGCCGGATGGTGTCGGTCGCAGGTTTTTCGGCCAGAGCGAGATCGGCTGCATTGCCGATCCAGCGCGCCAGCATGGTATTGGCGTTGCGCACGCGGCGCCGGATGTCGCTGGCGCGGTCGTCAAATGCCGCCAGCGCGCTTTGAGCGGCAAAAACATCCGCTTGGCTGCCGCGGCCGGCACGATAGGCGCCTTCGGCCGATTGCATTTCGAGCCTGGCTTGTTCACCCTGTTCGGCCACGACCGCCGCCATCGCGTCCGCGTAATAGCGGTCGAGCCAGGCCAGTGCGGTATCGCGTTCAATCGCGGCGGTTGCCATGGTCTTTTCGGCCAGGGCCTTTTGCGCTTCCAGCTCGAAGCGCTGGGAGCGCAGGCGGCGCTTGTCGGCGCCCGTGATTTCCTGCATGACGCCGACCCGGCGCATGGTCATGAAATCGTTGTTGAGGCTGCCGCGGTCGCGGCCGGTGACCGGCAGGTTATCGATACCGACCTTCAATACCGGATCGGGCAGCTGGCCGGCGGCAACCGCCATGTCGCGCGACGCGGCAACCGAGAAATCCTGTGCGGCGAGTTGGCGCGAGCGCTCTACGGCGCGGCGCTGGGCTTCGGCCAGCGTCAATGGCGGCTCGGCCGCGTAGACGTTGGCGACAAGTACAAGCGACCCGGCCAGCGCGGCAAAAACGGTTCTTACGGAAAACCGAAGAACCGCATTGCGCACCGGATGGCGGGCGGCAAATGCAGAAAGTGCAGGGGATGACATGAAACCTCCAGATAGCAAGAGACAGCATCGGGCGTGCACGCGGCACGGCGATGGCGGACTAGGCGATCTGGGGGATTAAATGCGGAAACAGCAGTTGCGTATGGAGAGCGGCGGCGCGGTGGTCCGCGCCAGGAGAAGGGAGTTGGGCCGGGCATCGGCGGCATGGCCGGCAACCTCGATATGCCGGAATACCAGCGTCAATGCGGCAGCCATGAAAGGCTGCACATGCGGCATGGACGGCTTGTCCAGCGACTGGTTGCCGGCCTGGTAATTGGCGTGGCAGAGGCTGGGCTGGACCTTGTCGGCGCCGGCGCATCCGGCCATCGCCTGGTCGCCATCCATCGGCATCGATACCTGCTCGCCGGCCTGTCCGATGCTGAAACTCGGGCATGCGTATCCCGCTACGGCAAGCTGCATGAACAGCATGCTGGCCAGCACGATGAACGCGGCGATCAGGCGGGATGGGCGGGAGAGTTTCATTGTCTTCGGGTTTTTGCTTTATTTATAGTAAGCAGCGGCGATATTTGTTGTCAAGCAATGGTAATGTTCCAGCGCCTGGCCGGTAAATCAATCTCGATGGTGCATTCTCAGCATTCCCCCTGTGGGAAGGTCAAGGGATATTTGGAAGCGTTCACAAATTTGCTATGCTAGCGTCTTTCCGCCGGCCGGCGCCACCGCCCGGGCCGGCAGATTCCATTTAGGGAGCAGCATATATGGCCTCTTTGCAGGAGCAATTTTTGAAAGCCGGCCTGGTCGACAAGAATAAAGTCAAACTGGTCAACCAGGACAAGAACAAGCAGAAGAAGGCCGAGCGCCGGACCGGCACGGCCAGCGTCGATGAAACACGCCTGGCCGCACTCGAAGCGCAACGCAAGAATGCCGAGCGGGCGCGCGAACTGAATGCCCAGCGCGACGCCGCCGCCGCCGAAAAGGCGATCGCTGCGCAAATCGTCCAGATGGTGCAGAAGAATCGCCAAAGCAAAGGCGCCGGCGACATTGCCTACAATTTCACCTACAACAACAAGATCGAACGGTTGTATGTGTCGGCCGCGGTCCAGGCGCACCTGGTGGCAGGGCGCCTGGTGATCATCTGCCAGGGCGACGCCAGGGAACTGGTGCCGAGGATAATCGCCGACAAGATCGCGGAGCGCGATGCTTCGCTCGTCGTGCGGGTGAACAAGGCCAGCACGGAGATCGATGCAGACGATCCGTATGCGGCCTTCCAGATCCCGGACGACTTGATGTGGTAGGCCTGGCGCTTGCACAAAAAACAGCGCGAGCCAGCCAGGCGACCGCTAATGACATCTAATTCTTATCGCCGGCTTGCAGCGTCCCCAGGCAGTCCTGGACTGCTTCTTCAAACGAATGCGTGACGTGGTGCGCGCCCTCGATTTCATTGTCTTGCAGCTGAGGCGGTTCGAATGGGTTGGCAATCAGCAGCACCAGCTGCTTGACGTGCGGCAGGCGAGTCGTCAGGTGAGCCAGGGCGGATTCGATCTGTGCCTGTTCCTTGATGGGTTCGAGGCTGACCAGGCAAAATGCCGAAACGATTTCCGGATTGGCGCCGGGGGGAGGAGCCTCTCTCAGCAACTCGTCAAGCGTCAGGTGGCGGCCGTCCACGCCTTGTTTGCGCAGGATCCGGACCAGGATTTCGGCCGCCAGTTCATCGCCAAGCGAACCGGCGCCGATGCCCAGGACGACGGTGCCGGCCGGTACATCGAAGGAGCCCTGCGTGCTGCCGATCACCGCCTCGCGCCGGCGCCGCAGCTGATGGCCGATGTTGATGTCGTCCAGCATGGAGACGCGGGTATATTGCCGCCACCATTTCGGATTTTCGCCTAGCGCTTCGATGACGGCGGCGATAGCGCTGGCCACCTTCAGCTGCTCGCCTTTGCTGATGGCATCCGCATCCAGGTCGGCCCGCGCCAGGTGCAATGCAGGCACCAGCACGGAGTCGCAATAGGCGGCGAACGATTTTCTTTTCAGTATCCGGCGCGCGCTGGCGATGATTTCCTGGGTATCGCCCGACAGTGCGCGCTGGTAGAAATTCTGCGGCAAGGTGAGCGCCGGTATCTCTCCCAGCAAGATCTCGAACATGTTCAACGTCCTGAAATAGCGGCCGGCGACCACCAGGCACAAGGTCAGCGGCGTCGACAGCACCAGCCCGACAGGCCCCCAGATCCAGCTCCAGAAGATCGCGGCGATCACGACCGACAGCGGCGACAGCCCGGTCGTGTGGCCGTACAGTTTCGGTTCCACCACCTGGGCGAACACGACCTCGATGACAAGAAACAGGATGAGCGTCATGACGGCCAGCGACCAGCCCGGCGAAATGGCGGCCGCCAGCAAGGTGGCGCAGAATGCGGCAATCCATACCCCGACATAGGGAATGAAACGCAGGATGGCCGCCATGGCGCCCCACAGCAGCGCCTGGGACAGGCCAAGGATGCTCAGTCCCAGCCAGACCAGCACGCCAACGCCGATGTTGACGGCGAACTGCGACACAAAAAAGCGCGACAGGCGCTCGCCGGCGTCGTTGACCGCGACCGTCGTGGCGCGCAAATCGTTGCCGCCGGCCAGGCGGATAAAGCGGTCGCGCAATGCCTCGTGTTCCAGCAGCACAAAAATCAGCACGACGAAGACAATGCCCGCCATTTCCAGCGGAGGCCATACGGAAGAGACGATCCGCGTCAGCAATTGCAGCGGCTGTTGCGGCGGCTCATGTATTTCGACGGCAATCGGCGACTTGCTGCTGCCTGGCGCCGCCGCGTCAGGACTGGCGCCTCGCTGCCGGTCGGACAGATGTTCGATCCAGCGCCCGGCCTCTCCGTTCAGTTCTCCCAGTTTGCCAAGGGTCAGCTGATCGAGCACGGCTACCTTGCTGCGTATCGTGTCGGCGTATTGCGGCAGGCTTGCGCCAATCCGCACGACCTGCGATCCAATCGCCAGTCCGACCGCCCCCAGCGCAAGCGCCAGCATCACGACCGCAACGCAGACCGAAACGGTTGGTCCTATGCCGATCTGCCGCAGGCGATGGATAAACGGCGTGATGAGCAGGCTCAGGATGATGGCGAGCGTGATCGGGATGAGGACATCGCGCCCGAAGTAGAGCAACGCGAGCACGATTGCCGTTCCCAGGATGCCGGTAATACGGTCAGGCTGCCTCTGTAGGTTTTGCAGTTTCGACAATGGACGCCTCTGAGGTGGTTAAACTTTACATGGCCGGATTGCGCTCCGTCCTGACGATGCTGCTTATCCTCACGCAATGCGGCAAGCAAGATCGGGTCTTGAGCGCGGGCCGGCTCCGCGTGCAGATTATGCGGCAAAGTGGAGCATTTCGGATTTCGGCATAGTGTCTGGCGATCACACCGGTTTCCCTCCCCATCTTCTGCCTGCAAAATCGCCGCTGTTCCGTGCAGTTAAAGCGTCAGACAAATTTCGCCAGAAATTTCCAAAAAACGGCACTTTCCGGCAATGAAATGGCTGAGGCAATTCGTTCTATCTTGCACATTTCTTTGGCAAAAATTTCCAATCCCTGACACGGGAAAGCGCGAACCTGCCGTCGCGCCGGCATGGCGCCTCTGCCCGCAATACGGCTCGGCAAGCGGCTCTTCGGCTCTTTATGCCGGGCCGGATCCCACCGGAATCCGGGCGGGCCAGATGTCATGGTTTTCGCGCGCGATGGATTTCATGGCATGAAAAATGCTATTAGAAGAGGCTGCTGTCAGGCACTTGTATTCAATAACTGCAATCGTTCCACCGGCGCGGCAACGCCTGTGCGGAGAATCTCTACATGTTTAGCGCTCGTTTGAATTTGTTAGGTACGCTCGAATTCTACAGCGCTGAAACCAGTCAAAAAATAAAACTGGGCTACACCAAGCTTGCCTTGCTGCTGGCATATCTTGCACTGGAACCCCGCGCCCATACGCGCGAATCACTTGCCGACTTGTTGTGGCCGGAGCTGGGCGAGCACGATGCCAAGGCCAATCTGCGCCGGGCGCTGTTCAATCTGCAGCAGGCGTTTGCGCGGGCCAGACTGGACAAATCGCTGCTCTATGCAGATCGCAGCATTGTCCGCCTTTCAACAGAACGCTTTTGGATCGACGCGGACGAATTCGAGAATTGGGAAAAGATCGACTGCATAAAATTAACCGATCGGCAACTTGCACTTTACAGGGGGGCGTTGCTGGACGGGATTTTTCCAGCCGGCGAGAGGCTTGCCAACTGGCTGCAGCTCAGGCGGGCGCGCTGCGAACAGAAAAATGTTTCGCTGCTTGAGCATGCCGTCGTTTTGCATTCGAATGCAGGCGAATTCGATGTCATGGAACGGCGGTGCCGACAGCTCATCTCGGCAGATTTCTTGAATGAACTGGCGCACTCCCGCCTCATGCACATGCACCTTGAGATGGGCAACCAGGTTGCGGCTCGCAATATATACGATGCTTACTGCAGCATGACCCAGCAGCACCTGGGAACTTCTCCTCCCAAAGAAATCACCTCGCTCTTCGACAAACCGGCATATCAACCGCCGGCAGCAATGCAGGCAGCAAGATCAAATCCTGTCTTGGGAAAATTTTCGGCACCCGGGACAAGGCGAGAATATCGATTGGTTTCCACCCTCTATGTCGAGTTGTTTCCCCTTGTCCATTGTGACCGGGAGGCATGGCTGCGCATGAGCACGGCGGCCATCGTGCGGTTGCGCGAATTGCTGTCGAAATATTGCGGCACCTTCCGGCAGCAATCGAATTCTGTCGTCATCGCCTATTTCGGCTATCCGGTTTCAAACGAATTCATAACCGAATGGTCCCTGGCCGCCGGATTGTCCATCCGTCAATGCATTGCGGAAGAGTTCCATCATGTCGGGATCCGAAGCGCGGTCCATGCCGACATCATGATGACAGGCCCGGGATATACCTTGCCTGACATACTGGGGGAATGCACCACGATTGCGCGCAACCTGGCAGAGTCGGCGCCGATGGGGACGCTGGTTGCATCGGCAGAGACCCGGCATGGAATTGCGTCGCTGTTTGACATGAAGTCCCTTGATGGCGCCCCGCATAAGGCAGTCGAGGTGCATGCGCTGCGCGAGCCCTGCAACGCAATGCGCGACGTCGCGCCATCGCATCGCTGTACTTTCGTGGGCCGCGCGAATGAACTCGAGACGCTGGACATGGCGTGGACAAAGGCCACCGTCGACGGCGGGATATGCGTGCAGCTGAGCGGCGAAGCGGGAGTTGGCAAGTCGCGCTTGATACAGGAATTCCTTGCTGCAAAAAGAACACAGTTCGCCAATGCACATTGTGCTTGTTTTCATATCGAAAACCTGCTGTCGCCGTTGCATCCCATCCTTGCATTGGTCCGCTCGCTTGGGGGAGCCTTGGAAAACACCGGATCCGGCGAGGGCATCGGGACGGCATCAGCCAATGTGCTTCCTGGAGCTGTCTCCGTAGATGACAATGGATCAAGCCTGCTATCCAATGTCCTGAATGCGCATGAAAAAAATATTCACGGATACCCGGTCTTTGAACGGGAAAAGCTGTTTTCCTCGCTGGTCGGCAGCCTGAAAAAAAATCACAAAGGGTCTCTTACCGTACTGGTGTTTGAAGATATCCAATGGGCGGATAAAGTTTCGCTCGATTTCATCGCCTGGCTCAGGGAGAGGGAAAGGTCCTTGGGCATATTTTTGATAGTGACATGCCGGAAGCATCCAAAAATGCCAGGACCAGCCCTGAGCCCCGGCGTTTCGATGGATATGCAGCCGCTTGGCATGGCTGAGGCGACCAGCATGGCGCTGCAGTTTCCCCAGTTTCTCGAAGCCTCGCCGACATGGCAATCGCACCTGCTTAAAATGGCCGACGGCATTCCGCTATTCCTTGAAAAGCTGCTTCAGAATCCGAATCCTGAAGTTCATTTCACCTGTCCAAAGTCGTTGCGCAACCTTTTGATGGAGAGGATAGACATGCTTGGGGAGATACGCCAGGTGCTGTGCCATGCCTCATGCATAGGTTTCCAGTTCGGGCTGCATGTCCTGGCCGAAATCGAATCGGTCAGTATCCGCAAATGCCAGCAATTGATCCAGACGCTGGTCGCTTCAGGCTTGATTGAGAAGAAGCCTGAAGCGGGCCATTTCCAGTTTCGTTACAGGCTCGTGCGAGAGGTAGCGTATAGCATGTTAACGTTTGAAGAACGGCAACAGATACTTGCAAAGATCGCTCTGCCTAATGCGTTGCAAGCCGCGGCTGGCTATCGATGACGGCTTGCGTCATGTACGCGCCATATACGTCTCAATTAATCCCTCCTGGTGAAAAACCGATAGCAGCTGCAAAAAACGGCCACGCTGTTATCGATGAAAAATAGAGTTTCCATCAAGCTCATCCTGCATGACCCTCGTTCAAATGTTGTTTCCTGGCTGCAATTGCGACACAGATTGTTAAGCATTGTTAAAAATATTAAAACGCCATCTGAATTTCCGTATTTTTCTCGGGTTATGGACGTTTTATGGATGATGGGTGGAGACACTGAAGGTAACAATTCGCAACAACTAAAACATTTCGGTTTCGTCCGGCGGCAGCGTTAAAACATCATCGTCAGTGAAATTCTTGCAACCCGATTGACGTATCGAAATCGGGATAACTAGGAGGGAACGATCAATGTATTTCTTTAATCACTGTTTCAAAAAAACGTATTCTTTTGCGTTTAATCGCTGCTCTGACGACAGATTTTTCTCCCCACCAGGCGCTGGTTGAATCGCCCTCGCGTGGTTTTAAGCCGCTTATCTCATCGTCGCAGCGATAGCTAGCCGGCCCCATTTTCAGACAGATTGTTCAGTTTTTCCGTGAGCCCCTGTTGGTTTTCAGCAGAGGCAGGGGACGGCTGTCGAAAAAAAACCATCGGTGCTTCACCGCGATAAGCAAGCCGATGCAAGACAAGTTTTTGTAAAAAATGTGCTCAATATACCGATCTCCGCGCCCAGAGCTTTTGCGCGCCAGCATGTCGAGCCCGTTGCTATTTCCCATATTCCCTAAACCAAGGAGATGTTATGAACAAGATTCACAGCAAGGTCTGGAGTCCCGCGCGGAACCAGTTCGTGGTCGCTTCGGAGATTGCCGCTTGCCCTCGTGGCGGCGCACCGGGACAAGGCGGGCGTCGCGCATTGTTGGGCAGCCGGAGCCCGGCGGTGTTCGCCGCGCTGGTGGCGTCCGGTTGGCTCGGATGGGCTTCGCTGGCGCAGGCGCAAGCGGTGGATTGCTCCGTGGCGCCTTACAACGTCTATAACAGCACCGCGTCGTGCATGGGTTTTCAGTCCGCGGCCAGCGGTACTGGAGCCACCGCGCTGGGATCGCTTGCGCACGCCAACGTGCTGGGCGCGCTGGCCGTGGGCTACAACTCTCTTTCCACCGGCCAGAACGGCATAGCCATGGGTTTCCAAGCCTATACCAACTCTATCAATGCCATTTATCTGGGGGCGCGTAGCGCTGCCGGCACCGGTGCGACCGCGGGTGGCGCGATTGGCATTGGCACCGATGTCACGGCTTCCGGTGCCAATGCCCTTGCCATGGGATCTCTTTCGGTCAGTGCCAGCACCAATAGCGTTGCTTTTGCCAACAGCAGCTCGGTGGATGCGAACTCGGTCAACAGCATCGCCATTGGTTATGTGACCAAGGTCGTCAACTCCAACAATGCCGTTGCTCTCGGCTCGGGCTCGCTTGTGAGTGGAGGAACCCACGGGACGGCCGTCGGCTGGCAAGCCTATGCGTCGGCCCTCAACGCAGTCTACCTGGGCGCCCGCACTGCCGGGACTGGTGCGTCGGCCGAGTCGGCCGTCGGCATCGGTACGGACGTAAGCGCATCGGGCATCTATTCCATCGGCATGGGTTTGGGAGCCAATGCGTCGGCTGCCAACGCCATAGCGATCGGTCGTGCATCGAAGGCGCAAGCGGCTTCTACCATCGCCTTTGGCGACAGCAGTACCGTCGCCGCCGCAGCCGGCACAGGCTCCATCGCCGGCGGCCATAATTCGCAGGTAACCGGCGGCACCGGCGCGATAGCCTTGGGTGAAGGGCAGGTCGCCAATGGCAATGGCGCAGTGGCAATCGGCGATCCGAATGTGTCTTTTGGTACGGGCGCCGTCACGATGGGAGCGAACAACATCGCGGCAGGCAATGCGGCCGGGACTGTTGCAGCCAATGGCGCCGTCGCGATCGGCAACAGCAACAGCGCGATTGGACAGGGTTCTATCGCCTTGGGCAACGCGTCGACCGCTGCGGCCGCCGGCGGCATTGCACTCGGAGATACGGCGAATGCGGTGCTGGGCAACGGCGTGGCGATCGGCGCCAATTCAAAAGCTAACAACGCCAATGATGTGGCGCTCGGAGCCGGCTCGACCACAGCGGCGCCGCACACGGGCGTCACCGCCCAGTTTGGCGGCACGGCGGCAGGCATTGCCAATGCTGCCAATGGCGTGGTGTCGGTCGGTGCGGCGGGTACCGAGCGTCAGATCCAGAACGTGGCGGCAGGCGTGATTTCAGCAACCAGCACCGATGCGATTAACGGTTCACAGCTGAATTCGGTCGTCACCGGCGTCAATAACCTGGGCACGACCACGGCCAGCACCCTGGGCGGCGGCGCTGCTTATGATCCGGCGACCGGCAATGTCACCGGCTTCAGCCAGCCGATCAATAGTGTTAGCGCTACCGGTGCAGTCACCGGGCCGACGGCGCGGACCACGGTCGCAGGAGCGTTGACGGCATTGAATACCAATGTCGACAACACGGCCAATATCGCGGTCAAGTACGATGCGGTGGGCGGCACCAAGATTACCCTGGGTGCGACCGGCGGCACGGGCGCCGGTGCGCCGGTAACCATCACCAACCTGGCGCCTGCGGCGTTGAACGCGACCAGCACGGATGCAGTGAACGGTTCGCAACTGTTCGGCACCAACCAGAATGTAGCGAACATCACCAACGGCAAGGCTGGCCCGTTCGTCTCGGACAACAGCGTGACAGCGGTGCAGCCGGTATCGAGCGGCGCCAATGCCAGCGCCGGCGGCTTCGGAGCGACGGCGACGGGCGCGGCATCGACGGTGCTGGGCAACCGGGCCACCGATAACGGCAACGCTAATGCGACGGTATTGGGCCAGGGCGCCAGCATTGCTGCCGGCATTACCGGCAGCAATGTCGCCCTGGGCCAGGGCAGCACGGTGACGACGGCAGCAGTGCCGACCACCGGTGCGACAATCGGCGGCACGGCTTATACCTTCGCCGGCGGTGCGCCGGCGGGCGTGGTATCGGTAGGCAGCGCTGGCAACGACCGTCAGATCACCAACGTGGCGGCCGGTCAGTTGAGCGGCGCCAGCACGGATGCAGTGAACGGCAGCCAGCTGTTTGCGACTAACCAGCAGGTGACGGCGAACAGCACGGCGATCACCAACATCAACAACGGTGGCGGCATCAAGTATTTCCATGCCAATTCGACGTTGGCCGACAGTAACGCAGTTGGCACCGACAGCATTGCCGTCGGCCCGGTCGCGAACGCATACGGCAACAGTTCGATAGCGCAAGGCTTGAACGCGGTAGCTGGCGTGAGCGGTACGCCGGCGACGGCGAACGACATTGCCTTGGGCAACGCCGCCAAGGCGACGGGCGGCAACTCTATCGCCCAGGGTACAGGAGCAACTGCCAATTCGGCGGGAGCGATCGCCATTGGGCAGACGGCTACGGCAACCGGCGGCAAGGCGGTATCGATTGGCGTTGGCAATACCGCCAGCGGCGACGGTGCAGTGGCGATTGGCGACCCGAATTCGGCCATCGGCACCGGTGCGATAGCGATGGGCGCCAACAATACCTCCAACGGTCAAGGCGCTGTGGCGCTCGGCAACTCCAATACGGCAACCGGCCAGGGTTCGGTAGCGTTGGGCAATGCCAGCAATGCGGCGGCGGCAGGTGCAGTGGCGCTGGGCGATACCGCTGTAGCCAACAACACTAACGATGTCGCCTTAGGTTCGCATTCGACTACCGCGGCGCCGCACACAGGCACCACAGCGCAATTTGGCGGTACCGCCGCCGGCGTAGAAGCGGCAGCTTCGACCAACGGCGTTGTTTCTGTGGGTGCCGTAGGTACTGAGCGTCAGATCCAGAACGTGGCGGCAGGCGTGATTTCAGCAACCAGCACCGATGCGATTAACGGTTCCCAGCTGAATTCGGTCGTCACCGGCGTCAATAACTTGGGCACGACCACGGCGAGCACCCTGGGCGGCGGCGCTGTCTATGATCCGGCGACCGGCAACATCGCCGGCTTCAGCCAGCCGATCAACGCTGTTAGCGCTACCGGTGCAGTGACCGGGCCGACGGCGCAGACCACGGTCGCGGGGGCGTTGACGGCGCTCAATACCAATGTCGACAACACGGCCAATATCGCGGTCAAGTACGATGCGGTGGGCGGCACCAAGATCACCCTGGGTGCGACCGGCGGTGCCGGCGCCGGCGCGCCGGTAACGATCACCAACCTGGCGCCGGCGGCATTGAATGCCACCAGCACCGATGCCGTCAACGGCTCGCAGCTATACGCTCTTACCAGCGGCAAGACCGGTCCATTCGTGTCAGACAACAGCGTGACGGCGGTGCAACCGGTATCGAGCGGCGCTAACGCCAGCGCCGGCGGTTTCGGAGCGACGGCGACGGGTGCGGCATCGACGGTGCTGGGCAACCAGGCCACCGATAACGGCAACGCCAATGCGACGGTATTGGGCCAGGGCGCCAGCATTGCAGCCGGCACCACCGGCAGCAACGTGGCGCTGGGCCAGGGCAGCACGGTGACGACGGCAGCAGTGCCGACCACTGGTGCGACAATCGGCGGTACGGCTTATACCTTCGCCGGCGGTGCGCCGGCGGGTGTGGTATCGGTAGGCAGCGCTGGCAACGAACGCCAGGTCACCAATGTGGCGGCCGGTCAACTGAGCGGCGCAAGCACGGACGCGGTGAACGGCTCGCAGCTGTTTGCGACCAACCAGCAAGTGACGGCCAACACCACCGCGATCACCAATATCAACAATGGCGGCGGCATCAAGTATTTCCACGCCAACTCCACCTTGGCCGATTCGGCGGCGAACGGCACCGACAGTGTAGCGATCGGTCCGGTGTCCACTGCGGGCACCACCAATGCCGTGTCGATCGGCAACGGCGCTACCGCCGGCGCGAACGCGGGCGATGTGGCGTTGGGCGCGGGCAGCACGACGGCAGTGGCAGTGGGCACGCCCAGTACGACTATCGCCGGCACCACCTACAACTTTGTCGGTACCACACCGACCAGCACGGTGAGCGTGGGCGCGGCGGGTGCCGAGCGCACCATCACCAATGTGGCGGCGGGCCGCATCAGCGGCAGCAGCACGGATGCGATCAACGGCTCGCAGTTGTTCGCCACCAACCAGGCGGTGGACAACCTCAGCAGCACGGTCACCGCCAACGCGACGCACTACTACAGTGTGAACGACAACGGCACACACGGCGGCAACTACACCAACAACGGAGCTACCGGCATCAACGCGCTGGCGGCGGGCGTGGGTGCTGTAGCGTCGGCGGACAACAGCACGTCGCTTGGTCTGAACACGAACGTCTCGATACTGGGCGGCGTGGCGCTGGGTTCTGGCGCAGTGTCCGATCGCGCGATTGCGCCGTCCTCGGGTTCGATCCTCGTCGGTACCAATGTCATTCCGTACAACACCACCGATCGCATTCTGCGCGGTGCGGTGTCTGTGGGCAACGCCACCGACTTCCGCCAGATCACCAATGTGGCGGACGGCACGACGGATCAGGACGCGGTGACATTGCGTCAGTTGAAGGGGGCGATGAGTTCGTTCTCGGTCACGCCGATCAAGTATTTCCACGCTAATTCCGCCGCCACCGACTCGGCGGCGATTGGTGCGGAGTCCGTCGCCGTCGGTCCCAAGACCACGGTAAACGGCGACAACGGCATCGGCATGGGCAATGGTGCGATCGTGCAGCAGACAGCGCCGGGCGGCACGGCGATCGGCCAGAACGCCACGGTGAATCTTGCCGATGGCGTGGCGCTTGGCACCAACGCCACGTCCAACGGCATCCAGGCGATGGCATTGGGTGCTGGGACGCAGGCAGCCTTTGCAGGCAGCGTGGCGCTGGGTGCGGGATCGAAGACGGACGCGGCAGTAGGCACGGCCAGCGCCATCATCGCCGGCACCACCTACAACTTCGCCGGCACGACACCGGGCTCAACCGTGAGCGTGGGCGCGACGGGTGCGGAACGCACCATTACCAATGTGGCGGCCGGACAGTTGAACGCGAACAGCACAGATGCGGTGAACGGCAGCCAGCTGAACGCAACCAACCTGGCGATTGCTGCGAACAAAAGCCACTACTACAGCGTCAACGACGGCGGCACCCAAGGCGGAAACTACGATAACAACGGCGCCACCGGAGTGGATGCCCTGGCGGCCGGCGTCGGGTCCTCGGCTTCGGCGGCGAGCGATGTCGCCATCGGTAATTCCGCCGCAGCCTCGGGTGGATCATCGATTGCTATCGGCCAGGGCGCGCAGGCATCCGGCGCCAACAGCATCAGCATAGGCACCGGCAATGTAGTCAGCGGCGCCAGCAGCGTGGCGATCGGCGATCCGACCATAATTACCGGGACCGGCAGCTTTTCCGTGGGCAATAACAATAACATCGCTTCCAACAATACCTTCGTGTTCGGCAGCAATGTGACAGTACCCGCGGGGCTGGACGGTTCCGTGGTGCTGGGCAGCGGCAGTGCGGCAGCGGCTGCGAATCCCACTTCCAGCGCCACGGTCAACGGCACCACCTATGGCGGCTTTGCCGGGACTACGCCGACTTCCACCGTATCGGTGGGGGCGGTAGGAGCGGAACGCCAGATCACCAACGTCGCGGCGGGGCAGGTCACGGCAAGCTCAACCGACGCCATCAACGGCTCCCAGCTCTATTCGGTAGCAAACGGCCTGGGCACTGCAATCAATAACCTGACCACCGTTGTCAACGCCAACCAGTTCCCGATTGCTTCCAGCGAAGGCAAGGCGTTTACCGGTTCTATCGGCGCGGCCGGCAGCAATTCGCTGGGCATGGGCACCAATGCCGTGGCAACCGGCCAAAATTCGACCGCCGCCGGCCAAGGATCGGTGGCCAGCCAAGCTAACACCACCGCACTCGGCCAAGGCGCCCAGGCAACCGCCGCCAACAGCACCGCGCTGGGCCAGGGCGCGGTAGCCAGCACCGGCAACAGCGTGGCGATCGGCAGTGCTTCGGCCACCACCGCAGCCGTGGCAACGGCCGGCACCACCATCCGCGGAACCAGCTATTCCTTTGCCGGCGGCGCACCGGTGGGGACGGTGAGTGTCGGTTCGGCAGGAAACGAGCGGCAGATCCAGAACGTCGCGGCGGGACAGCTGAGCGCGACCAGTACTGACGCCATCAACGGCAGCCAGCTGTACGCGACCAACAGCGCCATCAACAACCTGTCTAACGTGGTGGCGTCTACCCAGACCAAGTATTACAGCGTCAATTCCAGTGGCGGCGGCAATGTCAACAATGACGGAGCGACCGGAGCCGATGCCATTGCCTCGGGCAAAAACACCACCGCCTCCGGCGCGAATGCGGTCGCCATGGGTGCAGGTGCGAGCGCAACGGCGAACAACAGCGTGGCAATCGGCGCCGGTTCGACGGCTGATCGCGCTGGCCTGGGTGGCGCCAAGGAGTCGTTCTCCAACACGGTGGTGTCGTCGACGCAAGGCGCGGTCTCGGTCGGCAGCGCCGGCAACGAACGCCAGATCACCAATGTCGCAGGCGGAACGCAGGCGACGGACGCTGTCAACGTGCGTCAATTGCAGGCCGTGCAGGCGGGGGGCGTGCATTACGACACCAACACCGACGGTTCAACCAACTACAGCAGCGTCACGATGGGCAACGGCGGCAGCGGACCGGTAGCGATACATAACGTCGAAGCCGGCACCGCCGCCACCGACGCGGTCAACGTTTCCCAGCTCAACACCGGCCTGCAGCAAGCCAACCAATACGCTAGCGGGCTGGCCATGCAGCTGCAGAACAATATCAACGATGTTGCCAAGAAGGCGTATGCAGGTGTCGCGGCGGCCATGTCGATGGAGAGCGCTCCGTATGTGGCGGGCAAGATTACCTACTCGGCAGGATATGGGTACTACCAGAACCAGAATGCGATTGGCGTGTCGTTGCGCCGTACTGCGGATAACGGCCGCTGGAGCCTTAGCGGCGGCGTCTCCGGCACAACCACTGGTGGCGTAGCTGCCCGGCTTGCGGTGTCTGGGGTTCTCAATTGAACGCCAGGCAGGATGGACGGTTGTTCAAGTGGATCTCCGTGGCTGCCAGGGCACAGAGACAATCTTTCGATTCCTATTTTTTCCAGGACTAATGTATGCGACATTCTTCCAGCATCTTCCGTCGGGCTTTATGCATCAGCATGCTGTATTGCATGAGCTTTTCCGCCACCGCGGCCGACTCCGGCGAAGTGCATTTTCCGGCGCTTGACAGTTCCTACCTGAAGACCGGGGATTTTGTCGGCCCGGACCATGTAAAACGCGTGACGCCGGGCCAGAACAAAGACCAGGTGCGCCGCGAGCTCGGCAACCCGCATTTCAGCGAAGGCATCTTCAACGTACGCGAGTGGGATTACGCGTTCAATTTTTATACCGGCAAAGGCAACGAGTATGTCACTTGCCAGTTCAAGGTGAAGTTCGACTCGGACAACCGGGCTACGTCTACCCATTGGAAGGATCCGGACTGCGAAAAATACATCAATCCGCCCTCAGCCAAAGATGCGCCGGTAATAGAGAAAGTCTTGCCGCGCCGCGTGGAATTGGGCGCAGACGGCCTGTTTGCATTTGGCAAATCGGACCTCGGCAACCTTGATCCGGCCGGGCGCGGCAAACTCGACGATCTGGCAAACCGTCTCAAACAGGACGGCGTCAAATTGTCGTCGGTAGTTGTGACCGGGCACACGGACCGGATTGGCTCTGAAGAGGCAAACCTTGCATTGTCGCAGGCAAGAGCCGATACGATCCGCGATTATTTGATACAGAAAGGTGTGGACGGCCGTCTGGTGCGGGCATATGGCGCCGGCAAAGCCAAGCCGGTGGTTCAATGCCCCGGCCAGAAACTGACGCCGCAGCTGGTGCAATGCCTGCAACCGAACCGGCGCATCGAGATCGAAATCGTCGGCGAGCAATAAGCCTGACCGGCCTACTCTTGCGGCAAGAGATGGTTTTTCTTGCAACAGGCGGACGCGATTTGCCTGCCTGTCTGCAAGGCGCCGGCAAAATCCGCGTCGGACATGTGCGTGCCGACATTGCGCCTGAGCTGGTCTTCCGACAAGGCGCTGTTTCTCGCATCTGCTTCGGCGACCTTGTAGGCGAGCGATAATTTTGCATCGCGCGGCAGCAGTTCGCCGGCGTCATACACTTGCGCCAGCAATGCCAGGGCAAATGGCTCTCCCTGTCCGGCGGCGGATTTCAGTTCGGCGACGGCTTCGGTTTTCCACTGCTGTACGGCCGGATCGTCCGCGTTTTTTGCCAGGTCGGTATCGCGGCCGTATGGCCCTTCCATGAAGTAATCGATTTGCGCCTCCACTTTTCCTGCGCGCGCGGCCAAGGCCAGGAAGGAGAGACGCTCCTGGAGCTGCGCCGGATTGACGCCTTCGCACAATGCCAGCAATTTCTTTCGTTGATCCAGGAAGCGGTCAAGCTCGGCGGCGCTGTTGTATGCGGGAGCAGGCTCGTCATTGCTGGCGCAAACCGCTGCCGCCTGGTAAACATTGTAGGCTGCGTCTTTGTCGCCGCTTCTTGCCAGGCTATTCCATTTGGCGATGTACTCCTGCGCGGTAAGCCCGCCCAGGTCGACCTGGCGGCCGTTTCGCGCATACACGGCGGTGGAGGGAGGAGGGGCCGTGGCGAAGCTGTTTTCCTGGTATGCCGTTCCTGGCGCAAACGGCGAAATCAGTTCGCCGCTGCGAGGAGACGGACTGGAAACAGGAGCCGGGCCTGCTTTTACGCTCAGCCTTTCTCCGGAACTCCCTGTCGTCGACAGATACATTCCAAGGCAGGCACCGGCCGCTGCGAGCAGCAGTGAATAACGGATAGTCAGGTTCACGGCATCGGGAAACCTAGCGGAATGACTGAGCAGGAACGACGGCGCTCAGTTCCACAAATAGCAATAAGTCTCGCTGGCTTCCAGGTTGGCGCCTTCGCTGCCATTCGCCAGCACTTTCTTGATGAATCCGTTTGGATGCGCCTGGTCCGGTGTGACGTTGCAGTTATCGTGGACCCAATGGATGCCATAGCCGCTGGTATACAGCTGGCCGCACATTTCCACCTTGTCGCCTATGCCGAACGCCGCCAGCGATTTCGGTATCGAAGTAGAGTTTTTTTGATAATCCTTCGCGTAGACGTTGTCCATGGCAACGTCATACGTCCTGCCATCCTTGTCCGCCTTTACGCTGATATGCGTATGCGAGAGCTTGACGCCCTTGAGCGCCTTGCCATCCGCAAATGTCGGTTTGGCGTTGACGGTGCCCGTGAGATAACTGCCTGCAGCGGCGTTGCAATCGGTTTGGCCGTCGGCCATGGCGTACATTGCCTGGGTCATCAGGCAAAGGGAAACCAGGATTTTTTTCATTTACTTTTTCTCCTTCATGTTTCTATCAGGTCCATCGGTTTATAAAACAGGGGATGACTGTTGCTTTCACCGTCACGCGGCACGGACTTTCTCCGGCCTGCGCCATGCAAGCCAGGATATCGTCCTGGCAGCTTGCAAAAAATAACAGTTACTTATTACGCAATGATGACTTTGGGCAATATTATGGCATTGCCATGTAGAAATAATTTATGTTGCCTGTTAATTAATCTGAAGTAAAGGACGCCGCCCAGGCTCCGCTGGCTATAAAAATGCCGAGAACCATGCAAAAGGCCGCTGGGTAGGTCATCTACCCAGCGGCCTGCACCTCATGCAAAACTATCCTTTAGCGACTACAGCGACTTGAGGAACGCCAGCAGGGCGTCGCGGTCCGTCGCGGACAGAGCCTGGAAGCGCTGGCGGGCGCGATCCGCCTCGCCGCCATGCCAGAGGATGGCCTCGGTCAGGTTGCGGGCGCGGCCATCGTGCAAATAACCGACTTTGGCGCTGTTGCCCATGACCTTGTCGGTGTAGCCGATGCCCCACAAAGGCGCCGTACGCCACATGCTGCCTTTGGCCTGGCCCTCGACAAACTTGTCGGCAAGGTCCGCACCCATGTCATGCAGCAGCAAGTCGGTATAAGGATGGATCGTCTGGTTGCGCAATTCGGCAAACAGATGGCCCGGCCCGGTCTTCATCTCGACTGCGTGGCAGGCCGTGCATCGTATGCCCTGGAAGACCTTGGAACCGCTGCTTACCTGTGCCGGATCGACGCGATGTTCATCCAGCGGCGCCACGCCTTTGGGGAAACCGCTGGCGATACTGCGCTGGGCTGGCACGCCCACCAGCGAAAGATAGTTGGAGATCGATTGCAGGTCGGACTCCGAGATGCCCTTCTGGGCGCCGGCGGAAGCGCAGCCGGCAGGGTCGGTGTTGCAGGCACGGTTGGGGTAGACGGGCGAGGTCACGGCCATGTCCAGCAGCAGCGCGGAAGCGGCCTGCTGGCGCAGCGTCGCCTTGGATGCCTTCCAGCCGAAGCGGCCCAGGCGGACGGCGCCTGTCTCCGGATCGAAGACGAAGTTAGGCAGTCCCTTGACGCCATCGGCGTCCGCTGTCGTGCGGGCTCGCGCAAGGATGTCCGCTTCCTGTACGGCTTCGAGCAAGCCGGTGCCGATCATGGGCTGGGCGGCGCGCAGCGAGACGGCATCCGGCACCGGTCCCTCGAACGCCAGCGTCGGCTTGCGCAATTCGACTGCGGTGCCGTCGGCAAGCTTCACCGAACGGGTCTCGAAGCCGCCGACGCTGACGCTGTTACCCCAATTCTGCGAGGTTCCGGTGGTCGATGCGCCATTCATCTGGACCGCGGTGCCATACTGCGGATGCGGCAGCTGCTGCCCCGTGGCATCGATCATCGCCACCCGCACCGACATGCTGTCAAGCCGCTGGTTCAATCCGCCCGGCGCTATGCTGCGGCCGTTGTTGACGTGGCAGGCGATGCAGGCGGACTGGTTGAAGCGTTGACCCTGCAGCCCGACTGCCGGCGCGTAGCGGTCGTTGCCCGGTTCGTTGTGGTCGCCGGTGGTGAAGTTGGTATGCACCAGCCGCCGGCCTTCGACGAAGCGCTGGATGTTCTGCATGCCGACATTGTTTTGCGGCTGCTGGAACATGAACAAGCCATTGTCCGAGTAGTTGTAGGACACCGAGCCGACGCCGCCCGACAAGGTCTCGGCCGGCAGCGGCACCGAATTCAGGCGCGGCTGCACGCCGTACCAAGGCCTGAGGCCGGTTCCCACCACGTATATCCATTCGGAAGAGTAGTAGCGGATGCCGCCGTCGTCGCCTTTGGCGAGCATGGCGTCCTTGGTCGAGAAGAACGACGGCGAGACTTCGATGACATCGCCCACCACCAGCGGACGTCCGGGAACGTCTTTGCCGTTGGGGAAGCCGTCGGGGCCAAGGTCTGCATGTCCCGGGTAACCATTGACGGTCAGGCTGCAGCCGTTGTTGTACATGCCGGCGTTGGCCAGCTTGCCGTTCGGCGGGTACGGTACAGGAGGGCAGATGGCGAGGTTGCGATCCACCAGTTCGCCGGGGTTCATCCAGCCATATCCGGTAACGCCAGGCCGGTCGAAAGCGCGGAACCAGGCGACGCCGCCGGGCAGCTGGGCTTGCTGGAAGTACTCGTTGACTTTCAGCGTCGGCTTGGTCACGCCTGCCACGCGGCTATTGTCGATGACCTCGAAACCCCAGGTGCGGTTCTTGAAGTACTGCGGCACGAACGTCAGGTAATTGCCTGGCCCTTTGTCCACCGGCAAGCCGGTGGCCTGGTCGACGGTATCGTTAGGGCCATAACCGATCTCATTCCATTCCTCGCCGCGCTCGCGGCCGTGGCGCGCCAGGCCGCGCGCACCGAAGCGGGTGACCAGCGTGCCGTCGGGCAGCGTGAACTGCAGCGTTTCCAGCGGTTCGGCCGATGTCGGCAATGGCGTCCAGCCGTTGCCGCTGGCGGGGAATTTCAGGGCCGATGTGGTGTTGTTGGGCAGCGTGTTGTCGCTGCCCGGTGTCTTGAACTGCGCCTCGAATAGCGAGTAGCCATACTGCGTGGCTCGGGCTATGCCTTGCAACCGGATGTAGCGGGCATTGACGCCGAGATTGAAAAATTCCTCGGTGCCGCCCTGGCCATTGCTCACGTAGCGCAGCTGCGACCAGGTCTGGCCGTCATCCGACACGCGCAACGCGTATTGCTTGCCGTAGGAGTTTTCCCAAAGCAGTTTCATATAGCCGACCTGCGTCTTGGCGCCAAAGTCGAATTGAATCCAGGCGCCGTCCTCGGACGCGCTGGACCAGCGCGTAGTCATCTTGCCGTCGATTGCCATGGCGGCCGACAAGCCCGGGTTTTCCAGGGCTGACGAGGTTGCCGCGACCGGCGTGATGGTCACGCCCGGCTTGCTGGTATCGACCGGCACAGGCACCGGATTTGATACGGGCGGCGCAACCGGGGTGCCTGAGAAGGCCTGGATCTCGAAGATCGAATAGCCGTACTGCGTCGAGCGTTTGATGCCCTTCATGCGCAGATAGCGGCCCTGGCCCGAGAGCCCGGTCCAGTCCTCGGAGCCGCCCTGGCTATTGTCCACGGTCTTGATCGTGGTCCAGTTGGCGTTGTCGTCGGAGACCTGCAGCAGGTATTGGAGAGCGTGCGCGTTTTCCCAGTCGATGTGTACGCGATTGATGACCTGGGATGTGCCGAAATCCAGCGTCAGGTATTCATCGTCGGAGAAGCCGCTGCCCCAGCGCGTGCTCTCGTTGTGGTCGATGGCGGCAGCGGCAGACAGGTCGCCGCGTTCCGCCGAACTGGCGCTGGCGCTCACCGGCGTCAGCACGGTTTCCGCAGCCGCGCTTGCCGCGGCCAGGGCCTTGGAGGACTTGGCCGCGGCATCCTGGGCTGCCGGATCGTCGCTGCCTCCGCCGCCGCAGGCTGCAAGCAGCAATGCCAAGGCGAGAGGCAGTACTTGTGTCGACAGATGGCGCAATGGGTCCAATTTCAGCTGACGTCGATATGGCACTTTGTTCATGGTGCGTTCCTTTGTTTTTGTTATTGCGTTCAGGTCAAAAAAAGTTGGTTCGGTTGGTTTATAAGCGGTCAAAATAAGTGGTCAAAACATTGCCATGCGTTGTTTCCATGTAAGGCATTGGAACGTTGAGCCCGGTGTTCATGTGAAGCTTGCTTGCTGATTCTGGCCAGGCTCGATGCCTGTGCAAATTATTTGCATTTGCCAATTCGTGTGTTGCGGCATGCGTCCAATGCTGCATCCCGTGGACTACGGGTTCGTATGAAATGTTCGATGACTGAATCGCCCGCGTGAGCTGTGCGGGAACTTGCTTAGGAGCAAGTGTTGTACCAGCAGGATTGTGGGTATTTTTTTTGACGTTTAGCGGCAATGAAGAATTTATTGCCCGTCATTTGTCAGAGACTGACATTTTTTGTCGGCGGGACTGATGCCTGCGGCGAGCAGGTGCCCTGCTTGTTTAGCGTGCCTGCAATTTGTTTAGTGCATCTTCGGTGTCGGCATTGTCTCGGACACGCAAAGAAGATACCGGGCCGCGCAGGAATGCGCCGCTCCTGCCGATCATCGAGGCCTTGTTTTTGCCGCCGCCCAAGAGTGGCATGTCATGCTTTGCTTATGCAGCAGCGGCATCCGAGTCATCCAATCGCATCTTGGTCCTGAACTTCGAGCAATTCATCGCAACGTATAAGTCAACGTGCCATAGCCGAGTTGATCGAAGCCACCGCTGTTTGGACCGTAGTTGCCCCCACCGCCTTCGGGACGCACTTTCTCTGCGAACGCCTTTGTATACGGTGCGTCCTGTCCCTTGAGAACCACATAGTGGTTGTAGAACAATTCCCAGACCGGACGATTATCACCGCGGCCGGCGCTGGAAATGACTTCCTGGGTCACGTCGCTGTTGCGGTACGGCGTGTAAGGGACATCCTGTCCCAGATTGTATTTGGCGATGTATTCGACCCCCTTCAGGACGCGTTTGTCGTCATAACCGAACATGTCGTCGTGCTGGTTCCACGCCATCTGGCAAAACGCACCAAGCAATGCAACGTTCAGCGTATTGTGGCCTTGGTCGCGCCCGCTCTCCTGCGTCTGCCCTAGTCCGTCCGGATATATTTTCCATACCAGGTGATTGATAGCGCCATTGCCCCCGCCATGCTTGAAGTATTCGATCGCCTCGTCATAGATGTCTCGACGGTCAGCGAGTATGCCGATAGCAATCAAGGAATCCATGTTGGCGAGGTCCCAGTTGGCCCAGTAGTGGTCTATTTTTGCGCCGTTATGCCTGGCCAGGAAATCATGGTTCATCGGATAGAAAACGTTGAGCATCATCGTTTTGAAGCGATTGAAATTACTCTCAGGCCATTTCTTGTATGTGCGCAGGATCTCTGCCGCATTGGCGAGCTGATAACCATAGATTCCGGACGCCAGGAATTTGTCCGAACTCCCGCTTATCCCGGTCAGCGTTGCCGACCAGGCGTCCAGGATGGAAGCAGCCTTGTCGGCATAGGCATCGTCGCCACTTATCTTCCAGCGCAAGGCAAGTGCATAGGCTGCCGCAGCATCGTTGAATAGCGCGCTGTAATTCTCTGGATGACCGGCACCGTCTTTGCCTCGGTAAACCACAACAACGGGGCGCGGCGCCCAGTTCAACGATGCATGAGGATTCTTGACAAGAATATTCCATCCATCAAGCCAAGGCTGTGCACTTTGCGCGACTTTGGTTTTCATCCGCTCCAGGTCGGCTTGGGTATGCAAGGCGCCAGGATGCGTAAAGGAATCCGCCCTTGCGGACGCAGCACCCAACGTGGTTATCATGGCTGCACAAACAAGGCTGCTTATTCTGCGTAATGAAAAAGTCATTTCTTCCAACTCCGTGAGAGTAAATCGGCTTACCAACTCCACCGCATGCCGGCATCCACCATCGCCATGCGCTGTTGCGCTCCGCCGAGGTTGGTCGTGTAAGTTCCGGTCACAAACGCACTGGCCGACTTGTTGATCGTGGCAACCAGACCCGCGTTCAGCTGGCCCGCTGTCTGATTCGTACCGCTGGAAATCACGGTAGTACCGTCAAAAGTGGTGGTGTCATGGGAGCCGGAACTGCGCAGCAGGTTCAGCCGCAGATATGGCTGCCAGATCGCGGCAGCTGTGTCAAAACGGCTTTGCAACCGCACTCCGAGGCGAGCGAGGAAGGTATTGCCGTTGTTGAAGCTCACAGTCGAGACACCGTCATTCAAGTTATTGAAGGATTGATTCTGCCAGATCACTTGCGCCTGAGGTTCGATGGTCACATCCGCGCCGAGTGGAATGGGAAGGCCGCCCTCGATCGATCCGATGAGTGCGCTGCCGTGGGTATGCGCGCCCACGCCATCATGTGAACGCGGATCCGCCGACAGTGAACTTCCCATCAGGACTGCATCTGTGTACCAGCCGCTTGGGCCGACGTGAGTCCAGTAGCCGCCAAGACTATATGCGTCGATAGCAAGATTGCCGACATCAAGATTCTGCACGGCCATCGCAAAACCGTTGACGTTGCCGGTGGCATGCGCATAGCCAAGAAACAGACCGTAATGATTACGTCGGCCACTGGCGCTAGTGTCGGCGTAGATGTCGTGACCGACCTGCATTCCCGTCATTGAGCCATCGAACTGGGGCGTGACAGTACCATCCTGACGTTGCTTGGTATGGCTGCCCCAGACACGCCCCCAAGCCGCCGGCAGTTCGCCGTTCTCGGTCAACAGCGATTGCTCTCCCTGCCTATCATGGAAATTATCGAGTTGCTGGATATTGACCTGCCGAGCGATGCTGGCAACTGCCGCATAGATAGGTACTTCGGGGCGATACAGCGGGATTGCTACGGAGCCTGTCGATGGCGTAGCTGGAGGTGCACCTAAGGTCGTGGTTGGAGGCACAACTACGGGCGGTGCTGGAGTTTGCGTCACGGTGTTGCGCAGATACCAGTTTTCAGATGTGCCGCTGGTCACCCCGCCTTTGGCAAGGTAGTAGGCATAAGCGCCGGCCTTGACCGGTGCCGCAAGTGCAAATGCACTTGCGGTAGTCGTCGCGCCATTCACGCTCTGCACCACCTCAATGCCATCGGCGACGATGGCCGCCCCAGGGCCGCCTACATTCGTGATGCGTAAGCTGGACGATCCGCTAGCGGTGCCACCGCTGATCACTAACCGGTCCGACGCCGCGCCGTCACCTGCGAGGTAGGTGTTCAGGGCGATGCTGCCATTTTGGCCAACATAGTTGCCGACAACATTGAGCCGGTTGCCAACTCCCTGACCGCCGATTTGCACCACGCCGGCATTCACCAATGTGCCGTTGATCGTAAAGGCGCCGTTGCCCGAACCGGCAAACGCGGACAAGGCATTGGCTACCGCGACGGTGCCGCCGTTGGTCACCGGTCCCGTGACGCTGCCATAGCCGGCTAGCGTGGCGCCGGATGAGATGACCGTGCTGCCGCCGCCGGACAATGCTGCATTCGCGTGGGAGGCGTCGCCCACCGCGAGTATTCCGGCGGCGATGATCGTGCCGCCGGAATAGGTATTGCCGCCGGCAGCTGCCGGCGCCAGCACTAACGTGCCGCCCAGGGTCTTTTCGAGCGCACCGGCGCCGGAAATGAAGCCGGCATAGGTTCCGTTGTCGGGCTGCGCGAAGCGCACCAGACCGTTGTCCACGACGGCAAGCGGCAGGTTTTGTGCGCGTGCTTCAAGCGTGCCGGCCGCATCGACGGTCATCTTTCCGGCATACGCGCTGTTGTTAGCCGTCAATGCCAGCGTGCCTTGCTGAACTTCGGCAATCCTGACTCCGGTGATAGGGGTGGTCAGCGTCCAGGTTCCCGCATCGTTTTTGATGAATGACGAGAAATTGATCATATCGCCGGAAAGGGATGCGCTTCCGGTCCCACTCAGGAAAAGGGTGTTGTTGCCTTTGCCGCCATCGAATTTTCCCGTAATGACCGATCCCGTATAGAGTCGCAGTGTGTCATCGCCGCCGGAAAAAACCAGGTCGCCGATGATCCGTCCCTTGTTGGTAAAGTCGACCGCGCCGTTGCCGGATGCGCCGATCACGTTGCCTGGCGCCTGGATGACGCCTGTTTCATTGTTGATAATCGTGTTCAGTCCGCTCGTATTCTGAAACCAGACGGCAACGGCATGATCTGCCCTGATCGTGCCATTGTTGATAATGAAGTTGCCGCTGCCCTGCGGATTGACAGCTTCGGCAGTGATTTCGGTGCCGGTCGCCAGGACCTGGCCTCCTTGATCGACAGTCAATGTGCTGTTATTGCGAAACTCGATCGTATTGGCGCCGTTCTTATATAGTCCAGCATTGCGGACCCCGTTGGCGCTTGCCGTGCCGCCGTTCTGGAGCGTTATGTCTGCATTGTCGCGCAGGCTGATGGCATTCGTATCGCCGACCGCGATCCGGCTTCCCGCGCCGACCGTGACTGTCCTGCCGTCTTCGGCAGCCAGATTGCCTCTGCCAACCGATGTTGTCCAGGGATTCGCCGCGCTGGCATCGCAGATTGTTGATTGTCCAGAGGTGCTGCAGGCGGCATAGACAGTCCCGGGTTTCATGCTCAGCACGGGTATCAGCAAAAGGGATGATGCGGCAGAAAGTGCAAAGCGATAGCGGACGGGATGGGACATGGTTGTTTTAATTTATGCCTTCAGTGTGCTCCAAGACTAGTCAGCGGAAAGGAAGCGAGGTATCAGGAAGCCTTGATTCTTCTACGGGATTCAGGCATTTCATCGTAGGGATTTCCCTACGAGGCGAGCTGCGCCGACGGCAGCCCGCGTCTTTCTTCATTGCGCCATCATTGCACCGTCACGTAGTAACTCGTAGCGTCCTGCCCGCCTACCAAAGAAACGCCGTTGCCGCTGACGCTGGTGAACGCGCCGCTGACGCCGCCCGCAGCTTGCACTACCACGAACCTGCTCCCCGGCGCCGGCGCCGAGGCGAAGTTGAGGACCAGGCTGCCGGCCAGAAGCGCCTGTCCGCCGGCCTTGAGCTGATCGGACACGCTGCCGATCGATAATGCAAGACTGCCGCCCGCTGTCTGTGTGTAGTTGCCGCTGACGTTGATCGCATGCTGGCTGCCAGCGGTTGCCAAGGTCGCGCTGTTGATGGTGCTGCCGCTACCCAATGCGGTGTCGCTGGCCACGCTCAGCGTGCCGCCGCTGATCGTGGTGCCGCCACTGTAGCTGCTGGCGCCCGACAGGGTCGTGGTTGCGGCTCCGGCCTGCTTGATCGTACCGCTGCCGCTGATGTTCGACAGGGTGATGGCGGTCGATGTGTTGGCGATAATCAGCGTGCCGTTGTCGACGATGGCATTGCTGAGGCTGCCGTTGGCCGATTCGGCTGTAAGCAGGCTGCTGTCTCCGGTGTAGGTAGCCACGGTGGTCTGGCGCGTGATAGCGCCATACGGCGCAGCCGCGGTCGGCGCACCCACCGTCGCCTGCACCGCGCTGACCGGCGCGCCGTTGCCGATCTGCAGCGTGGCGCCGGCGCCGATGGTGGTGATGCCGTTGTAGTTCTGCGGCATGGTCAGTATGGCGTAGTTGCCGGCGGTGGCGGCGATGGTGAGATTGCCGGTTCCGGTCGAACCGTCGGCATCCGGTCCGCCGCCGCCCCCTGTAATGCCTACGTTGCAGCTGTACTTGCCGTTGTAGTCGAACACCAGGGTCGCGCCTCTGTGCAGATTGATATAGGCATTTTTAACCGCGGAATTAGGCGCAGCGGGCGACGGCGCCGAAGGCAGGAAGAACTGATTGGTTGTGCCATCGCCCCACTGGGTCGTGCCGCCTTCGATGTTGATGCCGCGGAAGCTGGAGTGATCGCCGCCGGTGAGGCTGCCGGAGACATTTTGCACCAGCATGGTATTCAAGCTGGGATCGCTTAAGGCCGGCTTAAGCTGGTCGCCGCTGTTGCTATAGCTGTAGATGCCCGAAAAAATCACCAGGCCGGAGTTGGTGTTGATATCGTCGCCGTAATGGCTTTCCCAAATGGTTTTCGGATACTTCAGCTGGTGGAGTGCGGTATCGCCGAACAAGCCTTCCGGGGCCGCCGTGATGAAAGACTCGTTGCTGAAAATGGTCGCATTCGGCATCGAAAAAATGACATGGTCGACGCCGAAATAACCACCGTAGAGCTGAGAGTAGACACCGCTGAATGGATTGTCGCCGACGAAACGGACGGTGCCGCCGGTAGTGCCGATGGGCGGACGCCGGATGACGCCGCTGCCGCTCAGGATGCCCATGTTGAGTGGCGGACCGGATTCCAGGACCAGGGTGCCGTCGATCTGGAAATTGTCGAGATTGATCGTGGTGCCGGCCGTGTTGGGAATATAGCTGCCAATGCTGCCGCCGGTGGATGAAGGCGTGCCCAGCTGCAGTGTGGCGCCTGCATTGACGATCACCGCCGGCGGATTGGGATTGTGGATGACCCAGTAATGCACATGGTTGGGATCGGTGGGGCTCTTGGTCTGCGTGGCGGTCTCGGTTTGTTGCGAGGCCGGCAGCGTGAAGTTGCTGTCGGCGGTGAGCACCAGGGTACCCGACCCGCTCGGCGCGCGGACCGTGAGCGTACCGCTTCCGGAAATGATTCCGCCGTAAGTTGTCGTCCCGGAGGGGACATCGACGACAGAATCGCCATTGAGGACGACGTTCTGGTTTGCCAGGATCGCGGCGCTGATGTCGATCAGCGCCACCGTTGTCGCTGGCGTGGTAGTCGATCCGGTGGTTGTGGTATTGGTGCTTGTGCTGCCAGTGGAAGTCGTTGAGCTGTTGCCGTTTACGGTACCGGTCGTGGCGGGCGTCGCTGGACTGGCGGTGTTCGCAGCGCTGTTGCTGGCGCCGTCACCGCCCCCGCAGGCGGTGAGCGTCGAGAGCAAGGCAGCGACGATGGCCAGCGGAACGTGGTTTTTTATTCTCATGACTCAGAGTGGGAAAGTAATCAGTACCTCGCTCTAAGCACAGATTGTGCCTGACAAAAAATGACATGCATCCCGATGAGCGCCATTGCCGTTCAAATGCGGGCTGCAACGTCATGCTGCCGTAGCATTTGGCAACTATCATCCCTTCGTTTTGTTTCTGATAAATGAAGGCATAGAAAATGCGACTACGACAATCCTTCCTGCGCCGCCCGCTGGCGCTCGCCATCAGTGCATCCATGGCATTGACAGCTTGCGGTGGAGGATCAGATCAACTTGAGACTCCGCAATCGACGCCATCGGCATTGGTCATTCCGCCGGCGCCGGCGGACCCGGGCTATGTCGACACCGCGCCAGTTGCCGCATCGATCCCTGCTTTTGTCGATAATGTGGCGAGCAACCAGCGCGGGGATGCACGCTATGCGACTCTGGAAACGAATGCTGGCGTACGTGTTTTGGCGGGCTTCAAGGAAATATGGCAACCGCTCACCGATATTGTCGACGCTGGCGTCACCGCGCCTGCCGTCGGTAATTTTCCCGCCATTTCTCCGTCGACCTGGACAGGTATTCCGAACGATGGCACCCCGGGCGGCACGATACTCAACGCAGCCGTGCACAACGCGAACATCCAGTATGTCGTCGCAGCGACGTCCAATCGCACTTCAGCCCAGGCAGCGGCCGCTTATCTGGACGATCGTCGCGGCAAAGGATATAGCGTCACTGATGGCATGGGCCCGCTGACGGCCGCATGGCGCCAAGCGGCGCAACAGGCTACCAGCATTACGACGGTCCCGGCCGACGCCACCACTGTTTTATACAATGACAGCGGTAACAATACCGGTGTCGGCGGCAGCGCCAATCCGGCATTTGGTGGAGTGGTCGATTTTATCAACACCATGGGCAACAACGGATCAACAGAACCAGCCAAACGTTTTTACAAGTATGCTCGGCCATTTCGCTGGAGCAGCAGCGTGGTTGTGGTGCCTGCCCTGGTGCCGGCGAAGAGCCCGACACCCGCAACGGATGGCGGTTTTACCAGCGGTCATTCGGCGGAGGCTACCCGCGACGCAGTGGCGATGGCCTATGCCGTTCCTGAACGGTTCCAAGAGATTATCAGCCGTGGCCTGGAATTGGGAGAAAACCGGATTTTGGCTGGCATGCACTCGCCATTGGATGTGATGAGCGGACGCGTACTTGGTCAAGCCGTGGTTGCCGCCAATCTGGCCGATCCGGCTAATGCGGCTGCAAAAGCTGCTGCTGTTGCACAGGCCCATGCCGCGCTTATGGCGCAAACCAATACAACTCCCGACACCTTTAATGCTTTTGCTCACTCTGCTAACGCTACCACAGACCGGTTTGCAGATTATGCGAGCAACAAGGCAAATTATTCGCGCCGCACGACTTATGGTTTTGCACAAATAGGCGCAACTACCGCGCCCGCCAACGTACCTAAAGGCGCCGAGGTGCTATTGGAGACACGCTTGCCTTACCTCAGCGATGTCCAGCGCCGGGTAGTGTTGAAAACCACGGCGATTGCCTCCGGATATCCGGTCCTGGACGACGCCGAAGGCTGGGGACGCCTCAATCTTTTTGCCGCAGCAGACGGATATGCGGTCTTCAATGGCAATGTCGTGGTATCGATGGACGCCAGCAAAGGAGGCTTTTACGCCGTTGATAACTGGCGTAACGATATATCAGGTGCGGGGAAGTTAACCAAGCAGGGTAGCGGTGTCCTCAAGTTAAGTGGCAACAATACCTGGAGCGGCGGTGCGCAGCTGGAGGCGGGGACGCTGGAAGGGGATTCCGTGTCAGCCTTTGGTGCGAGCGATGTGTACGTCAGCGGCGGTACGCTGGCAAGCAATGCGCCTGGCGCACTGACAATTCAGGGGAAATATACGCAACTGGCGAACAGCACATTGGAACTGAATTTAGGGACCGGTCAGCAGGGAACACTTGCCGTCGCAGGAAACATGGCCATTGCCGGCGGCACTCTTCATATCAAGTTCCAGGGAGGCTATAAACCTGCCGTTGGCGACACGATCAGCATCATTGCCGCGACGAGTCTTAAAGGAAAATTCGACACGATTTCCGTGGACGGTTTTTCTGCGACGCCGTTATACAGCAATACGGGATTGCAATTGCGTATTGGCGCCTAAAGTGCCCTTATTGATTTCGGATGCGCATTGCTTGGTTCCTCTCTCTGTCCCGTTCCGCAAAGGAGGTCTTCGTCGGTGTCAAAGAAAGAAGAAAACATCTGGATCAAGCTTTTTCTTTCTTGCATCGTCATTTTCCAATTCGTGAAGCTCAAAAATTGCACGAGCAATTCAGGAAATACACGCTGCAAGAGCTTATGGCGATATGCAAGGCGTGGTCTTTCTCATCGTCACAATGATTGCAGCAAGGATCCGCACTGCTGTCTCCATCTGCTCGTTGCTGTATCCGCCTAAACCCAGGACGAGCCCTGAGCGGCCATTGCCCTCCGAATACATTGGGGACACTGCACGCACGGCGACTCCAGCCTCCACGGCGCGCGACGCCAGCAGGACGTCATCGATGCCGCGCGCTAGCCAGAGTACCAGGTGCATGCCCTGATCGCTTGGCTGCAGCCATCCATGATCCTTCGGAATCCATCGCTCGAGCATGCCTGCCAGCTGGCTTCGGCGCTCAGCGTATACGCCGCGGATGCGTCGGATATGCCGGTCCAGATGACCTTCGGTGATGAATGCGGCGAGGACGTGCTGGTCGGCGCTTGGCGTATGCCGGTCCATCAGCACACGCGCACCGCAGAAGGCGGGCACCAAAGCTTCGGGAACGATGGCGTAGCCAAGGCGCAGCGACGGAAACAGGATCTTGCTGAAGGTGCCCAGGTAGACGACGCGATCCGGCGCAAGCCCCTGCAGTGAAGGAAACGGATGGCCGGCATAGCGCAGTTCACTGTCGTAGTCGTCCTCTACGATCCACGCGCCGCTCTTCCTTGCCCAAGCCAGCAATGCATTCCTGCGCCCCATGCTCATCGGCATTCCCAGCGGATATTGGTGCGAAGGGGTGACGAATGCAGCACGCGCATCCTTTGCCATCGCCATGCCGGCGTCAACGTCGATGCCGGCATCGTCAACTGGAACGCGCACCATGCGATCCTGCCGCCCTGTGCTTTCGAGAATTCCCGTAATGCCCCGATAGGCGGGGTCTTCCACCCACGCGATGTCGGTGGCGCCCAGCAGCACCTGGCAGGCAAGGTACAACCCTTGCTGGGTTCCCGCCGTGATGATGACCTGTTCAGCACGGCACTGTACCGAGCGCGACCTCCGCACATACTCTGCCACGGCTTCCCGCAGGGCCTTGACACCCTGAGGATCGTCATAGCCCGAGGGCGCGCCTGGTCCTTGGGCGCGGATGCGGTTGCCGAGCCGTCGCCACGCTGCATCGGGTGCTGCCGGGCCGGTGGGAACGGAAACGGCAAAGGGTACCGGCGGGAGCGGCTTAAATTGCTCCGCGACTTTGGCGAAGGCGGCTGCAGGCGCCGGAAGTGAAGTGGGCGTCGTGTTTGCCGCCGGCTTTTGCGAACCGCTGGCGGCGGACCGCGATTGGGCCAGCGCGGAAGCGACTCGCGTGCCCGCCCTTGGTTGTGCATCGAGAAACCCCTCGGCGATCAGTTGTTCATACGCCTCCATGACGGTACCGCGAGCAATATCGAGCGCGGCGGCTAGCTGGCGGGTCGAAGGAAGAAGATCGCCAGGTTTCAAGTTGCCGGTGCGTATTGCCTCGCGCAGAGCGTGCGTCAATTGGCGGCCAAGATGGCCGCTTGTCCGGTCCAAGCCGCTGATGGGTGGCAAATCAACAGCTTGGGGGCGTCGCGGCATACGATTCTGGCCTGCTGGAATTGATCAATTGTGGATCTATATAGTAATCCAGAAAATAACCATAATCCAGGTTGGATGACCAGCCATTACTGCCTGCAAAGGCATGAGCGTTTCAATCAGGATTAAAACCGGGAGAACTGACATGTATGTACCCACCCATTTCGATGAGCCTCGCATAGAAGTGCTGCATGACCTCATCAAGCAACATCCCTTTGGAATACTGTTCACGCATGGCGCGAGTGGACTGGATGCCAACCATATTCCTTTTGAACTCGATCCCCAGCGGGGCGGTATGGGCGTATTGAATGCCCATGTGGCGCGCGCCAATCCGGTATGGAAGGACGTATCCGACGGCGATGAGGTACTGGTGGTGTTTCGGGTCGCCGATGCGTATGTGTCGCCCACTTGGTATCCATCCAAACATGAGTTCCACAAGCAGGTACCCACCTGGAATTACGTGGTGGCTCATGCCTACGGACGCATCACCATCCGCGACGATGAGCGCTTCGTGCGCGGCCTGGTTGCCCGCCTGACCCGAACCCATGAAGCGTCGCAGCCGGCGCCGTGGAAGATGACGGACAGCTCCCAGGAGTACATTGACACGATGCTCAAGGCCATCGTGGGCCTGGAGATTGAAATCACGCGTCTTGTCGGCAAGTCAAAACTGAGCCAGAACAAGGAAGTGCGTGACATCCGCGGCGCCGGCGAGACGCTCAAGGCCCAAGGTGATCGCATGATTGGCGACGCCATGCTGGCTTGTGCTGACGCCAAGCCGGCATGAATTTTCTACCTGTTTGTAATTAGAGCTCACGGTTCGGTCGACGCCGGCTCTCACCTGAAAGACATCAATGCCATGTCATTCCTTGAAAACGAAGACTCGAAGGAATTCGTCGTACTGGTCAAAGCCAGTGATACGTCAATCCGGCGCCATGACAGAAAATGCATTGTCTCGAATGGCGTCTACTGGGCCGATACCATTTATCTTTCGATATTTTGCGGCCCCGGATTGTCCGGATTGGGCCCATTGAGCGTAATAGGCAATAAGCATTTTCGTTTGATCGTGATAAATCTTTAAACGTTTTTTAACCGTATCTTCTCTATCGTCCTCGCGCAGAATCAGGTCCTCGCCGGTGATATCGTCCGTTCCTTCGACCTTTGGCGGATTGAATTTCACATGATAGGTGCGACCGGATGGCGAGTGAACCCGGCGCCCGCTCATGCGTTCCAGAATGACCTCATCCGGCACATCGATCTCCAGCACAAAATCAATTGCGATGCCGGCTTCCTTCATCATCTCCGCCTGTGGAAGCGTGCGCGGAAAACCATCGAACAGATAACCGTTGGCGCAATCGGCTTGCTTCAAGCGATCTTTAACAAGACGAATAATGATTGCATCGGATACCAGGCCGCCCGCATCCATTATCTTTTTCACTTCCGTCCCCAGAGGCGTCTTGTCTTTTACTGCGGCTCGCAGCATGTCTCCGGTGGAGATATGCGGGATATTGAAACGTTCCTTAATAAAATTGGCTTGTGTGCCTTTTCCGGCGCCGGGTGGTCCTAAGAGGATGAGACGCATGATATTTCCGTAAAGTGAGATTCAATTCTCGGGCCGATGACAATTCCCTGTTGCTTCCATGCAGGGCATGTCTTCATTCATTGATTAAACCGGCTGCTTGAGCTGTTCCAGGATCGCCGGATTTTCCAAAGTGGAAACATCCTGGGTGATTTCCTCGCCTTTTGCCAGCACCCGCAGCAAGCGCCGCATGATCTTGCCGGAACGGGTTTTCGGCAGGTTGTC
>NZ_JBANDC010000021.1:0-89002 GCF_038896935.1 Collimonas rhizosphaerae
GCGCGAGGCGGGAAGCTTGTGATGCATGGATATACCCATCAATACGATTCGATGCGGAATAAGAATACAGGGGTCAGCGCCGATGATTTTGAATTCTGGAATGCCGTGGCAAATACCCCGGTGACCGAAGATCTGGTCGCCGGCATTATCCCGCTATTCTCGCCATGGGCATTGGGACGTCTCCTGGCCGGGCTGGCAGAATTCAAGAATAACGGTTACGCCAAGCCATTTGCCTGGGAGACTCCGCACTATCAGGCGTCGCCGCTAAGCACGAAAGCTATACCGCTAGCATTTAATACAACCTATCAGCGCGCCGTCTATTACACCTCCGACACCCCTAATTTTACGGCAACCACGGGTAAGGATTTTTCAGTTGGACAGTTCTTCCCCTACGTCATCAGGCAAGACTACTACGGCCAGTGGAACGTGCCGGAAAATCTGGGGAATGTTGAATACAATATCAGCGCCATCGATCCGTTTTCAAACGTTACCTATACTTGGCAGGATATTTGTCTTAATGCCCAATATGCCACGGTGGTACGAGATGGATTCGCATCTTTCTTCTTTCATCCGTTCTGGCTGGAGTCGTCACTCGCGCCATTGGTTACGACGGGATTCAGCGACTTCAAAAACATAATTCAGTGCATTACGACATTGGGCTACACCTGGACTGATGCCAGTACACTCGCACATCCGTAAGCCATGCATCCGCCTGCCAAAGGAGCCGGTTCCTTTGGCGGGCGGAACATTTCAGCTTTCTCAACAAAAAATAGGGAATCTTGGATAGCTGCGCGAGCAGGCCCTGGACATGCTGATTGAAGAGCTTGATGCCGGCGTCCTTCACAGCTTCTATGGACAGGAGGAGCAGTGCGTCCTGAGATTGAAGATACGATCTTCATTCTTCTTTTTAAAGCACCGGTTGCCCCTGTTGATCTTTACGACATTGGAACATATTGACTGCCGCAATGATGGCCGCGGCTTCCTCAAACATTCTCCTGCGCAACAAGCCAGGGTAACAAACGGCTTGGATAACGGACAACAGGCGCAAAAGAGATAAAATGGCGGCTTATTTGTAACGGAGCACATTTTTATGAAATGGGCAGTAGTCAGTATTTTCCTTTTATCGGTGTTGTACGTGCATTTCCGCGGCAAGGCGCGCCTGCCGTTTTTCCGGCAGCTGTTCGACCATTCGTCGATCATGGCCCCGCTCAACATCTTCATGTACATGTTTTCCAAGGTGCCGACCAACACGCCCTACCTGCCGACCAGCACCTTCGCCGACCTGAAGATCCTGGAAGACAACTGGGAAACCATACGCGATGAAGCCAAGGGCCTGATCGGCCTGGAAAAGATCCGCGCCGCGGAAAAGAACGATGACGCCGGTTTCAATTCCTTCTTCAAGGCCGGCTGGAAACGCTTCTACCTGAAATGGTACGACGCCAGCCATCCTTCGGCCGAACAGTTCTGCCCCAAGACCGTGGCCCTGCTGCGCAGCACGCCGAGCGTCAAGGCCGCGATGTTTGCCGAACTTGCTCCCGGCGGCACCCTCAATCCGCACCGCGACCCGTTCGCCGGTTCGCTGCGCTACCACCTGGGCCTGGTCACGCCCAACGACGACCGCTGCTTCATCGAAGTCAACCAGCAGCGCTACAGCTGGCGCGACGGCCAGGGCGTGGTGTTCGATGAAACATTCATCCACTGGGCGCAGAACGGCTGCGACAGCAACCGCATCATCATCTTCTGCGACATCGAACGGCCGATGCGCTACCGCTGGGCGCAGGCAATCAACCGCTGGCTCGGCCGCCACATGATGAGCGCCGCCGCATCGCCCAATGAAACCGGCGACGAGACCGGCGGCATCAACAAGCTGTTCCGCTTCGTCTGGGCCGCCGGCCAATACCGGCGCGCGCTGAAGAAATTCAGCAAGCCGCTGTACATGTGCATCAAGTTCGGCCTGATCATCGGCGTGGTGCTGGCCGTCATTTATCTTTGAACCGCTGGCCCGACAGCATTTGACCAAGCCGCCTCCGGGCGGCTTTTTTACGCCCGGCACATAGCCGCTGATGTTGCATTGCGGTAACAATATCTGGCTTTCACAGGTAGACTACAGGTCCTACTTTGCACAAGGAAAACCCATGATGACTCGTTCGCTTATCGCCACCGCAGTTCTATCGCTTGCCGCCTGCGCCACCGGCCCGTCGATCGCACAAGACAGGGGCAGCGACGGACTGGCCGAATCGAATGCGCAAAACCGCCCCGTCAAGGTGATGATCATCACCATGTTCGGTCCCGAGGGCCAAGCCTGGCTGGACCGCCTCGGCCCGTGGAAAACCGTCGCGGTGCCAGGCCTGTCGCCAGACTATCCGAACGTTAACTGCAACAAGCAGGATGTCTGCGTGATCACCACCGGCATGGGCTACGCCAATGCCTCGGCGTCGATCATGGCCCTGACGTTTTCGCAGCGCTTCGACTTGCGCCATACCTATTTCCTGATCTCCGGCATCGCCGGCGTCGATCCGGCGCGCGGTACTGTCGGTTCGGCAGCCTGGGCCAAGTACCTGGTCGATTTCGGCATCCAGTGGGAACTCGATGCGCGCGAAATCCCGGCCGGCTGGAAAACCGGCTATCTCGGCATCAACACCAAGAGCCCGAGCGAAAAACCGCCGCTCGACTACCGCAACGAAGTATTCCAGCTGAATCCGAAATTGGCCGACGCCGCGTTTGCGTTGTCGCGCAATGTAGCGCTGGCCGACAGCGCGCAGGCGCAGGTAGCACGCTCCAAGTTCGGTTACGCGCCGGCCAACCAGCCGCCGACGGTAGTCCAGTGCGACATCGCTTCCGGCAACACCTGGTGGTCAGGCACGCTGCTGGGCGAACGCGCGCGCGAATGGACCAAGATCCTCACCGACAACAAGGGCGTGTATTGCATGACAGCGCAGGAAGACAATGCAACCTTTGAAGCATTGAAGCGCGCATCGAGCATCAAGCGGGTGGACTTGAACCGCGTGGCGGCATTGCGCACGGGGTCGGATTTCGACCGGCCTTACCAGGGACAGACCAGCGCCGACAACCTGCTCAACTATGCTGACCAGGGCGGTTTCGTGCCGGCCACCGAGAACCTGTACCGGGCAGGGAATCCGCTGGTGCAGGATATCGTGACGCATTGGGGTGAGTGGCGGGATGGGGTGCCGCACCGGTAAGCGTTTCTGCGCAGATTCCAAGCCGCCTTTTTGGCGGCTTTTTTTACGCCCGGACATTTTTATCCATGCTCTCGTGCCCGCACGCAATTCCGAAGCTGTTTTCAGACTTTTGCCTCTATCGCGAAAGTCGGCTTTTCATGACATTCAAGTATTCGAAGTCCTCTGAATTCCAACTACTTATCATGCATCGTGGATACACAAGAATACACAAAATCATTATTGAATTGTGTAGTTTTGTGTATAATAATAGGAACAGCACAAACATCATCAAGCAGTTGAAAGCGGCCGGCTGGAAATATGTTTCCACACACGGGAGCCATCACAAATACCGCCACCCGATTACTGGCAAGTCGGTAATTGTTCCGCATCCGAAGAAAGATCTTCCGCTAGGAACAGCCGAGAGCATCCTGAAACACGCTGGACTGAAATGAGGACAAAATGTTATATCCACTTTATGTATGGAAGGACGGCGATAGCGCTTATGGCGCCCGCTTTCCCGATCTGCCCGGTGTATTTACCGCCGCCGACGAATTGAATGATCTTCCGGCAATGGCGCAGGAAGCTGCGGCAACCATGTACGAGGGTGAAGCGCATATCCCCGAGGCGTCATCCATCGAGGAATGGAAGGATGCGGCGGACTACGCCGGCGGCTTCTGGATGCTGGTCGATATCGACCGTTCGAAAATCAACACCAAGCCCGTACGGCTCAACATCTCGCTGCCGGAAAATCTCTTGCGTGACATCGATGCTTTCGCCAAGTCGCATCAACTGACCCGATCGGGATTCCTGGCCCAGGCCGCGCTGAAGGCAATGGCGCAATAAGTTCTGCAGGTAGTTACCTTCCCCGGCGGCGTCCTCTTGATATCAACCAATTCGGACTGCATAGCCAAGGCTCGAAACCGGGATATGGATAAAACGGCAATGTTATTTAGTATCGAAGACCTAAGATATCGTCAAAAATATGGTTTAAAATTGCCTTGCGGAATTACTTTCCATCGATTCCCGATGTGCCGCGGACCACTGGGGTCTATCCGACAGTCCCGCATTTACGCCACACATTCCACTTGATGGACTTCCAGTTTCACTCCGCTCTCTAGCGGGGCCAGCAGCGTCAACCGGGCTTCACTTTTTAAACTAAGGGGCAAAACCATGGCAATCGACGTATATCTGCAAATTGACGGCATCAAAGGGGAATCCACCGACGACATCCATAAAGACTGGATCGAGTGCAAATCGGTGCAGTGGGAAGTGCTGCAGCCGAAGTCGGCCACCGCATCCACCGGTGGCGGCCATACGGCCGAGCGTTGCGAGCACAAGGATATCGTGATCACCAAGCTGGCTGACCTGGCTTCGCCGCTGCTGCTGCAAAACTGCTCGTCGGGCAAGACCATCCCGAAGGCCAAGTTCGAATTCCTGCGTGCCGACGGCAAGGGCGAGCGCATCCGCTATTTCGAGATCGAGCTGGAAAACCTGCTGATTTCCGACGTCGCGCCATCCGTCACGGAAGGCAGCGTGCTGACTGAAACCGTCAGCCTCAAGTATTCCAAGGTCAAATGGAAATACACCCAGCAAAAAATCGCCGGCGGTTCGGGCGGCAATACTTCGGGCGGCTGGGATCTGTCGACCAACAAGGTTGCCTGATACGACGCTGCGCAAGAAAAAAGAGCCGTGGTAACCACGGCTCTTTTTTTAATCCCTGCATTCCTGTCAGCCGCGCGCCGGCAATATCTTGCCGCTGACCGCGCCGAAACCGACGCGATAGCCATCGCCCTGGCACCAGCCGGTCATCCCTACCTCATCGCCATCCTGGATAAAACTGCGCTGGCTGCCGTCTGCCAATGCCAGCGGGTTCTTGCCGTTCCAGGTCAGTTCCAGCAGGCTGCCGAATGATTCCGGCGTGCTGCCGCTGATGGTGCCTGAACCCATCAGGTCGCCGATGCGGGTGTTGCAGCCGGAAACCGTGTGGTGCGCCAGCTGCTGCACCATGGTCCAGTACATCGCTTTGAAATTGGTGCGGCAGATGGTTTGCGCTGCCGCGGTTGCGCCCGGCTTGAGCGAAACTTCCAGCGTGATGTCGTAGCCGTTCTTGCCGCTCTGCTGCAGGTACGGCAGCGGCTCCGGCTGCTGTGCCGGGCTGGCGACGCGGAATGGTTCCAGCGCATCCATCGTGACCACCCAAGGCGAAATCGACGTCGCGAACGACTTGCTGTTGAACGGGCCGAGCGGCACATATTCCCATTGCTGCAGGTCGCGCGCGCTCCAGTCGTTGAGCAAGACCATGCCGAAGATATGCTGTTCTGCATCGGCGATGTCGATGGGCTCCCCGAGCGCGTTCGGCTGGCCGATGATGAAGCCGGTTTCCAGTTCGAAATCGAGCTTGCGGCAGGCGCCGAAGATGGGCGCGTCGGCATCGGGCAATTTCAGCTGGCCCATCGGCCGCTGCAGCGGCGTGCCGCTGACCACTACCGAGCTGGCGCGGCCGTTGTAGCCGATCGGGATGTGCAGCCAGTTGGGCAGCAGCGCATTGGCCGGATCGCGGAACATGGAGCCGACATTGGTCGCATGTTCCTTGGACGAATAGAAATCGGTGTAGCCGGGAATTTCCAGCGGCAGGTGCATCGTTGCCTGCTCTTGGGCAATCAACGCCTTGGCGCGCAAGGCCTGGTTGTCGCGCAGCTGCAGGTTGTCTTCGCGCAGCAGATCGCTGACCGCGGCGCGGGTGCTGCGCCAGCTTGCGCGGCCCAGCGCGATGAATGGATTCAGGGCGGCCTGGCGGAACACTTCCGGGCCGGCGTTCAGCAAACCCGCTTCGGCCAGCGCAGCCAGGTCGACGATCTGGTCGCCGATTGCCACGCCTACTCTCGGCGCCGGATTGGCGGCGTTGCTGAAAATTCCGAACGGCAGGTTCTGGATTGGGAAATGCGATTCAGGCGCAACCGGGATAAATGATTTCAGTGCGGGATCGTTGGTTTGCATCATGTCTTTTCTCTCAAGGTTGACCGGTGAAATGCTTTTGCAGGCCGTGCCAGCATTGCAGGTAGTCTTTCTGCAGCAGCGGCGTCGCCAGTGCATAGGGTGTGGGGTGGATCACGTAGCGGCTTTCAAACATGAAGGCCATTGTATTGTCGATGCGGTGCGGCGCCAACGCCGCGCTGGATGCCTTGTCGAAAGTGGCGGCGTCCGGGCCGTGGCCGCTCATGCAGTTGTGCAGGCTGCCGCCGCCGGGCGTGAAGCCGTCGGCCTTGGCGTCATAGGCGCCGTGGATCAGGCCCATGTATTCGCTCATGACGTTGCGGTGGAACCATGGCGGACGGAACGTGTGCTCGGCCACCATCCAGCGCGGCGGGAAAATCACGAAATCGACATTGGCGGTGCCGTGCGTATCTGAGGGCGATGTCAGCACCGTGAAGATCGACGGGTCGGGATGATCGTAGCTGACCGTGTTGATGGTGTTGAACAGGCCCAGGTCGTACTTGTACGGCACGTAATTGCCATGCCAGGCCACCACGTCCAGCGGCGAATGGCCGATGCGCGCAGCCCACAGCCGGCCGCCGAATTTGGCCAGCAGCTGGAATTCGCCTTCGCGGTCTTCATAGGCGGCTACCGGCGCCTGGAAATCGCGCGCATTGGCCAGGCCGTTGGAGCCTATCGGCCCCAGTTCCGGCAGCTGGAAAGCGGCGCCGTAGTTTTCGCAGATATAGCCGCGCGCGCTGCCGTCCGGCAGTTCGATGCGGAAGCGCATGCCGCGCGGAATCACCACGATTTCGCCCGGCTTGACTTCCAGCACGCCGAGTTCGGTGCGGGCCAGCAAGCGTCCTTGCTGCGGCACGATCAGCAGTTCGCCGTCGGCATCGTAAAAGAAACGGTCGTGCATGGAGCGGTTTGCCGCATACAGATGGATCGCCACCCCGGCCTGGGCGGCGGCATCGCCGTTGCCGGCGAAGGTGACGATGCCGTCGATAAAATCGACGGCCTGGCCGTCGGCCGGCATCGGCAGCGGATTCCAGCGCAGCTGGTCGGGCGGCGTATCGGACTGGGCAAAAGGGCCGCTGGCCAGCAGAGGCTGCTGGATTTTTTCAAAGGCGTGGTGCATCGCACCCGGGCGGATGCGGTACAGCCAGGAGCGCCTGTTGTGTGCGCGCGGCGCAGTGAACGCGGTGCCGGACAGCTGCTCTGCATACAGGCCGTAAGGCGCTTTCTGCGGCGAGTTCTGGGCTGCGGGCAAGGCGCCGGGCAAGGCTTCACTGGCGAAGTCGTTGCAAAATCCGGACTGGTAATGGAGCTGACTGCGGAGCGTGTTTTCCATGGGTTTCATCCTTGGTTCAAGTTCTGATCTTAATGCGCAACGACGGCTTGCGCTTTGCTGCGATGAGAAGTCTCTTGCATCAGCACCAGCATCGCGGCTGACACCAGCGCCGGCACCGCCAGCACGATGAAAATGGTGCTGTTGGGCCAGTTCAGGCGGATCAGCTCGCCGCCCAGCACCGGCCCGACGATAGAACCGATGCGGCCGACGCCCAGGCTCCAGCCGATGCCGGTGGAGCGCAAGGTGGTCGGGTAGTAAGTGCCGGCCAGCGCATTGACCGCCGGCTGGCCGCCGACAATGCAGAAGCCGGCGACGAAGATGCTGGCGAACAGGAACAGCAGCGAAATCTCGGGACGGCCGATCAGGAACACCGCCAGGCCAGCCACCAGGAATACCGGGATCAGCACGCGGCGGAAGCCGGAACGGTCAATCAGCTGGCCCATGACCAGGGTGCCGAGCGTGCCGCCTATCTGCAGGGTGGTGCCGGCCATCACCGCGGTGGCGGTGGACAGGCCGGCGTCCTTGGCGATGGTCGGCAGCCAGTTGGAGAGGAAATACAGGTTGACCAGGTTCATGAAATTGATGATCCACAGCAGGATCGTGACCCTGGCCCTGCCTTCCTGGAACAGCTGCAGCATGGGCGCACCCTTGCCGGCCTTTTCGTTAACCACGTAGCGCGTATCCTCGCTGATAACGACATCGGAATCGATGCGGCGCAGCCACTTGCCGACCTGCTCCAGCTTTTTTCCACGCAACACCAGGAACTGCATCGACTCCGGCAGCAGGAAAATCATGAGCACGCCGATCACCAGCGGCACTAGGCCGCCGACATGGAATACCGACTGCCAGCCGAAACGCGGGATCAGCGCCGCCGACAGCAAACCTCCCAGCACCGCGCCCAGGGTGAAGCCGCAGGACACCAGCATCATCAGGGTGACGCGCTTGCGCAGCGGACTGTATTCGCCGGCCAGCGCCATCGCGTTCGGCATGATCGCGCCCAGCCCGAGGCCGGTAATGAAACGCAAGACGATCAGCTGCCCTACCGTGGCGGCCAGCGGCGTGAGCAGCATGCAGGCAGCGAAGAACAAAGTGGCGCAAATCAGCACCGGACGGCGGCCGATGCGGTCGGCCAGGATGCTGAAGGCAAGCGAACCGAGCAGCATGCCGAACAGGCCGGCGCCGAACACCGGCCCCAGGTTGGCCTTGGCGATGCCCCATTCCTGGATGATGGCGGGCGCCACGTAACCCATGGCCTGGACGTCGAAACCGTCGATGATCAGGCAGATGGCGCACAGGCTGAGCATGACGACCTGGAAGCCGCCGATGCGGCTGCGGTCGATCAAGGCGGGAATGTCTATCGGGCTGCTGTTTGTCGCGACGGCCATGCGTGTCTCCTGGGAAGTTGGCGTCGTATCAATACGATCTGGTTTTTGGCATTATCATCCTTTTTAATATTCAGAAAAATAGGCAATAATTAAAATCATTTTTTAATTAATTTAAATAATATAAAATCATCATCATGGACAGGCTGGAATCGTTAAGGGTGTTTTGCCAGGTGGTGGAACTGAACAGCTTCAGCCGCGCGGCTGAACAGCTGGAGATGTCGAACGCCACCATCACCAATCATATCGCCGCCCTCGAGCGGCATTTCGGCGTGCGCCTGCTGAACCGCACCACCCGCAAGATCTCGCTGACCGACGACGGCCATAGCTGCTACCAGCGCGCCCAGCGCCTGCTGGGCGACATGAGCGAGCTGGAAGACGGGCTACAAGGCCGGCGCGTGACGCCGCAAGGCATCTTGCGCGTCGACGTGCCGACCGTGATTGCGCGCATCTACCTGGCGCCGGCGCTGGCGCGTTTCAGCGCCATATATCCAGAGCTGTCGATCCGGCTCAATGTGGGCGACCGCATGGTGGACATGGTGGAAGGCCGCGGCGATGTCTGGATACGCATCGGCGAGCTGAAGGATTCCAGCATGGTGGCGCGCCGCATCTACCAGACCCGCAACCTGTGCTGCGCCTCGCCCGCATTCCTGGCGCAGCACGGCACGCCGCAAACGCCGCAGGAACTGCAGGATTTCCGCTGCCTGGCGTTCATTCATCCGAACAGCGGCCAGAACGTGCCCTGGACTTTCAGCAAGGGCAAGCAGGAACTGAGCTGGGCGCCACCCGGCAATATCGCGATCAACCACGCGGAAACCCTGATCCACGCGGCGGCCAGCGGCGCCGGCATCGTCCAGCTGCTGACGCTGTCGCTCAATCCGCAGATCCGCGACGGCCTGCTGGCGCCGGTATTGGCGGATTGGTCGACGCCGGGGCCGCCGGTGTCGGTGGTGTATCACCAGAGCCATCAATTGTCGGCCAAGGTCAGGGTTTTTGTCGATTTTGTTACAGAGCTGTTTGCCGCTATCGATTAGAGTTTCGTACCGTTTTGTTTTTTAGCCAGGAGAGAAGTCATGCATTGGGTCTATCTATTGATTGCCATCGTCGCCGAAGTGATTGCCACCAGCGCCCTGAAAGCGAGCGCCGAGTTCACGCGGCTGGTGCCGTCGATCGTGGTGGTGGCCGGTTACCTGACGGCGTTCTATTTCCTGTCGCTGACCTTGCGCACCTTGCCGGTGGCGATCGTGTATGCGATGTGGTCAGGCATCGGCATTGCGCTGATTGCGCTGGTCGGCTGGCTGTTCCTGAAACAGAGCCTGGATGCCGCGGCCCTGGCTGGCATCGGCCTGATTGTCGCGGGCGTGCTGGTGCTGAACATCTTCTCGAAGTCGGTGTCGCACTAACCCGCACCAAGCCGCGTCAGGCCGGCTTCATGCCTGCCACAGCGGCGCTTCGTCCATCAGCGCGATCTGCTCGCGCAGCTCCAGCACCCGATCCTGCCAGTAACGCTGGGTATTGAACCAGGGGAAAGCCACGGCGAAAGCCGGGTCGTCCCAGCGCCGCGCTATCCACGCCGCGTAATGGATCAGCCGCAAGGTGCGCAGCGCTTCGATCAGGTACAGCTCGCGCGTATCGAAATCGCAGAAATCCTCGTAGCCGGCCAGCAAGCTGCCCATCTGCTGCACCATGTCGCGCCGTTCTCCCGACAGCAGCATCCACAGATCCTGCACTGCCGGCCCCATGCGGCTGTCGTCGAAATCGACGAAATGCGGCCCGGCGTCGGTCCACAGCACATTGCTGCCGTGGCAATCGCCATGCAGGCGCAAGGCGCCGACGCTGCCGGCGCGCTCGAAACAGCGGCGCACGCCTTCCAAGGCCTGGCTCACGGTGCTGCGATAGGCTTCCAGCAGATCCTCCGGCACAAACCCGTTGGCCAGCAGGAAAGCGCTGGGTTCTTCGCCAAAACTGACGATATCCAGCGTCGGCCGGTGCTGGTAGCTGCTGAGTGCGCCGACTGCGTGGATGCGGCCGAGGAAACGTCCCAGCCATTCCAGCGTGGCGCTGTCCTCCAGCTCCGGCGCGCGGCCGCCGTGGCGTGGAAACACTGCAAAGCGGAAACCGTCGAACTGATGCAGGGTGCGGCCGTCCACGTCGGCCCAGGCGGCGACCACAGGGATTTCCCGCTCCACCAGCTCTTGCACGAAACCATGCTCTTCCAGGATGGCTGCGTCGCTCCAGCGTTGCGGCCGGTAGAACTTGGCCACCAGCGGCGGCTCTTGTTCCATGCCGATCTGGTACACGCGGTTTTCATAGCTGTTGAGCGCCAGCAGGCGGCCGTCGCCGTGCAGGCCGATGCTGTCGAGCGCGTCCAGCACGGTGTCGGGAGTCAGGGTAGAGAATGAGGCGGGGCTTGGGATTGTCATGTCGGCTATTGTAAGCGCCAGCGGCGCGCTCATCGCATCGATTACACTAATACTCTTGCATCGTTCACCATTGCCGGGAGCAGCTTGTGCCAGCCATCGCCCTCAACCATTACAACCTGCGCGCGCCGCGTGCGCTGCTATTGCAGCTGAAGGAATTCTATTGCGAGGTGATCGGCCTGGAAGCGGGTGCGCGGCCGCCCTTCGACAGTTTCGGATTCTGGCTGTACGCCGGCGACCAAGCCGTGCTGCACCTGAGCGAAGCGCGCGCCGGCGATATCAGGCATACCGATATCGCCACCACCTTCGACCATGTTGCCTTCAGTTGCGTCGATCCGGAAGAAATGGAAGCTTGCCTGCAGGCGCATGCGCTGCCCTACCAGGTGGCGTTTGTGCCGTCTGCGCAGCAAAAACAGATTTTCTTGCGCGACCCGGCCGGGAACGGGGTGGAACTGAATTTCGTGCATATAAGCTAAATCGCAAATCGCGCTTGCGGGGCGCTTCTACAGGCAACGTCGTTTTACGATATCGCTTCCTTGCCTGACAGTCCACGTCCCATGCATGCGTTATCGTCAATTATCGCCAGATTGCTGAGCACCGCGCTGCTTTGCTTCTTTCTCGGTCGGCCATCCATCGCAACAGCGGCGACACCCCCTGCAGCGCCGCCGCTGATGCTGGCCAATATTTACCATCCCGGCATAACCCTGGCCGATTATTGGATCAGCGAAAAACTCGACGGCGTGCGCGGCTACTGGGATGGCGAAAAATTGCTGACGCGCGGCGGCCAGCGGATCAACGCCCCACACTGGTTCACCGCCAACTGGCCGAAAACCGCGCTGGACGGCGAACTGTGGGCCGGCCGCCAGCAGTTCAGCCGCGCGGTTTCCACCGTACGCCGCGAAACGCCGGACGATGCCGCCTGGCGCCGCATGCGCTTCATGGTGTTCGACCTGCCGGCCCACCCCGGCACCTTCGAACAGCGCCTGCCAGCCTTGCAAGACATGCTCGCCAAACTTGCCGTGCCTTGGGTGCAGCCGGTGGAACAATTCAAGCTGGGCGACCACGCGACCCTGCAGCGCTTGCTGCAACAGACCGTCAAGCAAGGCGGCGAAGGCTTGATGCTGCACCTGGGCGCTTCGCTTTACCGCACACAACGCAGCGACGACCTGCTCAAGGTCAAAACCCATGAAGATGCCGAAGCCGCGGTCATCGGCCATCTGCCGGGCAACGGAAAATACCAGGGCATGCTTGGCGCCCTGCTGGTGGAAACGCCGGACGGCCGGCGCTTCAAGCTCGGCAGCGGCTTAAGCGACCTGCAGCGGCGCCGGCCGCCGCCCTTGGGCAGCGTCGTGACTTACCGCTTCCGCGGCTTGAATGACAGCGGCATCCCGCGCTTCGCCAGTTTCATGCGCGTTTATGAACCGTAATTGCGGCGCCATGCCGCATCGAGCTACAGGGCCATGCGTTCTTCCTCATGCGTGGGCACGAATGAAGACGGCGAGTCGAGGATGGATCCTCGCCTCAGCTGGCGGCAGGATGCTAGATCGGCCGGGGTTAATGCTCTGTTTTTCATATAAGATGGCCTGATCTGGATAGACTTGTTACAGGATAAATGATTGTACGCAGGCAAGCAGCTCGAATATTTTCCAGCCCGCGGCCATTTCAATCGTAAAATCCGTATCCCATTTCCATCGTAAATTTAAGCGGCCATTTCCATGAATCTCGACGAACCCCTCTCAGACAAAGAATTTGACGAACTGGACGACTTCCTGTTGTCCGATCGCTGCGCTGAAGACAGCATGACCATGGATACCCTGCACGGCTACCTGACGGCGCTGGTGATCGGCCCGGAGCAGGTGCTGCTGGGCGAGTGGCTGCCGCACGTGTGGGGACCGTCGCTGAAAGACGCGCCGAAATTCAAGTCCGACAAGGAATATGAAAAAATCGTCGGCCTGATCGCGCGCTACATGAATGAAATCGCGGTCACGCTGGAAGTGGCGCCAAAAGAATACGAACCGCTGTTTTGCGAACAGGAATACGAAGGCAAGTCGCTGCTTGACGGCGAAGCCTGGACCTGGGGTTTCTGGGAAGGCATCAACCTGCGCGCCAAAGCCTGGGAGCCGATCTGGCATTCCAACCTGGCGCAGGTGGTGCGGCCAATCTACCTGCTGGGCGCGGAAGAGCTGGAAGAGGAAGAAATGGCGCTGCGCGACGATCCGGTGCAGCGCCACAAGCTGGCGGTGGAAGTGGAAGCCGCGATTCCGGAAATCTACCGTTACTGGCTGCCGCACCGCAAGTCCGCGGTCAAGACGATACAGCGCGAGGCGCCGAAGGTCGGCCGCAATGACGAGTGCCCTTGCGGCAGCGGCAAGAAATTCAAGAAATGCTGCGGTATCGATTCAAAGGAAGATTGAGCGAAGACGCATCAGGCAAGACAGCGGGCGGGCAGGATAGCCACCCGCCGCAGTGTTATTCCTTGATGAAATGCTCGCGGTAATAGCGCAGTTCTTCGATAGATTCGATGATGTCCGCCAGCGCGGTATGCTTTTGATGCTTCTTGAAACCGCTGGCCAGTTCCGGCTTCCAGCGGCGGCACAGTTCCTTCAAGGTCGACACGTCCAGGTTGCGGTAATGGAAAAACGCTTCCAGCTTGGGCATGCCGCGCGCCATGAAGCGGCGGTCCTGGCAGATGGTGTTGCCACACATGGGCGACTTGCCGTTCGGCACGTATTTCTTCAGGAACTCGATCAGGGCCAGTTCAGCCTCGCTTTCGGTCACGGTCGAGTTTTTGACTTTCTCGATCAGGCCCGAACGGCCGTGGGTGCCCTTGTTCCAGGCATCCATGCCGTCCATGATCTCGTCCGGCTGGTGGATCGCAAACACCGGGCCTTCGGCCAGGATATTCAGTTGCGGGTCTGTCACCACCACCGCCACTTCAATGATGCGGTCGCTGTCCGGGTTGAGGCCGGTCATTTCCATGTCGACCCAGATCAGGTTGAATTCATTGGGCCGCACCGGCGCTGCCGGGGCTGCGGTAGTGGCGGCGATGGTAGTGGATACGTCGGCGGCTTGTGACATAATTGTTCTCTTCGTTATATTTAGCTAAGACAGGCCCGGCATTTGTTTGCGCAAGCCATAAGCGGCTATTTTCTCACATAGGGACTACATGTCTTCATTTGCATTTTCGGTTTTGTTTGTGGTTTTCCTGGCGATCACCCTGGTGGTGCGCTTTTGGCTGAGTTCGCGCCAGATCCGCCATGTTTTGGCCCATCGCAGCGCGGTGCCGGCCGAATTCGCCGAAAAGATCCCCCTGGCGGCCCACCAGCGCGCCGCCGACTACACCGTCGCCAAGACCAAATTCGGCCTGTTTTCGATGCTGGTGAGCGCCGCCGTGCTGATCGGCTTCACCCTGCTCGGCGGTTTGCAATGGCTTTCCGGCGTCATGTTCAGCTGGGCCGGCCCGGGCATGGTCTACCAGTTGAGCCTGCTGGTGGCGTTTGCCCTGATTTCCGGCCTGATCGACCTGCCCCTCGATTATTACAAGCAATTCGTGCTCGAAGCCCGTTTCGGTTTTAACAAGATGACGGTCAAGCTGTTCTTCACCGACATGCTGAAAAACACCCTGATCGGCGCCGCCATCGGCCTGCCGCTGATCTGGGTGGTATTGCAGCTGATGGCGAAATCGGGCGGTCTCTGGTGGTTCTACGCCTGGCTGGTGTTCAGCGCTTTCCAGCTGCTGATGCTGGTGCTCTACCCGACCGTGATCGCGCCGCTGTTCAACAAGTTCACGCCGCTCAGCGACGACAGCCTGCGCGACCGTATCGAGGGCCTGATGAAACGGGTCGGCTTCGCTTCCAAGGGCTTGTTCGTGATGGACGGCTCCAAGCGCAGCGCCCATGGCAATGCCTACTTCTCGGGCTTCGGCGCCGGCAAGCGCATCGTTTTTTTCGACACCCTGCTGGCGCGCCTGGCGCCGCATGAGATCGAAGCAGTGCTGGCGCACGAGCTGGGTCACTTCAAGCTGAAGCACATCGTCAAGCGCATCGTCGTCATGTTTGCGCTTTCGCTGGCCTTCCTGGCTTTACTCGGCTACCTGAAACAGCAGCTCTGGTTCTATACCGGCCTCGGCGTCAATCCGCTGCTGCTGCCCGACCTCAGCAATAACGACGCGATGGCGCTGATCCTGTTCATGCTGGCGCTGCCGATCTTTACCTTCCTGCTGTCGCCGCTGTCGTCGATCAGTTCGCGCAAGCATGAATTCGAGGCCGATGCCTTCGCCGCCCGGCACACCGACGCCAACGACCTGGTGACCGCGCTGGTCAAGCTGTATGAAGACAACGCCTCGACCCTGACGCCGGATCCGCTGCACTCGGCGTTTTACGACTCGCACCCGCCGGCCTCGGTGCGCATCAACAAGCTAGCCAACAAGTTATCGGCCGCCCATGGCTGAGCACAACAAGCAGAACGGCAAGCAACATGGCAGCCAGGCCGGCAGCGGCCTGGTGATCGCCGCCCACGGCCGGCACTACCTGGTGCAAGGGACTGTAGAAGGGAAGTCGCTGAAATTGCAATGCGTCACGCGCGGCAAGAAAAGCGATGTCGCCGTCGGCGACCGCGTGCAGTTGAAACTGACCTCGCCCAACCAGGGCGTGATCGAAGCCATCGATGAGCGCCGCAGCCTGCTGTACCGTTCCGACCAGTACAAATCCAAGCTGCTGGCCGCCAACGTCACCCAGCTGTTCATCGTGGTGGCGACCGAGCCTGGTTTTGCCGACGACCTGATTTCACGCGCGCTGGTGGCAGCCGAAGCGGCCGGCGTCACCGCCCACATCGTGCTGAACAAGACCGATATCGTCGATGCGCTCGAAAAAACCCGGCAGCGCCTGCAGCTGTATGCCGTCCTCGGCTATCCGGTGCATGAAGTGTCGGCGCGCGCCTTCCCGGAACAGACCTGCGCCACGCTGGCGCCCCTGCTGGCAGGCCAGTCGACCATCCTGATCGGTCAGTCCGGCATGGGCAAGTCGTCGCTGATCAATCTGATCGTGCCGGACGCCGACATCGCCGTGCGCGAAATTTCCGCCGCCCTCGATACCGGCAAGCACACCACCACTTTCACCCGCCTGTACGAAATGGATGCGGCCGACGCCAGCCTGGACGGCCATCCCGCCAACATCATCGACTCGCCCGGCTTCCAGGAATTCGGCCTGTACCAGCTGAGCGAAGGCATGCTGGAACGCGCCTTCGTCGAATTCTCGCCCTACCTCGGCAAATGCAAGTTTTACAATTGCCACCACCTGACTGAACCGAGCTGCGCCGTGCTGGAAGCCGTCAAGGAAAACAAGATCGCGACCATGCGCCATCAGCTGTACGTGCAATTGCTGCATGAATCGTCGCAAAAGCTGTATTAATTGCCAAAAACACCATATTTTGACAGGTATCTTTTCTACTGAAATCCCTTATAATTGAAGCACTTATTTCATTTCTAAGCCAATCTCAGGTAGCAGGGAAAACGGCAGCGCGGCAGTTGAGCAGTTGTTTTAAAAATGGAATTCCAACTATCGGCGGCAGTCGCCACAGCGGCCGCCGTTTTCATTTATGGCAATCAAACACTACCTGCAGTTTTCTGATTTTTCGCTGGACGAATACGAGTACGTGATTGAACGTAGCCGTCTCATCAAACGCAAATTCAAGAATTACGAACCGCACTACACGCTGCTCGACCGCACGCTGGTGATGGTGTTCGAGAAAAACTCGACCCGCACCCGCCTCTCGTTCGAAGCCGGCATGCACCAGCTGGGCGGCGCCGCCATCTACCTCAATACGCGCGACAGCCAGCTCGGCCGCGGCGAACCGGTGGAAGATGCGGCGCAGGTAATGTCGCGCATGTGCGACGTGATCATGATCCGTACTTTCGGCCAGGACATCATCGAGCGTTTCGCCACCCACTCGCGGGTGCCGGTGATCAACGGCTTGACCAATGAGCAGCATCCCTGCCAAGTGCTGGCCGATGTCTTCACCTACATCGAGCACCGCGGTTCCATCGCCGGCAAGAAGGTGGCCTGGGTCGGCGACGCCAACAACATGCTGTATTCCTGGCTGCAAGCAGCGCAGGTATTCGGTTTCCACGTCAACGTCTCGACCCCCAAGGGCTACGATATCGATCCCGGCCAGGTAGCCGCCGACAACCAGCGCTACACCTTCTTCGCCAATCCATCCGATGCTTGCGAAGGGGCCGACCTGGTGACCACCGATGTCTGGACCAGCATGGGTTACGAAGATGAAAACGCAGCGCGCCTGAAAGCCTTCGACGGCTGGATCGTGGACCAGGCCAAGATGCAGCGCGCCCAGCCGGACGCCTTGTTCATGCACTGCCTGCCGGCGCACCGCGGCGAAGAGGTTTCGGCCGAAGTGATCGACGGCCCGCAATCGGTGGTCTGGGACGAAGCGGAAAACCGTTTGCATGTGCAAAAGGCGCTGCTGGAATATCTGGTGCTCGGAAAAGTCGATTAACGGTACAAACAGTACAACCCCAGTCACAACAACCCACGTAGAAATATCATGTCCAATATCCTGCAATCCGTTCCAGTCAACGAAAAAGTCGGCATCGCCTTTTCAGGCGGCCTCGATACCAGCGCCGCGCTGCACTGGATGCGCCAGAAAGGCGCCATTCCCTACGCCTATACCGCCAACCTGGGCCAGCCCGACGAGCCGGACTACGACGCCATCCCCAAGAAAGCCAAGGCCTACGGCGCTGAACTGGCGCGCCTGGTCGATTGCCGCGAACAGCTGGTGGCCGAAGGCATCGCTGCACTGCAGAGCGGCGCCTTCCACATCTCCACCGCAGGCGTCACCTACTTCAACACCACTCCGCTTGGACGCGCTGTCACCGGCACCATGCTGGTGGCCGCCATGCGCGAAGACAAGGTCGACATCTGGGGCGACGGCAGCACCTTCAAGGGCAACGACATCGAGCGCTTCTACCGCTACGGCCTGCTGGTCAATCCCAACCTGCGGATCTACAAGCCCTGGCTGGATGACCAGTTCATCCAGGAACTGGGCGGCCGCAAGGAAATGTCGGAATTCATGATCGCGTCTGGCTTCGATTACAAGATGTCGGTGGAAAAAGCCTACTCGACCGATTCCAACATGCTCGGCGCCACCCATGAAGCCAAAGACCTCGAGTACCTGAACAGCGGCATGAAGATCGTCGAACCGATCATGGGCGTCGCCTTCTGGCGCGACGACGTCGAAGTCAAGCGCGAGGAAGTCACCGTGCGCTTTGAAGAAGGCCGTCCGGTTGCCCTCAACGGCGTCGCGTTTGCCAGCCAGGTCGAGCTGATGATGGAAGCCAACCGCATCGGCGGACGCCACGGCCTGGGTATGAGCGACCAGATCGAAAACCGCATCATCGAAGCCAAGAGCCGCGGCATCTATGAAGCGCCGGGCCTGGCCCTGCTGTTCATCGCCTACGAGCGTCTGGTCACCGGCATCCACAACGAAGACACCATCGAGCAGTACCGCGAAAGCGGCCGCCGCCTGGGCCGCCTGCTGTACCAAGGCCGCTGGTTCGACTCGCAGGCGATCATGCTGCGCGAGACGGCGCAGCGCTGGGTGGCGCGCGCCATCACCGGCGAGGTCACGATCGAGCTGCGCCGCGGCAACGATTATTCGATCCTCAACACCGAGTCGGCCAACCTGACCTACCATCCGGACCGCCTGACCATGGAAAAGGGCGCGGGCGCCTTCACGCCGCAAGACCGTATCGGCCAGCTGACCATGCGCAACCTCGACATCAGCGATACACGCCAGAAGCTGGCGATCTATCAAAGCACCGGCCTGCTGGCATCCAGCAACGCCGTATCGCTGCCGCTGCTCGACAAAGACGCAGAGTAAATCCACGGCAGCGGCAAATAAGCCGCCAGCACAGGCGTGACACAGAACCGGCTTTGCGCCGGTTCTTTTTTTGTCAAAGATCCTCCAAGGAACACCCCGGCAGGCATGGCCACAGGCAAAATGTCGCTTGGGTCAAATGCAGGCGCAATTGCGCAACGGGTTTATCCTAGGACCAATTACCGCGGTACCGACAATCAACCCAGATAAAAGCATGAACATTCTTTCACTTGATTCATTGGCCGCTTATTGGTCCGGCCCAGAGGTCGGAGCTAACGTCCTCATGTTTCTCAATTTGCTGGGAGCCTTGTTCCTGGGGGCGCTGGTCGGTTACGAACGCGCCTATCATGGCCGCGCCGCCGGCATGCGTACTTACGGCCTGGTATGCATGGCTTCGACCGCCCTGACAGTGTTCGCCGGATATCCGGCGCTCTGGTATGGCGGCCACTCCGGCTTGCCGATCAATCCGGATCCAACCCGGGTAGTACAAGGAATCGTCACCGGCATCGGTTTTCTCGGCGCCGGCGTCATCATGAAAGAAGGCTTGAATATCAGGGGGCTCACTACGGCGGCGTCGATCTGGGCAGCCTCGGCGATCGGCGTCCTGGTGGGCGTCGGTTTTTACATGGCGGCAATATCGCTCACGCTGCTGTCCGCCATCTGCATGGTGTGGATAGCCAAGCTTGAATACTGGCTGCCGTCGCGCGCCGGCGTAGCCATCCTGGTTGAGTTCGAAAAAGGTTTTGTCCCGCACGAAGAAGCGCTGCGCAAGGTGGCTTTGGAGCATGGCTACGAGATTGCCAAGGATTCGTTGTCCATCAGCTCGCACGACAGGCATGCAAAATGGCATTTCATCGCCTTCGCCATCGACAGCAAAAAAGGCTCGTCGGTCTCGGAACTGGCACGCATGATGAATTCTTACGAAGGAGTGGAGAATTTTGATTTGACCCACTGCCGCAACTGAGCTGCGGTTCCAGATCACGGTGAATGTCGTCGCATCGCTGCATCCAGATACAGCGAATATCACGCAAAAGCGGGTTGGCTGCAGTTGACTTCGAGGACATGGGCCTGACGCCGGCGCACGCTTATTTGATCAGCGTCACCGGCACATGAACCAGATGAATCACTTTGTTCATGATCGAACCAAGGATCAGGTTGCCCAAAGCTCCCCGGCCATGGGTGCCCATGACAATGCAGTCGCACTTCTGCTCCTGGACATAGTCAACGATGCTCTTCGCAATCGGACCGATGCGGGTGCTGGCGATGTAAGGGACCTCGGCCTGTTCCAGAATCCGCTTGACGGGATTCAATACTTCATCGGCCGCTGCCGTTTCAATTGCCTTGATTTTTTCGAGAGACAGGTAAGCCTGGATTTTCCCGTCAAGATGTTCTTGCACGTTCAGCAAATGAATCTGTGCGGCTGTGTCCCCCTTGACCATCGAGCTCGCATATTTCACAGCCCTTAAGGCATAGTCCGAGCCGTCAACCGGAATCAATATTTTTTGCATTTTTGCACCTCGTCCACCAAAATCCCGGCGACATGATCACATCCGCAATCGTGGGTATCTTGTTAGGAAGATTAGCAGTTTGGATGTAAAGATTGTGTAAATAGTCGGGTTGATTGTGTAGACGGAACGTAAAATATGATTTGCATCAAAAATCCCGTACACATAAAGCCAGCATCGATCTGTTCAAGCTGCCAGTTCTAATAAGCACCATTAAAACAATGGGTTATAAAAACCAACCATGAGAAAGCATCCTTAAGTCATGAGCACTCAATTCGACAATGTATCCGTACTAAAGCAAGCCAGCGTCTACTTTGACGGCAAATGTGTTTCCCACACGGTGGTTTTCGCCGACGGCAGCAAGAAGACGCTGGGCGTGATCCTGCCGTCGTCGCTGACTTTCAGCACCGGCGCTGCCGAAATCATGGACATCACCAGCGGCAGCTGCCGCGTGCGCCAGAAAGACCAGCAAGCCTGGACCACATACAGCGACGGCCAGAGCTTCGATATCCCGGCCAATTCGAGTTTTGATATCGAGACGCTGGAAACGGTGAACTACGTCTGCCATTACGCCTGATACGCCAGGGCAAAAAAAACCCGCGATGCGGTTGCATTGCGGGTTAAATCCATTACCTTAGGGAGTGTTGGATATGAGGCATAACAGAGTTTAATTCCGTTATGTGACCCAATAATGACACATTAAGATACAAAGCGCTTGCGCCTCATACAAAAATCGGTTCCGGCTCCAGCGCCACCCCAAACTTCCCCATCACATCAGCTTGCACCGCCTGCGCCAGGCGCACCACATCCTGCCCGCTGGCGCCGCCGCGGTTGACCAGCACCAGCGCCTGTTTTTCATAGATGCCGGCTGCGCCGAGGCTTTTCCCCTTCCAGCCGCATTGATCGATCAGCCAGCCTGCAGCCAGCTTGTAACTGCCGTCCGGCTGTTGATAATTCACCAATTGCGGATGCTGCGCCAGCAAGGCCGTACGTTGCGCCGCCGTAACAACAGGATTCTTGAAAAAACTGCCGGCATTGCCGACTACCGCAGGATCCGGCAGCTTGCGGGTGCGGATTGCGATCACCGCATCGCTGATATCGCGTGCGCTCGGCTGCGCCAGTTTGCGTGCGTCCAGCTCTTGCGCCACATCGGCGTAACGCAGGTCGGGCTGCCAGCGCTTGGGCAAGGCGAAGGTAACGTCCGTCACTATGGCCCGGTCGCGCAGACTGTGCTTGAACACGCTGTCGCGATAGGAAAAAGCGCAAGCGTCCCGGTCCAGCGCCAGGATTTCGCCGCTTTCCATATCGATGGCGGTCAAGGCATGGAAGCGCTCTTGCAGCTCGATGCCGTAGGCGCCGATGTTCTGGATCGGCGCGGCGCCGACGCTGCCGGGAATCAGCGACAGGTTCTCCAGTCCGGCCAAACCCTGCGCCAATGTCCACAGCACCAGCTCGTGCCAGTTCTCGCCGGCGGCGGCGCGGACATAGACAGCATCGTCATCCTCGCCGGCAATTTCCCGGCCGCGATTACACATATGCAACACCAGCCCCGGGAAATCCTGGGTCAGCACCAGGTTGCTGCCGCCGCCCAGCACCAGGCGCGGCAAACCCGATGTAACAGCGTCGGACCTGAGCGCCTGCAGGGTTTCCAGTGAAGTAACCGGCAGATAGGCATGCGCCTTGGCGTCGATACCGAAGGTATTGTGCCGGCGCAGCGAAAAATCGAATTGGAGCGGAAGCTGGGAGATAGTCATAGCACCGGGATTATAAAGTAAGTAACCACCGCCAGCGGGCAGCCAGGCGCCCGGAGCCAGGCAGACCGGCAAGAAAATAGCGCGGCCGGACCGACACCTCGGGTTTCTTGTCCGCTAAAATGCGCATAGCTTGACGGCCGCGCCAGCCACCGGTTCCGCGGCCGGCTTTGTTTGAACATATAGAAGGAATATCACCATGCCATCATTTGATACCGTATCGGAAGCCAACCTGGTTGAAGTAAAAAACGCCAACGACCAGGCCAACAAGGAAATCTCGACCCGCTTCGACTTCAAGGGCAGCGACGCCCGCATCGAATTGAAAGAGCGCGACCTGACCGCCTATGCCGACTCGGAATTCCAGCTGAGCCAGGTGCGCGATGTACTGACCGCAAAACTGGTCAAGCGCAATGTCGACACCCGCTTCCTCGACATCGGCAAGATCGAAAAGATCGGCGGCGACAAGGTCAAGCAAGTCATCAAGATCAAGAATGGCATCGAATCCGAAGCGGCCAAGAAGATCGTGCGCATCGTCAAGGACAGCAAGATGAAAGTCCAGGCCAGCATCCAGGGCGACGCCGTACGCATCACCGGCGCCAAGCGCGACGACTTGCAGGCGGCGATGGCGATGCTGCGCAAGGAAGTGGCCGACCTGCCGCTGGAATTCAATAATTTCCGTGATTAAATTCCGTAGTTAAATTGTATCGAGGCAACATATAAGGTTATTATCCTTCTGCTGTTGCCCGCTGATCATGAAATCGGCAATACGGCGCCATCTCAACCTCTTGCCACGAAAGTCGGATACTCATGCGCCCGCTTGCCTTGATCTCCAGCCTGTTTTTGTTTGCCTCCATTACCGCCCAAGCTTCCGATATCGGCGTAGTCGGCCTGTTTCCGGGCAAGGCGGTGCTGGTCATCGACGGCTCCGCGCCGAAGACCTTCTCGGTCGGCAGCAAGGTCACCGACGACGTCAAGCTGGTGGAAGCCAACGGTTCGACCGCAACGCTGGAGGTCAAAGGCAAACGCCAGGTGATCGGCATCGGCGAATATGTCAGCCGCAGCGCGCCGGGCGCTACTTCCAGCGTCACCTTGAAAGTCAATCCGCAGGGGCACTTCGTGGCGCAGGCCCAGATCAACGGCGCGACGATGACCATGCTGGTCGATACCGGCGCCACCATGATCGCCCTGCCCGCTTCGGATGCAATGCGGCTTGGCGTCGACTACAAGAAGGGTCGCATGACCATGGTCAACACCGCCAACGGCGCGGCCCCGGCATACATGGTCAAGCTGAACACCGTGAAGATCGGCGATATTGAAATGAACCAGGTCGATGCCCTGGTGCAGGAAGCCGGGCTGCCGTTCGCGCTGCTCGGCATGTCGTTCCTGAACCGCACCGAGATGCGGCGCGAAGGCGAGATGATGGTGCTGACCAAGCGCTTCTGACAGCGCCCGGTCTTGCAGACGGGCAGGCGGATAACCCATCCGCCCTGCTCCGCTTACTTGTTCAAGCCGGATTGCTGTTCAGCAAACGGCGTTGTTTTACCGCCGCCGCCAAACCTTCCAGCACCGCCACGCTTTCTTCCCAATTGATGCAGCCGTCGGTCACCGACTGCCCATACACCAGTTCCTTGCCCGGCACCAGGTCCTGGCGGCCGGCGATCAGGTGCGACTCCACCATGACGCCGACGATGCGGTCGTCGCCCGCAGCAACCTGGCTGCCGATGTCGGCGCATACCGGGATCTGGTTTTCCGGCTTCTTCGAGCTGTTGGCGTGCGAAGCGTCGATCATCAGGCGCGATGCCAGGCCGCTGTTGGCGATATCCTTGCAAGCCGCCTCGACGCTGGCCGCGTCGTAGTTCGGCGCCTTGCCGCCGCGCAGGATGATATGGCAGTCTTCATTGCCGTTGGTCGACACGATCGCCGAATGTCCGCCCTTGGTCACCGACAGGAAATGATGCGGCTGCGAAGCGGCCTTGATGGCGTCCACTGCTATCTTGATGTTGCCGTCGGTGCCGTTCTTGAAACCGACCGGGCATGACAAGCCGGAAGCCAGTTCGCGGTGCACCTGCGATTCGGTGGTACGGGCGCCGATCGCACCCCAGCTGATCAGGTCGGCAATGTACTGCGGGCTGATCACGTCCAGGAATTCCGTGCCGGCCGGCAGGCCCAGTTCATTGATGTTCAGCAGCAGCTCGCGCGCCATGCGCAAGCCGTCGTTGATGCGGAAGCTGTTGTCCATGTACGGATCGTTGATCAGGCCCTTCCAGCCCACCGTAGTGCGCGGCTTCTCGAAATACACGCGCATGACGATTTCCAGCTCGCCCTTGAAGCGCTCGCGCTCGCCGACCAGGCGGCCGGCATATTCCATCGCCGCCTTGGTATCGTGGATCGAGCACGGGCCGATCACCACCATCAGGCGGTCATCCTGGCCATGCAAGATACGATGCAAGGCAATGCGCGAATTGGCGGCCGTCTCGGCCACCTTTTCGGAACAGCCGAATTCGCGGATCAAATGGGATGGCGGAACTAATTCTTTCATTTCTCGTATGCGCAGATCGTCGGTGCGTAGCATGTTTTTCTCCTGGCTCAAAAGTGACTGGGTATAAAAAAACCGCCATCGCTGGCGGTTTTTTAGAAATTTCGGTTTGCTCTTTACTTACGAACGCTTACCGCTTTTCACCGCCGTGGGGCTGGAATAGCTAAAGTAAAAAAAGAAATAAGCGCGTGCGAAAGACATGTTTTTCAGTAAAGGATTATTAAAATCAAGGCCAATAGTGCAGGATTTCCAGAAATTTGGCAAGGCCAGGATTACCACACCCTGCGGCAGCGCAAAACTGCAGCCGGCTGGGCTTCGCCGATCAATGCATGGCAACCGCATGCCCCGCGCCAACGATGGGCGCAATCCCATCCCGCCGATCCAGCCGTCCCGCCAGCGAAGTCAGGCCCAACGCGCCCAGCACCACGATAGCGCCGATCCAGGGAGTCGCCATCAAGCCGAGATGACTGACGATCAGGCCGCCGCCCCAGGCGCCCAGCGCAATGCCGACATTGAATGCTGCAATGTTCAGGCCGGAAGCCACATCCACCGCACGCGGCGCATGGCGTTCCGCCTGCTGCACTACATACACCTGCAAGCCCGGCACGTTGCCGAAGGCAAAAGCGCCCCAGGCCAGCACGGTCAGCACAGCCAGCCAAGGATTGGCCGCGGTAAAAGTCAGCACGAACAGGACCAGCGCCAGTAAGGTAAACACCATCTGCAATGCGCGTATCGGCCCCTTCCTGTCAGCCAGCTTGCCGCCCCAGATATTGCCGAATGCCACTGAAACGCCGTACACCAGCATGACCAGGCTCACCGTAGAAGCCGAGAAGCCGGAGACTTCCTGCAGGATCGGCGCCAGGTAAGTAAAAGCGATAAAAGAACCGCCGTAACCCAGGGCCGTGATCGCATATACCAGCAACAGCCGCGGTTTCTTCAAGACGGCAGCCTGGGTCAGCAACGATGCCGGCTTGCTGCTGGCGATATTGTCAGGCACGAGGATCCAGCTGCCGACAAACGCAATCACTCCCAGCAGCGACACTGCCAGGAAAGTCGACTGCCAGCCGAAAGTCTGGCCGATGAACGTACCGAGCGGCACGCCGGTGACCAAGGCCACCGTCAGCCCGGTAAACATGAGGGCAATGGCGCTGGCTGCCTTTTCTTTCGGCACCAGGCTGGTGGCAATGGTCGATCCGATCGAGAAGAACACGCCGTGCGCCAGCCCCGTCAGCACACGCGCCGCCATCAGCGCTTCATACCCCGGCGCCATCCATGCCACCAGGTTGCCGACAGTGAACAAGGCCATCAGGCCCAGCAGCAGATGCTTGCGCGGCACGCGGCCGGTCAAGGCTGTCAGCACCGGCGCGCCTACCGCGACACCCAATGCATAAAGGCTGACCAGCAAGCCGGCCGACGGAACGGAAACGCCAAGGCTGGCGGCAATAGTCGGAATCAGGCCAACGATAACGAATTCTGTCGTCCCGATGGCAAAAGCGCTGAGCGTCAGCGCCCAAAGTGCGAGTGGCATGATGTTTTTCCTGTTTGAAGTTTGACGCCATGCAGTTTGACGGCCGGCGCAACAAAGAAAAACCACCCCGCTCACAATACATATGTGACTGAAAATCAAATATATGCGAAATTTGATGTAAATTCCGCACAAAACTCCCCGAGCACCAAGGCATGCAGCCCGCATCCAAACAAATAGGGTCAGAGTCGAATTATTCAAAACTCCCCGAGCACCAGGGCATGCAGTCCGAATAAATAGGGTCAGAGTCGAATTGTTGACCGGTCAACAATTCGACTCTGACCCTATTTAACATTACTGAATTCGACCGCAAGAGCCGGAGTGCGACGGTTCGGTTGCCTGCCTAGACTGGGAACCATCAACCACTTTGGAGTAAATCATGGACACATTGCACGGCACTGCCTCGACAGGGCTCTATTTGAGGCAACCCGATACTGTCGTGGAAGAGCAGATCCGCTACGCCGTCGGCGACGGTCCACTGGGGAAATTCCTGGCGGCCCAGAGCTCGCACGGTATCTGCGCCATCATGTTCGGCGATAACGAACAAGTCCTGGCCAGCGAACTGGCGCGCAGCTTCCCCAGGGCAAAGCTCGCCCTGAGCTACTACGCGCTGCGAGGATTGATCACGGAAATCAATACCGCGATAGCCTGGCCGGAATACCGGCTGAGCCAGCCGCTGGACATCGGCGGCACCGGTTTCCAGCAGCAAGTGTGGCAGGCGCTGCTGGAAATTCCCCCGGGCGCCACCGCCAGCTACCAGGACATCGCCAATCGCCTCGGCAAGCCCGATGCCGTGCGTGCGGTGGCTGGCGCTTGCGGCGCTAACCTGCTGGCGCTGGCCATCCCCTGCCACAGGGTCATCAGGCAAGACGGCGACATCTCGGGCTATCGCTGGGGCGTGCAACGCAAGCAGGCGCTGCTGCGGCGCGAGGCGCGGGCATGAACGCCGTCGCGCGCCGCGCCGTGCCGGACGGCGGCGCCATCGCCGACCGGCTCAACCGCATCGATTGGGAAAACGTCTACCAGGACCTGGACAACTACGGCAGCGCCCTGCTGCCGCGCCTGTTGACGCCAGAAGAATGCGCGGCGCTCATCGCGCTCTATCCGCGCGACGATATCTTCCGCAGCCGGGTGCTGATGGAACGCCACGGCTTCGGACGCGGCGAGTACAAATATTTCAGCTATCCCTTGCCCGACCTGGTCGGCGCCATGCGCACCGGCCTCTATCCATTGCTGGCGCCGCTCGCCAACCGCTGGCACGAAACCATGGATATCGGCGTCCGCTTCCCGCAACGGCATGCCGATTTCATCGCTCGTTGCCACGCGGCGGGACAACTGCGTCCGACGCCGCTCATGCTGCAATACGGCGCCGGCGACTACAACTGCCTGCATCAAGACCTGTACGGCGAACACGTGTTTCCCCTGCAGGCGGCGATCCTGCTATCCGAACCTGGCCGCGATTTCAGCGGCGGCGAATTCGTGATGACCGAGCAAAGGCCGCGCATGCAATCGCGTCCCGAAGTCATTCCCCTGGTCCAGGGCGACGCTGTCGTGTTTGCCGTCCACAATCGCCCGGTCCAGGGCCAGCGCGGCGCATATAGGGTAAATTTACGGCATGGCGTCAGCCGCATCCGCTCCGGGTCGCGGCACACGCTGGGCGTGATTTTCCATGACGCCTTATGAAGAGCATCACATGACTTTAGATTTGTTCGACACCGAGGAATTGTCCGATAACCGCCAGCAGCAACTGGCGCAAGATGCGGTCGTATTGCGCGCTTTCGCCACGCCATACGTAGCGCAATTGCTGCCGCAGCTGGAAGCAATCCAGCAAGCATCGCCGTTCCGCCACCTGGTGACGCCGGGCGGCTTCCGCATGTCGGTAGCCATGACGTGCTGCGGCGCTCTCGGCTGGACCAGCGACCGCCGCGGCTATCGCTACAGCGCTATCGATCCCGACAGCGGCCGCCGCTGGCCTGCCATGCCCGACGTTTTCTTGCAGCTGGCGCAAGCCGCCGCAGCGCAGGCCGGATTCGACGGCTTCCTGCCGGACGCCTGCCTGATCAACCGCTACCAGCCGGGAACCAGGCTGTCGCTGCATCAGGACAAGGATGAACAGGACTACGACGCCCCCATCGTTTCTGTCTCGCTGGGCATCCCCGCGATGTTCCTGTTCGGCGGCCATGAGCGCAGCGACAAGGCAGCCCGCGTGCCGCTGTTCCATGGCGATGTCGTGGTCTGGGGCGGCGTCGACCGGCTGCGCTACCACGGCGTGCTGCCGCTGAAGGAAGCCGAGCATCCTCTGCTCGGCGGACAAAGGATCAACCTCACTTTTCGCAAGGCTGCCTAAATGCCTGGTTCAACCATGATCGCCGCGGACACATCCGGGAACGCCTACTCTGAAGCCGAGCAATTCCTCTCGGCGCTGGATTCCGACTGGGAGCGCCACATCGCCCATGTCGGCCCGTGCCGCCACGCCGCCAAACCGGCGCGCGATCCCTATCAAGCCCTGGTGCGGGCGATTGCCTACCAGCAGCTGCATGCGCGCGCCGGCGACGCCATCCTTGGCCGCATGCTGGCGCTATATGCCGGCACGCCTTTTCCAAGCGCACGGCAATTGCTGGATACGCCGGTCGATGTCTTGCGCGGCTGCGGCTTCTCGGCCGGCAAGATCGCCACTATCCACGGCATTGCCCAGGCTGCGCTGGATGGCGTCGTGCCTCTGCGCGCCGACGCTGCGGCCATGAGCGACGCCGCCCTCATCGAACGGCTGACGAGCCTGCGCGGCGTCGGCCGCTGGACAGTCGAGATGTTCCTGATCTATACGCTGGAGCGCATGGATATCCTGCCGGCCGACGACTTCGGCGTGCGCGAAGGCTATCGCCGCCTGAAGAACCTGCCGCAGGCGCCGACCAGGAAACAGATCGGCGACATCGGCCTGGCCTGGAGTCCATACCGCACCGTGGCCGCCTGGTATTTGTGGCGTTTTCCGAAAAATCCGCCGGCTAATGATATGGTCTGAATTCGACAGCAAGACTCGGAGTGCCGCGCCCCCGACGCCTTGCTAAAGTACAGCTACGATATCCAACCGGAAACCGATATGCGACCGCTGACACAATACCAACACACCGCCAGGCAGGCTGCCGAACGCGATCCGCGCTGGGCAGCGGTGCTGGCGCGCGATCCGGCTGCAGACATGCAATTTGTGTATGCCGTCAAGACCACCGGCGTGTATTGCCGCCCGAGCAGCCCGACACGCCTGCCGCGCCCCGAAAACGTCGAGTTTTTCGATACGCCGGAAGCAGCCGAAGCAGCCGGCTACCGGCCCAGCAAACGCGGCGCCGACCAGACCTCGGTGGCGGCCCATCACGCCGAACTGGTAGCAGCCGCCTGCCGCCGCATCGAGCGCGCGGAGGAACTGCCGAGCCTGGAAATGCTGGCCGCCGACGCCGGCCTCAGCCTGTTCCATTTCCATCGCGTGTTCAAGGCCGTCACCGGCTTGACGCCCAAGGCTTACGCCAACGCTCACCGGGCAAAAAAAGTGCGCGACCATCTCAGCCACAGCCATTCCGTCACCGAGGCGATCTACGACGCCGGCTTCAATTCCAACAGCCGTTTTTATGAAGCTTCCGGCAAAGTGCTGGGCATGACGCCGACCGACTACCGTGCCGGCGGCGCCAACACCGATATCCGTTTTGCGATCGGCGAATGTTCACTGGGGGCGATCCTGGTGGCGCAAAGCGAACGCGGCGTCTGCGCCATCTTCCTGGGCGACGATCCCAACGCGCTGGCGCATGACTTGCAGGATAAATTCCCGCGCGCGCACCTGATCGGCGCCGACCATGACTTCGAGCAGCTGGTGGCGCAAGTGGTGGGTTTCATCGAAGCGCCTGCCATCGGCCTGGACCTGCCGCTGGACGTGCGCGGCACCGCTTTCCAGCAACGCGTGTGGCAGGCGCTGCGCGACATCCCGGCCGGCAGCACCACCAGCTACGCCGAGATCGCCGCCCGCATCGGCTCGCCCAAGGCGGTACGCGCCGTCGCGCAAGCTTGCGCCGCCAACAGCCTGGCAGTGGCGATTCCCTGCCATCGCGTGATCCGCAGCGACGGCAGCGCCTCCGGCTATCGCTGGGGAGTGGAACGCAAGCATGCGCTGCTGGAGCGTGAACAAAACCCAGCGTGATGCAGGCCCGCAAACCTGCTATCAGACCGGACGCAGCTGCTCGGCCAGCGAGCGCGTTTTGTCGCTGACGACGTCGCCGGTATGCAGCGTCGTTTTACGTTCGATCAGCATCAGGTGGCACTCTTCCTCCGCCACGGGGTTATGCCGCACACCCTTGGGCACGACAAACATCTCCCCTTCGCCCAGTTCAACCGTGCGGTCTTCCATTTCGATGCGCAGGCGGCCTTTCAGGACCAGGAACAGTTCGTCTTCCTGATCGTGGCTGTGCCAGGCCAGGGAGCCTTTTACCTTGGCGACCTTGACGTAAGAATCGTCAACCTCGGCGACTACGCGCGGCGACCAGTGTTCTGTCAATGATGCGGCTATTTGCTGCGGCGAGCTGACGTCTGACATGATTTTTCCAGTTGATGAAGGTTGAGCACCGCCCGTCCGTTACGGGCCTTTCAGTTTGTTCGCCAGGTAGCTCCGCACCTGCTGTTCCTGCTCCGCCGACATGTCGCCCAGGACGCCATGCCGATGCGGCGGAATGTGCGCGGTCAAATCTTGGCCGGAGTCGAACACATAATGGTTGAAGATGCTGGCCCAGGCCTGACGATAAGCCGGGGCGCGTTTTTTCAGGTTGACCAGCGCCAGCATCAGGCTGTCGGAGCCGGAATGGATGGAGTCGGCAGTGCCGACCGCGCCACCCCACCAGTAGTTGACCAGGATATTGCATGCCTGCAGCGATTCGACATGATGCCACCACAGCGGCGGTATGTAGAGCGCATCGCCCGGCTCCAGCTCGGCCGCCTGGGCTGCCTTCAGGGCCTCCCTGAACTTGGGATACTTCTCGAAGTCCGGCTCGTTCAGCGCCACCATGCTGATCGGCGCGCCGGTGGGTGCGAAATCCAGGGGTCCGATGTAAAGATTGCCGATCTGCTCCGGCGGGAACAAGGTAAACCGGCGCCTGCCGCTGACCACGCAGGCGATATTATGGGCATCGTCGAAATGCGCGGGCGTGGTGACGGCGTTGCCTATCCATATCCTGGGGATGACCTCGGGGCCAAGCACCGACAATGAATTATCGTCCAGGAAACCCGGCAGGCAATTGGCGATCAGTGCGCTCTGCGCCGCAACCGCGGGCGGGTTGGCAAACTGCCGGTAACGCAGCAATTGCTCGACGATGGCGGAGACCGGAAGTCGGTTGCGCAGGTAGTTGAAACCGTTCATGGCTTCATCGTAGAAGATGCGGCCCTTGGCTTGCGGCGGCGTCATGATGGCGTCGACGTCGCTGCCGCTATCCAGCTTCGTCAGGTAGCCGCAAATCGCTTCGGTAGAGGTTTTGGCCAGCTGCACCGCCGGCCAGTGTTTGACATAGCCGCGCAGGACCACCGGCTGGTATTGGGTGGCGATCTCTTCCTTGAAGATGCGGTCGTCAACATCGTGTCGTTCCGCAATCGCTTGCAAGCTCTGGCTCATTCAGCTTCCCGGTTAAAGACGGCGATCAATTTGCCTGAGGAGGATAACCCGATTTGAGCTGGCGAGCCAGAATGCAAAGCAGCTTTACAATACCCAAATAGGGTATTAACATTCCATTTATGGGTATCAATTCAATCGGATTGGCAGATGCGCTTTTTTCCAAGGTACAGCAGCGAGTGCTGGGGCTGCTGTTCGTCAATGCAGAGCGCAGCTTTTATACAAACGAGATTGTGCGATTTGTCGATTCAGGAATCGGCGTCGTGCAACGCGAACTGGAAAAGCTGACCGCATCAGGATTGGTGACAACCAAAAGAATCGGCAACCAGAAACATTACCAGGCGAATCGCGAGGCGCCGATTTTCGAGGAACTGCGCGGCATCATGCTCAAGACAGTCGGCCTGGCGGACATTTTACGCGCCGCGCTATTGCCTCTATCCGATAAAATTCGCACAGCTTTTATTTATGGCTCTATTGCCAAAGGCAGCGACACGGCAAAAAGCGACATCGATATATTCATCGTCAGCGACCATGTAGCTTACGCAGATTTGTACACCTTGCTAAGCGACAGCGAAGCGAAGCTTGCGAGGCCGGTGAATCCCTCGATTTATTCAATGCAGGAACTGGAACGTAAGCTAATGGAGAAAAATGCTTTCGTGCTGCGCCTATTGGAGCAGCCGAAAATTTTTCTGCTAGGCTCTGCGGATGTCCTCCCAGAATCTTGAAAACCTGTTCAAGACCGGCAATCTGAAATCGGAACCGGCGAACCAGGGCGAATTCAACGGGTTGCTGCGCTCGGCGAAAGCCCGGCTGGCCGATTCCGCCAACACCAGCCTTGCCGTCGAGAGTCGTTTCGACCTGGCGTATAACGCGTCGCACGCACTGGCGCTGGCTGCCCTGCGCTGGCACGGCTACCGCTCGGATAATCGTTATATTGTTTTCCAATGCCTGGAACACACTCTGCGAATAAAACCGGAAATCTGGCGCGTGCTAGCGTTATGCCATCAGCGGCGCAATGTGCGCCGAGTATGAAGGCCATCTTGAGGTAGGCGATCAATTACTTGCCGAACTGATTGCCGCCACGGATCTGTTGCAAAGGAAAGTCGAAGCATTGGCGCCAGTCAAGCCGACACCCGCGTGACAGATCACTGCGCGGCCGGCGCAATCATGTGGATGTGTGAAATGCCGTCTTCGTCGTACAGCTCGCCAACCGGCTGGAAGCCAAAACTGCCATAAAAACGCTGCAAGTGCGCTTGCGCGCCGATCTTGACCTCATGCCCCGGGAACAGCCTGGCGGTTTGCGCCATTGCCTGCCGCATCAGTTCGTGGCCGGCGCTCTTGCCGCGCAGCTCGGGCGCGGTCACTACCCGCCCGATCGACGGCAGGTGGAACGCCTTCCCCGGCGGCACGATGCGCGCGTAGGCGCCCAGTTCGCCGTTCGGCAGGTAACCCAGGCCATGCCAGGAATACAGGTCGACGCCGTCGGCATCCTGGAATACGCAGGTCTGCTCCAGCACGAACACGCGCTGCCGCAATTGCATGGCTGCATACAATTGCACGGTGCTCAGCTCCTGGAACGGCAGCCAGTGCCATTCCATCATGGTTGCTTCAGCCATCGCCTTAAGCGGTGCCGCCGACGGTCACGCCGTCAATGCGCAGCGTAGGCTGGCCGACGCCGACCGGCACGCTCTGGCCTTCCTTGCCGCAAACGCCGACGCCGGGATCGAGCTTCATGTCGTTGCCGATCATGGAGACCCGGTTGAGCACGTCCGGGCCGTTGCCGATCAGCGTGGCGCCCTTGACCGGATAGGTGACCTTGCCATTTTCGATCATGTAGGCTTCGCTCGCCGAAAACACGAACTTGCCGTTGGTGATATCAACCTGGCCGCCGCCGAAATTGACTGCGTACAAACCGTTCTTCACCGACGCCAGGATTTCCGCCGGATCCTTGTCGCCGGCCAGCATGTAAGTGTTGGTCATGCGCGGCATCGGCAGGTGGGCGAACGATTCGCGGCGAGCATTGCCGGTCACCGGCATCTTCATCAGGCGCGCGTTCATGGTGTCCTGGATATAGCCTTTCAGGATACCGTCTTCAATCAGGGTGGTGCACTGGCTAGGATTGCCTTCGTCGTCGATATTCAACGAACCGCGGCGGTCGGCAATCGTGCCGTCATCCACCACGGTAACGCCCTTGGCCGCCACCCGTTCGCCGATGCGGCCGGAGAAGGTGCTGGAGCCTTTGCGGTTGAAATCTCCCTCCAGTCCATGGCCGATTGCTTCATGCAGCAGGATACCGGGCCAGCCAGGTCCAAGCACCACGGTCATCGGACCTGCCGGAGCCGGCCGCGCGTCCAGGTTGACCAGCGCCGAGGCGACTGCATCGGCCGCGTACTCCTCCAGCAAGGCATCGCTGAAATAGCTGTAACTGTAGCGTCCGCCGCCGCCGCTGCTGCCGGTTTCGCGGCGCCCGTTCTGTTCGACGATGACGGTCACCGACAAGCGCACCAGCGGCCGGATATCGGCAGCGATCACGCCGTCGCTGCGCGCCACCAGCACCACATCGTATTCGGCGGCCAGGCCGGCCATCACTTGCACCACGCGCGGATCCTTGGCGCGCGCCATCCGCTCTACCCGTTCCAGCAGCTTGACCTTTTCGGTGGCGTCCAGCGACACCAGCGGATCGTGCGGCAGGTACAGCGAGCGGCCGCCGCTTTGCGCCATGCCGGCAGCGATCTTGACCTTGCCGGCGCCCTGGCGCGCGATGGTGCGGGTAGCTACCGCCGCATCGTGCAAGGCGCGTTCGGAAATTTCATCGGAATAGGAAAACGCAGTCTTGTCGCCGGAGATGGCGCGCACGCCTACTCCCTGGTCGATGGAAAAACTGCCGGTCTTGACGATGCCTTCTTCCAGGCTCCAGCCTTCGCTCTTGGTGAACTGGAAATAAAGATCGGCGTAGTCGACCTTGTGCGTGAACATGGTCCCCAGCGCTTTCAGCAAGCTCGATTCGTCCAGCCCGAACGGGGTCAGCAGGATATCGCGTGCAATGGCTAAAGTACCGAGGTTTGGTTCGAATGGTTTCATTGGTATTCCGGTTTTACTGTGGTGTTGGTACGGATTGTAGAGCATCCGAGGCGGGGCTGGCCTCGACGGCGAAAATAGTCATATCGTATTGCCAATTATTCCTATAATTTGCGATGCAGCAATGCTGGCAGGCTATCCCGCACTCCCTTAAGGAAATGGGGGTCGATACTGCCGCTGACAAGGCCCTCGCCTTCCGCCAGCACCGATTTAATTTCGCCCCAGGGGTCGATCAGCATGCTGTGGCCCCAGGTGCGCCGGCCGTTGGGGTGTTTGCCGCCCTGCGCCGCCGCCAGCACGTAACACTGGTTTTCGATGGCACGGGCGCGCAGCAGGATTTCCCAGTGCGCCTTGCCGGTGGTGTAGGTAAACGCCGCCGGCACCACGATCAGGGCGCAATCTCCCAGCGCCCGGTACAGCTCGGGGAAACGCAGGTCATAGCAGACCGACAAGCCGACCTTGCCGAACGGCGCCTGGAAACTGCCGGTGTCCTTGCCGTAGACGATGGTGCGCGCCTCGTCGTAGGATTCTTCGCCCTTGCTGAAGCTGAACAGGTGGATCTTGTCGTAGCGGCTGGCCAGCCGGCCGTCGGGATCGTAGACCAGGGTGGTGTTGAGCACCTTGCCGGCTTCATCGGCAATCATCGGCAAGGTGCCGCCGATCAGCCAGATACCGTATTCTTTCGCCAGTTGCGCCATGAAAGCCTGGATCGGCCCTTCGCCCAGGATTTCAGCGCAGGTCAGCTTGTCGGTGTCCACCATGCCCATGATGGGCCAGTATTCGGGCAGCAGCGCCAGCTGCGCGCCCTGTGCAACCGCCTCAGCGACCAGGCGCCGCGCGGTGTTGAAATTTTCTTCCAGCACCGGCGTCGACACCATCTGGATTGCGGCGACATTGAAACTGGCTGGGCTGAGTGCTTGGTTCATTGTGCTGGCTCCTGTGCTGGGGCAGCTGCCGGAGCGGCTGCCTGGATAACTGCTTGGCTGGCTGCTTAGCGGCCGGACGACAGGTCGGGGGTGCCGGCCGCCGGCGTGTCGGTCTTGTGGTCCAGCTTGGTCACGACCGGATCGGTCCAGCCGCCGGTAATATTATATTCAAAGGTGAAGGCCCGCATCAGCGGGTCGCGCAGGAACAGCTGCGCCAGGAAAGTGCCGATGCCGATCACCGGATTGATCGCCAGCGCCACCACCGAAGCGGTGCCGGCATTGATTTCCGGCAGCACCGCAACATGCAGGTCCTGGGTCTCGCGCGCGATATCGGCGACGCCATCCATCAGCACCGTGGCGCTCACGCCGCGCATCTTGAAATTGTCGGTATGCGCCTTGCCCTGGGTGATCGAAGCGGTGCCGACCACGCTGTCGAAAGCGAAACCTTCAGAAAAAATATCGCGGAAATCCAGGGTCAGGCGGCGTGGCAGCGATTGCAGGCTGAGCACGCCGAGCAGCTTGGCGGCGCCGGGATCGACCTTCAGGAACTGGCCGGCCGCCATGTCCAGGTTGATCTGGCCGGACAGCGACGGGATATCCATGGTGAACGGCAACCCCTTCCAGCTGACTTCGCCATCCATGCGTCCCTTGGCGGCCCGCAGCACATGCGCAAAACCGAAGCGATCCAGCAGCTTGCCGGCGTCGGCGATATCCATGGCGTAGGTCAGGCTGGTGGTGTTGTCGCCGTTGACGGTGGTCCATTTGCCGTCGGCCTTCAATTCCGCATCGGGATTCTTGATCGACAGCTTATGGATGCGCCATTCGTTGCCGACATTGGCGCGCACGTTGTTGGCGCTCAGTTCAAGCCGCCCGAGCTTCTTGCCCAGCAGCTGGAAATCCTCGGCGATGATGTCCAGCCCTGGAATCTGGGTAGAGCCGCCCTTGCCTTCCAGCACGTCGCCGACATCCGTCTCGCCGCCTTGCGGAATGATCAGCGAAGACAGGCGCGCGGTCACCTTGCCCAGGCCGCGGCCCGATGGCGCGGCATTCCAGGTGACGTAGCCCGAAGCCTGCCTGGAATCGATGTTGACCTGCCAGGCGTTTTTCTGATGGGTAGCGCCCAGCACCACATTGTCCAGCGTCTTGCCCAGCAGGACCAGCTGGCCGGCCTTGACCGACACCAGGTTCGGTTCGGCATACTGCGCCAGGCCGGTCAGGGGTGTTTCCTCGCCGGCCTTGGCGGCGCCATCTTCGTTCAAGGCGCCGGCCAGGTTGTTCCAGGCGTCGACATTCAAGGTCTTGGCATTCATGTTGATCGCCAGCCCGCTATCCGGGTCCGGCGCCGGCGCATTGATGCCGATGCCGCCGCGCAGGATTTTCCAGTCGGCCGGTTTACCGTTCTCGGCGGCGCTCTTGCCGAGCGGCTTCTGCCGCTGGTAACGCGCAACGACGGCCGATCCCAGCGCCAGCTTGAGTTCGTCGCGCGCCATCGCCGCATCGTCGGAAGCTACGCCCAGCCACTCGAACTTGAGCGGCATCGCTTCGCTGGCGCTCTTGCGCAAGGGTTCCGGGAAATCCAGGCCGATGCCTTGCAGGCTGGATTCGACCACCAGCTCAGGATGATGCTCTCGGATCGCCACGGTGGCGGTATAGCGGCTGCTGCCGCTGGCGTGCGACAGCAGCTTTTGCATCGACGCGGCCGGATACATGGCGCGCAAGCCGTCGGCGCCGGCGCTGCCTTCGATCTTGATCACAGTCTGGCGATCGGCCTGGGTGCCGCCGCTGGCTTGCACCGGCCCGCCCAGCAGGCTGCCTTTGATGCCGTTCAGGTTGAAGCCCTTTTCATTGAATTCAAGCTGGCCGGTGGCGTTGGCGATAGGCGGGATGATCTTTTGCAGGACCACGTCATTGTTCTGGAATTGCAGCACGCCGGTGACCTTGGCGTCGATCACATGCGCCAGCGGCAGTTGCAGGTTCAACTGCAGCTTGGCATTGCCCTTGGCTTGCGATTCGCTGGTGAAACCGTCGATCCAGTGCAGCACCGGACTATTGTTGGTGAACTGCACGAAATTCTGCAAGGCGCCGGCGGCGGTGCCGTCGATCAGCAGCATCTCGTCATGCGACGCCAGGTCCGGCACTGTCGCCGTCACGTCGCTTACCGTCACCGCCGAGGTTTGCGCGGTGGCGGCTTTGATCTGCAAGCGCGTACGGTCCACCGCAAACGTGCCTTCGATCTTTTCCAGCAGCGGCCACAGCGGCTGCTTGCCATCCTGGCCGACGTGGGAGGGGTCGTATTCCAGCGTGCCGTTTTCTATCTTGCCGGCGACGCTGAATTCGCCTTTCGGTTTAGCGTTCGCGGTGTCCGTGTGAAACGGGAAATCGGCCAGGTCGCCCTTGAGCCTGATCGTCACGTCTTTCGCCTTGCCCTCCTTGAGCGCGCCGACCAGCCAGTTGCGCAAATGCTCGGGGGTATGCAGCGGCAGGTAAGTGCCGATTTTCTTGAGGTTGAATTCGCTGATGCTGCCGGTCATGTCGATCACCCCCAGCGCGACGCCGTGGCGGTCTTGCAGCGGCAGCAGATGCGTGCCCGAGAGCGATCCCGCCAGGCCGTCCTGGACAAAATCCATGCTGTCGATCTGCAGCAGCACATTCTTTTGCTGGAAATGCCAGCGCGCCTGCATGTCGAGCTTGTCGAAGGGCAGCAGCGGCGTATCGAAGAAGCCGGGCAATTCCAGCTGGGTTTTTTCCGATTTCAGGCTGACGCTGCCGCCGTCCTGGTTGGCGTCGACACTGCCGCTCAGGTTCTCGATCCCCGGAATGCCAGGCACCGCGGCTTGCGCCGGCTGGCTGGCGGTCTTGGGCTGCGCCGCATGCGGCGCCTGGGCGTTGACGGTCAAACCGTCGAACTGGCCTTTGGCGCTGTACGACACGATTGCCGGATAAGCGCCCTGCCACTGCGCGGCAAAGTCGCGCAACTGGCCGCGTGGCGCAAAATCGTCAATCATCTTGATCTGCGCGGCTGTCAGCGGCAAGCGCTGGGCGAAACTCGCCAATGTCTGCAAATCCAGCTGTTTGGCTTGCAAGCTGTATTTTTCCGCCTGCTTGCCGCGCGCCGGCGCATAGGATTCGCTGATGGTGGTGCGCGGCAGGCTCAGGCCGTCCGCGGTTTTCAGGGAAAAATCGGTGAGCGTCACGGCATGGCCGTTGGCGCCGAAGGTCGGCGCGCCATCTTGCGGCGCCGGCCCCAGTTCCTCATGCGCGGAAATGCGTCCGCTGATATTCGCCAGGCTGAGCGGCTGCAGGTCGGGCCGCAGCTGCATGGCCAGGTCGTTCAGCTCCAGGTCGGCGGTAAAGTTGCTGACCTTGGCATGGTCCAGGTCAAGCCAGGCTTGCACCGCGCCCTTGCCCTGGCTGATCTCGAAGGGATAATCGAAGTAAGGCTTCCACACCGTCAGGTCGGCATCGTGCAGGTTCGCGTAAAGGGTGCCGGTCCAGCGCTTGAAATCGGCGGTCTTGTGGGTAAATACCGGATGGACAAAATCCGCCCGCAGATCCAGCGGCGCCGCAAATGAGGCAGGCGGCGTCGCCCGCGCCGACAGCTGATGGCGGCGCCAGCGGTTTTGCAGCACCAGGTCGATATTGGCCAGGACCAGCTCTGGCGCCTTGCGCAGGTCGTCGCGCCAGCGTACCTGGCCGCCGCGGATCACGATCTTGCGCTGGGCCAGCAGCCATTCGGCGCCGGCGCCGTCGTTTTCCTGCTTGGAGTTGACCAGGATGCCGGCGACGAACAGGTTGCCCTGGGCATCGCGCTCGATTTGCAAATCGGGTTTATTGATCTCCAGCGAAGCCAGCCGCACCGCCCCCACCAGCGCCGAACGCCAGGAAATGGTGGCCGCCACCTGCGGCAGCGTCAGCGCCGGCTGGCCGCCCTTGTCGTGCACCACGACGTTGTCCAGCACCAGGCGCGGCTGCAAGCCATGCCAGGAGGCCTGGATCGTGCCGATCGAAATCGGATTGCCGACTGTCTTGCTGACGATATGCTCGACCTCGGCCTTGTAGTAGCCGACGTTCGGCAGCACTACATAACGCAAACCCAGGAACAGTCCGCAAAACAGAAAATACGCCACCACCACCAGCGTCAGCAAAGCCCCCAGCAGATGGTGGGTGACCAGGTTAACGTGTCTATAGGTGGCGATCCCAGCGCGCCAGCAGATTTGAAGCTTGCTGGCCGGCGGCGGGATTTTTGCTTGTTCTTCCAACATCAATCAGAATGGGTAAAATTAATCATTGTGAGACAGCGGCTAGGGCCTGTTACTCTGTCCCCCAACTGAGCAGGGATAGGAAGTAAAATAAATCGGCTGCATCTGGGTGTTTCCAGAGTGGCAAGCTGTTGATGTTCGACAAGCCGCCAAGCCATATGTTCGCATGGATCATGCCCGCGCATAGCTAAAAAAACAAAAAGACCGTCGAAAACCCTGCTATTTTCTTTGAATTTTGCGCCATTTACCCTTCAATCCCTGATCTCATCCCCGTGACCCCATCTCTATTAAGCAGCACCGCCGCCTCGCGTTATTTTGCACGCTGGGTGAATGCCGAAGCCGGACGCGCCGGACAGGTCGCAGAGTTGGCCAAGCCGTTGACAAGATTAACCGTCGACCAGACGCTGCTTAAGCACTTGTTACAAAAAGAAACAGATTCCGGCATGCCGTTACCGCGCGCCATGCGCCGCCTACGCAACCTGCTGGTATGCACCCTGATCGAACGCGATTTGCGCGGGCTGGCCGACCTGGACGAAGTGGTCAGCGCCATCACCACTTTCGCCGAATTTGCAGTGCAAACCCACCTGGCGGCGCTGACCGCAGGCCTGGTGGCGCTGCATGGCACGCCGCTGGGCGAAGAATCGGGCCAGCCCCAGGAGTTGCTGGTGCTGGGCATGGGCAAGCTGGGCGGCTGCGAACTCAATATTTCCTCCGACATCGACCTGATCTTCACGTACGCGGAAGACGGCGATACGCAGACTACAAGCGCAGAACAGCGCTCATTGTCGAACCATGAATTCTTCACCCGCCTCGGCAAGAAACTGATAGGTGCATTGTCCGAGATCACCGAAGACGGCTTCACCTTCCGGGTCGACATGGCGCTGCGGCCGAACGGCGCTTCCGGGCCTCTGGTGGCGAGCTTCAACATGGTCGAAACCTACCTGGTGACCCAGGGCCGGGAATGGGAGCGTTATGCCTGGTGCAAGGCGCGCGCGCTGACCGGGCGGCCGGAAGATATCGCCACCCTGGCCAACATCAGTCGTCCGTTCGTGTTCCGGCGTTACCTGGATTACGGCTCGATCGACGCCATGCGTTCCATGCATGCGCAAATCCGCTCGGAAGTGAAACGCCTGGAAGCGCTGCATCCTGAGCGCAGCAATAACGTCAAGCTGGGACGCGGCGGCATCCGCGAAATCGAATTCCTGGCGCAGGTGTTCCAGCTGATCCGCGGCGGCCGCGATGGCGATTTGCGCGACCGCTCGACCCGCGCCACCCTGCGCACCCTGGCGGCCAAGAACCTGCTGGACGCCGCAGTGGTGGACAAGCTGCTGGCAGCCTACGATTTCCTGCGCAACCTGGAACACCGGCTGCAATACCTGGACGATGCGCAAACCCATACCTTCCCCACCAACGGCGCCGACTGCCTGATCATCGCCCAGGCCATGGGTTTTGCCGACGTGGCCTCATTGATGCAGGAACTCGACAAGCACCGGACCCTGGTCGATGCCCAGTTCGACGACATCTTCAAGGACAAGCAGCACAGCCGCCCCAGCCAGCAAGACTGGGATGAGTGCGACAATCCCTTGCACACGCTGAGCGAAACCGACAGCCGCGAAACGATTGCGCTGGTGCTGACCCATTGCGGCTTCTCCGACGCCTCGGCGGCGGCGCAACGGCTGGTCACCACCTGGCAATCGACGCGCGTGCAAAACCTGCCGGCCGCCAGCCGCACGCGCCTGCTGGCGCTGGTCAACGCAGCGCTGCCGGTGGTCGCCGCCATCCCCGAACCCGAGCGCCACCTGCCTACCCTCAACCGCCTGCTGGATTTCCTGGAGGCGATCGTGCGGCGCGCCGCCTACCTGGCGCTGCTGACTGAATATCCCGCCACCCTGCATCGCGTGATCCGCATGATCAGCGCCAGCGACTGGGCCGCCAAATACCTGACCCAGCACCCGATCCTGCTGGACGAGCTGCTGGATCCGCGCAGCCTGAATGCCGCACCGGACTGGCCGGTGTTCGCCCAGGAATGCAAGCGCCAGCTCGACACCGCTCCCGGCGACACCGAACGCCAGATGGACATCCTGCGCGAAATGCACCACGCCCAGCAGTTCCGCCTGCTGGCGCAAGACCTGGAGGGCGTGCTCAGCGTCGAGGCGCTAGCCGACCACCTTTCGATCCTGGCTGACATCCTGGTCGCCGCCACCGTGCAGGCGATCTGGAACATGATGCCCGGCCGCCACCGCGAGACGCCGCTGTTCACCGTGATCGCCTACGGCAAGCTGGGCGGCAAGGAACTCGGTTATGTTTCCGACCTCGACGTGGTGTTCCTGTATGAGGATGAAGACCAGGATGGCCCGGCCCTGTACGCCAAGCTGGCGCAGCGCTTCATCACCTGGATGACCAGCCATACGCCGGCCGGCATCCTGTTCGACATCGACATTGCGCTGCGCCCCGACGGCGCCAGCGGCCTGCTGGTATCGTCGTTCGGCAAATTCGAGAAATACCAGCGCGAATCGGCCTGGCTGTGGGAGCACCAGGCCCTGACCCGAGCCCGCTTCTGCGCCGGCGACGCCGCGATCGGCGAACGCTTCGAAACCCTGCGCGTGGAAGTGCTAAGCCAGCAGCGCGATGCCGCCAGGCTGCAAAGCGAAGTGCTGGAAATGCGCCAGAAAATGCGCGACGCCCATCCCAACCGCAGCGACCGTTTCGACCTCAAGCACGACGCCGGCGGCATGATCGACATCGAATTCCTGGTGCAATTCCTGATCCTGCGCCATGCCGCCGCCTACCCGCAGCTGACCGCAGACATCGGCAATATCGCCTTGCTGAAACTGTGCGGGGAACTCGGACTGATTGATGGGGGCCTGGCTCACGCAGTAGCCGACGCTTACCGGACTTTCCGCAAGCTGCAGCACCAGGGCCGTTTGCAGGGAGAGGAACGGGCGCGCGTGGCGGCGAGCCGCATAGCCGCGGAAATCTCCGTAGTAAAACAATTGTGGACCGAGATTTTCAAGATCGCCGGCTCATGAAAACAGGGTTTTAAACGCTACCCAGTCAGTAATTTCATGAGCATGATGATAAGGGCACGGCCCCTGCGCTTGTCCGGCGGAGCAGCGCGCTCTTCACCGACAATTTCGTCGTCCAACGTCAGCTGCCCGGATTCGAAAGCCGTCAGGATCTGCCTGGCCGTCTCCACGTGCTCGGACGCCACCTGCAAGCGAGCCCCGCCGGTGGCGACCGCCAGCAAGGAATACACCTGGTTGATGCCGCCATCGACGACAAACGCCGGTATCCTCTCAGACTCAAGCAAAGCCCTCAGGACTTCCAGATCGGAGGGAATCGTTGAACGGGCAATCGTTTCAAAATCGCCCTGGCTGCGTACGCTAACTGTCATACGGGCTCTCGGATTAAGTTAAAATATTCACAACATAAACCAGTATACCGCACTCACGCGGCCGGACATAAAGCCACGGTGAGGAGACTGCGCCGATCCTACGCAAAAAAGCCCCGCTCAGTTAATGAGCGGGGCTTTTTCATCATCCAAGCAAAACCAAGGTCTTACTTGGCGTTCACCAGTGCAACCGTGGTGTCCAGCATGCGGTTCGAGAAACCCCACTCGTTGTCGTACCAGCTCGACACCTTCACCAGGCGGCCGGAAACCTTGGTCAGCGTGGAGTCGAAATTCGACGACGCCGGGTTGTGGTTGAAATCGACCGACACCAGCGGCTCGACGTTGTAAGTCAGCAGGCCCTTCAAGGCGCCGTTTTCCGAGGCATCTTTCATGATCGCGTTGACTTCATCGACAGTCGTGTCGCGCGCGGCGACAAACGACAGGTCGACCAGCGAAACGTTGATGGTCGGCACGCGGATCGCGAAACCGTCCAGCTTGCCGTTCAGCTCAGGCAGCACCAGGCCGACCGCAGCCGCAGCGCCGGTCTTGGCCGGGATCATGCTCATGGTGGCGGAACGGGCGCGGCGCAAGTCTTCGTGATAGACGTCGGTCAGCACCTGGTCGTTGGTGTAGGAGTGAACGGTAGTCATCAGGCCGTTCAGCACACCGATCTTGTCGTTCAGCGGCTTGACCAGCGGCGCCAGGCAGTTGGTGGTGCAGGAAGCGTTGGAGATCACGGTGTCGCTGGCTTTCAGCACGCCATGGTTGACGCCGAACACGACGGTGGCGTCGACATCCTTGCCGCCAGGCGCCGAGATGATGACTTTCTTGGCGCCGCCCTTGATGTGGGCGCTGGCCTTTTCCTTGGTGGTGAAGAAGCCGGTGCATTCCAGCACGACGTCAACGCCCAGCTCGCCCCATGGCAGTTCGGCCGGGTTGCGCTGCGCCAGCACCTTGATGCGGTCGCCGTTGACCACGATGAAATCGCCGTCGACCGTGACAGTGCCAGGGAACTTGCCGTGGGCGGTATCGTACTGGGTCAGGTGGGCATTGGTTTTTGAGTCGCCGAGGTCGTTGATGGCGACGATCTCGATGTCATGCTTTTTGCCGCCTTCGTAATGGGCGCGAAGGATGTTGCGGCCGATGCGGCCATAGCCATTGATGGCGACGCGGATAGTCATGCTTTTCTCCTAAGGTATTAACAATGAATTTATTGCAACTACATCACACACGTTTCAACTGACCCTAATGGTACGCCAGCCATAGCCGGCTTCCTGCAAATCCAGGCCGTCCCAGCTGAACGGCTGCTCCACCAGCAGCTCGGCGCCCAGCATTTCGTAAAACTGCCGCGCCTGGCGGTTTTCCGCCAGCACCCACACCAGCATGTTGTTGGCGCCGGCGCTGGCCAGCGTTGCCGCCACGTGGGCCACCAGGCGGCGGCCGATGCCGGCGCGCTGCACCGACGGTTCCAGATAAATGGCAGTCAGCTCGGAGTCGTAGCCGAGCTTGGCTTCCTTGAGCGTCATGCCGGCTGCAAACCCGAGCACCTCGCCATCGACTTCGGCCACGAACACATTGGCCGCACTCGACGTCGCCGACAGGATGCGGCTCCAGATGGCGGTGCTGTCTTCAACCTTCATGCCGTCCAGGTAGTCATCTGGAATGATGCCGCGGTAAGTGGCGCGCCAGCTGTCGATGCGCACTGCCGCGATCACCGGCGCATCGGCGACCGTGGCGCGGCGGATGACGACATCGCCAACGATGTTGGTGATGTCGAGACCCTTGGCCTTCTTGACTTCTCTTACATTCATGCCAGTATCAACTTGGTCTTGGCGACGACGTTTTCAACAGTGAAGCCGAAATGCTTGAACAGCACAGGAGCCGGAGCCGATTCGCCGAAGGTGTCGATGCCGACCACCGCGCCTTCCAGGCCGACATACTTGTGCCAGAACGCTGTCACGCCCGCTTCGATCGCCACGCGCGGCAGGCCGCGCTGCAATACGCTGGCCTTGTAGGCCGCTTCCTGGCGGTCGAAGACATCGGCGCAAGGCATGGACACCACGCGCACTGCAATGCCTTCCTGGGCCAGCGCTGCCGCGGATTGCATCGCCAGTTCCACTTCGGAGCCGGTAGCGATCAGGATTGCCTTGGCGTCCGGCGCATCTTTCAAGATGTAAGCGCCGCGCTTGATGGCGGCGATCTGTGCCGCATCGCGCTCCTGGTATTGCAGGTTCTGGCGCGAGAAAATCAGCGTGCTTGGGCCGTTCTTGCGTTTTACCGCCTGCTCCCATGCTACCGCCGATTCAACCGTGTCGCACGGACGCCAGTTGTCCAGCTGCGGAATCAGGCGCAGGCTCGACACGTGTTCGACCGACTGGTGGGTCGGGCCGTCTTCGCCCAGGCCGATCGAATCGTGGGTGAACACGAAGATCGAACGGATCTTCATCAGCGCCGCCATGCGCAGTGCATTGCGGCTGTAGTCGGAGAAGGTCAGGAAGGTAGCGCCGAACGGGATGTAGCCGCCGTGCAGGGCGATGCCGTTGATCATGGCGCTCATGCCGAATTCGCGCACGCCGTAGTTGATGTGGTTGCCCGGCTGGTCGGCACGGACCGGCACCGATTCTTTCCAGTTGGTCAGGTTGGAACCGGTCAGGTCGGCCGAACCGCCGAGGAATTCCGGCAGCACCGGCGCCAGCGCCTGGATTGCGTTCTGGCTGGCTTTGCGGGTAGCGACGGTTTCTTTCTTGGCGACGCAGCTGGCGACATAGTCGCTCGCGACCTGTTCAAAATTGCCTGGCAGCTCGCCCTTCATGCGGCGCGTGAATTCAGCGGCCTGCTGCGGATATTCGGCAGCGTAAGCGGCGAACAGCGCGTTCCAGTCGCCTTCGAACTGCTTGCCTTGCGGCTTGGCGTCCCAGGCGGCGTAGACGTCTTCCGGGATTTCAAACGGCGGGTAAGTCCAGCCCAGGGCTTCGCGCGCAGCGGCGATTTCCTTGTCGCCCAATGCCGCGCCGTGCACCTTGTCGGTGCCGGCCAGGTTCGGCGAACCCTTGCCGATCACGGTTTTGCAGCAGATCAGGGTCGGCTTGTCGGACAGCTTGGCCTGGTGGATGGCGGCGCTGACAGCTTCGACATTGTGGCCGTCGACGGCGCGGATCACGTTCCAGCCGTAGGCTTCGAAACGCATCGGGGTGTCGTCCTTGAACCAGCCTTCGACGTGGCCGTCGATCGAGATGCCGTTGTCATCGTAGAGCGCGATCAGTTTCGACAGGCGCAGCGTGCCGGCCAGCGAACAGGCTTCGTGCGAAATGCCTTCCATCAGGCAGCCGTCGCCGACGAACGTGTAGGTGTAATGGTCGACCACCGGGAAATTGGCGCGGTTGAATTCCGCCGACAGCAGTTTTTCCGCCAGCGCCATGCCGACCGCATTGGTCAGGCCCTGGCCGAGCGGACCGGTGGTGGTTTCTATGCCTGGCGTGACGTCGACTTCAGGATGTCCCGGCGTCTTCGAATGCATCTGGCGGAAATTGCGCAGTTCGTCTATCGGCAGGTCGTAGCCGGTCAAGTGCAGCAAGGCGTACTGCAGCATCGAACCATGACCGTTCGACAACACAAACCGGTCACGGTTGAACCAGTGCGGATTGGCCGGATTATGACGGTAGTGCTTGGCCCACAAGGCGACTGCGATTTCCGCCATGCCCATCGGCATGCCGGGATGGCCGGAGTTGGCTTTCTGTACAGCGTCCATTGCCAGCGCGCGGATTGCATTGGCCATCTTGGTAGTCGGGAGTGTGGAAGTCATGGTGTGAGCAGGTAGGCAGCAGTTGAAGATCGGTTGGAAAGCGGTTGGCGGGCGAAAAGCAGGGAAACAGCCCACAAAGGCCGGTATTTTACCAAAATGCAGTCGATTCCGGTTCAAATCGGCGCATCTCTCCCGTGCTGGGGCGGTAAAATGCTGCCGCACCGCATGAAGCGCGTGACCGCACCGAAGCCGGATCGCGTTGTTTTGTTGCAATTCTCACATCCAATCACCTGTCCCCAATATTTTTCCATTGATCGCACCATGCAAGGTTTACATCTGACGGCTGACTGTTACGACTGCAGCTGCTCCCCGGGCTTGTTGCTAGACCCGATCCAGCTGCGCGAGTTCGTCATGGAACAAACCCTGCGTTCGGGGCTGACCGTGGTCGGAGAAAAATTCCATCCGTTCCAGGCCGCCGACGGTAGCGCCGCCGGCATTACCTGCGCCTTGCTGCTGGCCGAATCGCACCTGGCGATCCATACCTGGCCCGAGCGCCAGGCGGTGACCCTGGACGTGTATGTCTGCAATTTCACGGAAGACAACAGCGCCAAGGCCAGCGGCTTGCTGAACGCCCTGGTCGCCGGCTTCGCGCCGGCCCGCCGGCAAACCCACCGCCTGCAACGCGGCAGCGGCGCCGACAACCAGACCCTGGCGCTGGAGCAGCTCACGCCCCATACCGCCTACGGCACGCAACTGGCGCCGCCGCTGGTGCAACTGCAATCGCCGTTCCAGCGCATAGAAATCGCCGAGTCCGCCGAATTCGGCAAAGTGATGCGGCTGGACGGCGCCTACATGACTTCCGAGCGCGACGAATTTTTCTATCACGAATGCCTGGTCCATCCGGCCGCGCTCAGCCACCCGCACCCGCGCCGCGCCTTGATCGTCGGCGGCGGCGACGGCGGCAGCAGCGAAGAACTGCTCAAGCATCCGTCGATAGAACAGCTGACCTTGTGCGAAATAGATCCTGCGGTGATCCAGGCGGCACGCCAGCACCTGCAATCGGTCCATCGAGGAGCGCTGGACGATGCGCGGCTGCGCCATGTCGCCCAGGACGGTTTTGCCTACGTACAGGAAGCGGCGCCCGCCGCTGCTGCCAACCTGCGTTACGACCTGATCCTGCTTGACCTGACCGATCCGCAAGGCGCCGACGGCGGCGCGCTGGCAGCCGATTGCTACACCCTCGGATTCCTGCATGCCTGCCGCGCCTTGCTCAACCCGGGCGGCGCGCTGGTGATGCACCTGGGCAGCCCGTTCCACCACCCGCAACGATTCGCGTTGCTGCGCCAGCGTCTCGGCAGCGTCTTCAGCAAAGTCCATCCCTATACCGTGCACGTGCCGCTGTATGGCGCGCTGTGGGGCATGGCGATTGCCAGCGACAGCCTCGATCCGCTGCAGCTGGACAGCCGGGCGGCGGCAAGCCGCTTGCGGGAAAGAGCACTGGGCGAACTCCAGTACTACAACGAAAATGTCCATTCGGCACTATTCGCCTTACCCAATTTCGTGCAGAATCTGGGCGCTTAGTGGACTGTAACAGCCGATTCAGGAGTGAAGGGCGCGTACCCGGCACGCAGGGCAAGGCGCACAGCGGAGCAATAGCGAGCTATTGCGAGCATGTGCAACGCCGCCATGCGGGTCGGGTACGTGACAGGCACTTCTGAATTGGTTGTTACAGTTCACTAGCATGTTGCTGCAAATTCATCGTTGCCTGATATGGAGAGCGTCTTGCCAACCACCGGTCTTTTGAAGCAAATCCCCGAAACTGCCGCGCCACCGGCCCGCAAGAGCCGCGCCGTGCCGCTGGTGCTGGCGGCCTCGGCGCTGATCGCAGGCTGCAGTCCACGACAGGCGCGCGACGAATACGCCAGCCAGGACGATTGCAAGAAAGACTGGGGACGTCCCGAGCTGTGCCAGCCGGCATCGGGCGGCAGCTCAGGAGGCAGCCACGGCGGCACTTACTACGGCCGCTACTACGGTCCCAGTTACGACGAAGGCGAACGCGCAAGCGCGCAACGCAGCGCACGCAGCGGCGGCAACAGTTTTGGCTTGACTGGCAGTGGCGGCGAGAGCAACCACTCGGTCGGCCGCAGCGTGTCGCGCGGCGGCTTCGGCGGCGCCCACATTTCGTCCGCCGGCGGCTGAACATGATTCGCGAAAGCCTGACGCCGCGCAGCAACTGGCAAGAACAATTCGAATCGCTCGGTTTTACCTACCACTCGATCGACGACCTGTATTGGGACGAGCGCTACGCCTATCGCTTCACCGCGGCGCAGATCGATGCGGTCGAAGACGCCACCAGCGAATTGCACCAGATGGCGCTGCAGGCGGTCGAGCATGTGATCGCGCACGAACGGCTGGAACAGTTCGCCATTCCGCAGCCGTTCTGGGCGCTGGTCGAAGAAAGCTGGCGCGAAAAAGAATTTTCCCTGTACGGACGCTTCGACTTGTCCTGGGACGGCCGCAGTCCGCCCAAAATGCTGGAGTACAACGCCGATACCCCGACCGGGCTGGTGGAATCCAGCGTGGCGCAATGGTATTGGCTGCAAGACGTGTTCCCGCAAGCGGACCAGTTCAACTCCCTCCATGAAAAACTGATCGCCCAGTGGCAAACCCTGGCCCGCGACCATCACAGCAAAGGCTTACTGCACTTCGCCTGCATCGGCGGCCATGAGGAAGACGAAGGCAACCTGGCTTACCTGCGCGACACCGCGATCCAGGCTGGTTTCGCCACCAAGCAGCTAGCCATCGAACATATCGGCTGGGACGACCGGCACGCGGAATTTGTCGACGACTTCGACCTGAAGATAGACAACCTGTTCAAGCTTTATCCGTGGGAATGGCTGTGCCGCGAAGCGTTTGCCGAACACCTGCTGGCGCGGCCGCTGCGCCTGATCGAACCGGCCTGGAAGATGGTGCTGTCCAACAAGGCCATCCTGCCGGTGCTGTGGGAACTGTTTCCCGGCCACCCCAACCTGCTGCCGGCGTTCTTCGACGCCTGGCACATCAGCGGCGATTTTGTGAAGAAGCCGCTGTATTCGCGCGAGGGCGAAAACATCACGATCTATGCCAGCGGCGAAGTCCACCACCAGCCGGGCCAATATGGCGCCGAGGGCTATATCTACCAGGCATTTGCCGCGCAGCCGAAATTCGACGACGGCATCACGCCAGCCTACACTTCGGTCGGTTCCTGGGTGGTAGGCGACACCCCGGCCGGCATCGGCATCCGCGAAGACGTGTCGCTGATCACCAAGGACACCAGCCGCTTTGTGCCGCATTATTTTGTCGACTGACGATCAAACAGCAAATTTGAAGCACGTTCCCTCCCCTTGATACCAGGAGCACTGATCTTATGAACTTTCTCCCCGTCGGCCTGCCGGCCTTCCTGTCTCACTTCGGACTCGCACTGTTGCTGGTGGCGATATTTTTCGTGGTGTATATTTTCATCACGCCCTATCATGAACTGCGCCTGATCCGCGCCGGCAATCACGCAGCCGCCGCCAGCCTGGCCGGCGCCTTGCTCGGCTATATCGCGGCCTTGGCGTCAGCCATAGCGAACAGCGTCAACCTGCTCGACATGCTGGTGTGGGGTGTGGTGGCCCTGGTGGTGCAGTTGCTGGCTTTCCTGATCGTCAAGCTGCTGCTGCCGACGCTGCTGGCCGATATTCCCGAAAACAAGATCGCATCCGGCGTCTTTCTTGGTACAGTAAGTCTTGGCCTGGGCTTGTTGAATGCCGCCTGCATGACTTATTGATTAAGGATTTTCCGTGCCTCGTTTTTACGTTCCTACCCCGCTCGAAATCGGCCAGCAGCTGGCGTTGCCGGAAGCCGTCGCCCACCACCTGCTGGTGCTGCGGCTGGGGCCGGCGGCGCCCGTCACCCTGTTCAACGGTGAAGGCGGCGAATACACCGCCACCATCAGCAGCATTGAAAAAAAGCGCGTCGGTGTCGAGATCAAGACTTTCTCGCCGCGCGAGGCGGAGCTGCCGTATGCGATCACGCTGGCCCAGGCGCTGCCGGAGTCGTCGAAACTGGACTGGATCATCGAAAAAGCCGTCGAACTCGGGGTCGCGGCAATCCAGCCGCTGGCGGCGCAGCGCTGCGTAGTGCGCCTCAACAGCGAGCGCGCCGAGAAGAAACAGAACCACTGGCAAGCGGTGATCGTCGCCGCCGCCGAACAGAGCGGCCGCAACCGCCTGCCTACCCTGTCCAGCCTCAGTCCTTTCAACGACTGGGTCCAACAGCAGGACCTGCACAAACGCATCCTGCTGTCGCCGCGCGGCGAGCAATCGCTGTCGGACTGGGCGCGCCACCAGCCGCCGCAGGCGCTGGCGCTGCTGATCGGGCCGGAAGGCGGGTTCACGGAAGCCGAAGAAAACCTGGCCTGCAGCCAAGGCGCGCTGATGTTGTCGATGGGACCGCGGATCCTGCGCACCGAAACCGCCGGCCTGGCGGCGCTGGCCGCGATCAACGCGATCTGGGGCGAGATGTAGTTTCGTCAACCCGGCGCTTGCCTCTATCGATCCTACAATTTGTTCTAAGCAAAAATATAAGCGCTGGCTAGAATGGTAAACGCAGTCAAGACACAATCGTTTTCAGTTGCGCAACTACTCAAAGCCCTTAGCCCGTTGTAAGATCGATCTTCTCAACTGCTTTGTATTTACAGAGCAGCAACCTGCCTCGACGGCTGACGTTGTATCACGCGTTCATTATTGACGCATTATTTACTCAGGAGAATATTATGGGATTGCTGGATTCGGTACTTGGCGCAATCGGTGGCGGCGGCCAACAGCAAGCAGGTGGAAATAACACGCAAGCCCTGTTGATCCAGGCTGCATTGCCGATGCTGCTCAAAGCGCTGCAAGGTGGTGGTGCGGGCCAGGCTGCCGGAGCGGACGCCGGTTCCGGCGGCGGCCTGCTCAGTGCATTGGAAGGCGCCGGCCTGGGTTCGGTGGTGCAGTCATGGATAGGCACCGGCCAAAACCAGCCTATCTCGCCAGACCAGGTGCAACAGGCGCTGGGCGGCGGCCACCTGCAGGAACTGGCGCAAGCGGCAGGCATTTCGCCAGCAGAAGCAGCCGGCCACCTGTCGGAGATCCTGCCTGGCCTGGTGGACAAGCTGACGCCGCACGGCGAAGCCAGCCCTGCTCCTGGCGGCGTCGATCTCGGCAGTTTGCTGGGCGGTCTCCTGGGCGGCAACAAACCAGCCTAAGCAAAACCAGGCTATTTCTGATTGAGAAAAATCGCCCTCCGGGGCGATTTTTTTTGGCCATGGCAATCCCGGATTCCTGATTCAGTATCCAAAATTCAATAAAATGGCTGTTTTATCAATTAAAAATCGTGCAATCCGCTGCGGTTCGACTTCCGTGCAGGGGCAAGAGGCCGAAAGCATTTATAATGCAGGGTTTTGGCAATAAATATTCCGGTCACTTCAATGAAGGTATTTCGCGGACTTCCCAACGCCGAATCGCGTGCGCCTTGCGCGCTCACTATCGGCAACTTTGACGGCGTGCATCGCGGCCACCAGGTGCTGCTCGCGCACGTCCGCAAGGCTGCCACTGAACTGGGGCTGGATGCCGCGGTCATGACGTTCGAGCCGCATCCACGCGAATTTTTTGCGCAGCGCGCCGGCCAGCCGGGCAATATGCCGACCCGTGTCGCCAACCTGCGCGACAAGCTGCAGTCGCTGTCCCAGGCCGGCATAGACCGCGTGATCGTCGAACATTTCAACGCCAGCTTTGCCGCCATGTCGCCCCAGGATTTCATTGAGAAAGTACTGGTCGAGGGCCTGCATGTGAAATGGCTGATGGTCGGCGAAGATTTCTGCTTCGGCGCCCGCCGCGCCGGCAATATCGCGACCTTGATCGAGGCCGGCAAGAAATATGGCTTCCAGGTCGAGACCCTGCCGACTGTCATGAACGACGGCGCACGGGTATCGTCGTCGGCGGTGCGCGCTGCACTGGCGGCCGGCGATTTCAGCCACGCACGGGCGCTGCTGGGCCATCCGTACTCCATCTCGGGCCATGTGGTGCATGGCAAGAAGCTCGGCCGCACCATCGGCTTCCCGACCCTGAACCTGCGCGTCAACCATAAACTGCCGGCGCTGTCCGGCATCTTCGTGGTCAACGTCCATGGCCTGGCCGACCGGCCTTTGCCGGCGGTCGCCAGCATCGGCATCCGCCCCACCGTGGACGACAGCGGCCGGGTGCTGCTGGAAAGTTATATCCTCGACTTTACCGGCGATTGCTACGGCAAGCTGATACAGGTCGAGTTTTTGCAAAAACTGCGCGACGAAGAGAAATATGTCGATTTGCCGACCCTGACCGCCGCGATTACGCGCGATGTCAGCAATGCACGCGCGTATTTCCGCCAGCACGGCCAGCATGACTTGTCGGCGGTTTCGGCCACCGATCGAATTTGACGCTGTCAGCAATTCCTCGCGCCTTGCCTGCGCTTATGCCTACATATATGCCGGCCCCACAGAATTCCACTGAAGAAAATTATGTCCGACCAGACCAGCAAACCAGAAAACAATAAACCGGCGAAACAGCAAGGCAAGCCGCAAAATAAGCCGCAAAGCAAATACCCGGTCAACATGACCGAGACGCCTTTCCCCATGCGCGGCGATCTCGCCAAGCGCGAGCCGCAATGGGTCAAGCAGTGGCAGGAAAAGAAAGTCTACGAACGGATCCGCAAAGCTTCCAAGGGCCGCCCGAAATTCATCCTGCATGACGGCCCGCCCTACGCCAACGGCGAGATCCACCTGGGCCACGCCGTCAACAAGATCCTCAAGGACATGATCGTCAAGGCCCGCAACATGGCCGGCTTCGATGCGCCTTACGTGCCCGGTTGGGATTGCCACGGCATGCCGATCGAGATCCAGATCGAAAAGAAATACGGCAAGAACCTGCCGGTGGCCGAAGTGCAGTCGAAAGCGCGCGCTTACGCCAATGAACAGATCGACCTGCAAAGAAAAGACTTTATCCGCCTCGGCGTGCTGGGCGAATGGGACAACCCGTATCTGACCATGGCCTTTGGCAATGAGGCCGACGAACTGCGCGCCCTTGGCGCCATCCTGGAAAAAGGTTATGTGTACCGCGGCCTGAAACCGGTCAACTGGTGCTTCGATTGCGGTTCGGCCCTGGCTGAAGCGGAAGTGGAATACCAGGACAAGCGCGATCCGTCGATCGACGTCGGCTTCCCGTTCGCCGAGCCCGAAAAGCTGGCTGCGGCCTTCGGTCTGCCATCGCTGCCGACCAATAAAGGCTACGTGGTGATCTGGACCACCACGCCATGGACCATCCCGTCCAACCAGGCGCTCAACGTCCATCCGGAAGTCGACTACGCGCTGGTGCAGACCGCGCGCAACGGCGAAGCGCTGCTGCTGATCCTGGCGCAGGACCTGGTCGAAGACGCGCTGCAGCGGTTCGGCCTCGAAGGCAAAATCATCGCCACCTGCAAAGGCGAAGCGCTGGCGCTCATCAATTTCAAACATCCGCTGGCCGACAGCGATCCCGGCTACAACCGCCTGTCGCCGGTCTACCTGGGCGACTACGTCACCACCGACAGCGGCACCGGCATCGTGCACTCGGCGCCGGCCTATGGCATCGAAGACTTTATCTCCTGCAAGGCGCATGGCATGAAGGATGACGACATCATCAGCCCGGTCATGGGTGATGGCAAGTTTGCATCCTGGCTGCCGTTCTTTGCCGGCATGACCATCTGGGAAGCGTCCAAGCCGATCTGCGCCAAGCTGGAAGAAGCCGGCGCGCTGTTCAAGCTGGTCATGTTCGACCACAGTTACATGCATTGCTGGCGCCATAAGACGCCGATCATCTACCGCGCCACGTCGCAATGGTTCGCCAGCATGGACAACCTGCCGAAGGACGGCCACCCGAGCCTGCGCGCAACCGCCCTGCAAGCGATCGAGGACACTGCCTTCTTCCCGGCCTGGGGCAAGGCGCGACTGCACGGCATGATCGCCAACCGTCCCGACTGGACCCTGTCGCGCCAGCGCCAATGGGGTGTGCCGATGGCTTTCTTCGTGCACAAGGAAAGCGGCCAGCTGCATCCGCGCACGCCTGAACTGCTGGAACAGATCGCGCAGCGCGTCGAGCAAAGCGGGATCGAAGCCTGGCAGGCGCTGGATCCGAAAGAGCTGCTGGGCGACGACGCCGTCAACTATGTCAAGAACAGGGACACGCTGGATGTCTGGTTCGATTCCGGCTCTACCCACCAGACGGTATTGCGCGGTTCGCACGCCAGCCAGCTGCAGTTCCCGGCCGACCTCTACCTGGAAGGCTCGGACCAGCATCGCGGCTGGTTCCACTCCTCGTTGCTGACCTCGGCCATGTTGAATGGCCGCGCGCCGTACAACGCCCTGCTGACGCACGGCTTCGTGGTCGACGGCGAAGGCCGCAAGATGTCGAAGTCGCTGAAGAACGGCGTCGAGCCGCAAAAGGTGGCCGACTCGCTGGGCGCGGAAATCCTGCGCCTGTGGGTTGCCTCCAGCGACTATTCCGGCGAAATCACCATCTCCGAAGAGATCCTCAAGCGCGTGACGGAATCGTACCGCCGCATCCGCAACACCTTGCGCTTCCTGCTGGCCAACACCTCGGACTTCAATCCGGCAACCGATGCGGTGCCGATCGCCGAGCTGCTGGAAATCGACCGCTATGCGATCGCCAGCATGGCGCAGCTGCAGGCCGACATCCTGAATCACTACGAGACCTACGAATTCCATCCGGTGATCTCGAAGCTGCAGATGTACTGCTCGGAAGATCTCGGCGGCTTCTATCTCGATATCCTGAAAGACCGCCTGTACACCAGCGGCGTCAGTTCGCCGGCGCGCCGCTCCGCGCAAACCGCGATCTGGCATATCACCCAGGCCCTGCTGCGGGTGATGGCGCCGACGCTGTCGTTCACGGCGGAAGAAGCCTGGTCGTTCTTCGCCAGCCCGGAAGCATTTGCCGCCAGCGATGAAACCATTTTCACGCAGACCTATTACACGCTGCCGGAAATCAGCGACGCCGCGGCCCTGATCGAAAAATTCAACGCCATACGCGCGGTGCGCGCAGACGTCACCAAGCAGCTGGAAGAAGTGCGGGTGGCAGGCGGCATCGGTTCTTCGCTGCAGGCGGAGGTGGAAATCAAGGCGGCCCCGGCCAAGCATGCGCTGCTCGGCAGCCTGGGCGACGACCTGAAATTTGTCTTGATCACCTCCAGCGCTACAGTGTCCGAAGTGGCGACGGAAGCCGAAGAAACGATCGTGGTCACGCCGTCGGCGCAGCAGAAATGCGAACGCTGCTGGCATTACCGGGCCGACGTCGGCAGCCACCCGGAACATCCGGGCCTGTGCGGACGCTGCGTCGCCAACCTGTTCGGCGGCGGCGAAGACCGGCATTTTGCTTAAGCGATGAAGTAGGTTAACCAGGCGCGGCTTGCAATCGGCTACAAGCTTGCAGGCTGCGCATTTTGCCACATAGTTAAGAATCGACATGGTCACAAAAAAACGCTCTTCCGCTTCATCTTCTTCCAGCTACGGCCTGGCGCCATGGCTGGCTATCGCCGCGCTGGTGCTGCTGATCGACCAGCTTACCAAGATCACCATCGTGCGCCTGTTCAGCTACGGCGAATCGCAGCCGGTGACTTCCTTCTTCAACCTGGTGCTGGTGTATAACAAGGGCGCCGCGTTCAGCTTCCTGTCCACCGAATCGGGCTGGCAACGCTACTTTTTCACCGCGCTCGGCATCGCCGCCGCGCTGTTCATCACTTTCCTGCTGAAACGCCATGCCGGACAACGCATGTTCTGCACTGCGCTGGCGCTGATCCTGGGCGGCGCCATCGGCAACGTGGTCGACCGCATCGCCTACGGCCACGTGATCGATTTCCTCGACATCTACGTGCGCAACTGGCACTGGCCGGCTTTCAACATCGCCGATAGCGCGATCTGCGTCGGTGCGGTATTGTTTGTCATTGATGAGCTGCGGCGCGTAAACAAGTAAGCAAGCAAGTAGCCAATACATAACGTTTCCAGGAGCAGGCATGGATCTCGCTGGTAAAAAAATCGTGCTGGGACTGACCGGCGGCATCGCCTGCTACAAGGCGGCCGAATTCGCGCGCGCGCTGATCAAGGCCGGCGCTTCGGTGCAAGTGGTGATGACCGCGGCGGCAACCCACTTCATTACCCCGGTCACCATGCAGGGCTTGTCGGGCAAGCCGGTGTTTACCGATCAATGGGATGCGCGCATCGGCAACAACATGCCGCACATCGACCTCACCCGCGACGCCGACGCCATCGTGATCGTGCCCTGCTCCGCCGACTTCATCTTCAAGCTGGCGCATGGCGCCTGCGACGACCTGCTGTCGACGCTATGCGTGGCGCGCCAGGCGACGCTGCCCTTGCTGGTGGCCCCGGCCATGAATGTCGAGATGTGGCAAAACGCGGCAACCCAGCGCAACCTGGCGCAACTGCTGGCCGACGGCATACAGCTGCTCGGCCCTGACGCCGGCGAACAGGCTTGCGGCGAAGTCGGCATGGGCCGCATGCTGGAAGCTCATGAGCTGCTGACGGAAGTGATCGCCTCGTTCCAGCCCAAGCTGCTGAAAGGAAAACGGCTGCTGCTGACCGCAGGCCCGACTTTCGAACCGATAGATCCGGTGCGCGGCATCACCAATCTCTCATCCGGGAAAATGGGCTATGCCGTGGCCCGCGCTGCTTACGAGGCGGGAGCCGAAGTCACCCTGGTATCCGGCCCGACCGCGCTCGCCACACCCTACGGCGTGCGCCGCATCAGCGTCCAGACCGCGCAGCAGATGCACGATATCGTAATGGCGCAGCTGGCCGGCGCCGACAGCCGCACCGATGTCTTCGTCGCCGTGGCGGCTGTAGCCGACTGGCGGGTAGCCAACGCCAGCCCGCAGAAACTGAAAAAGAATGCCGACGGCAGCGCGCCTGAACTGGTGTTCGAGCAAAATCCCGATATCCTGGCAGCAGTTGCGGCATTGCCGAAAGCGCCTTACTGTGTCGGTTTTGCGGCCGAATCGGAAAACCTGCTGCAATATGGCGAGGCCAAGCGGCTGCGGAAAAACGTGCCGCTATTGGTGGGCAATATCGGCCATGACACGTTTGGCAAGGACGATAACCAGCTGGTATTGTTTGACGCCAGCGGCCACACCAACCTGCCGCGCGCCGGCAAGCAGCAGCTGGCGCGCCAGCTGATTGCAGCAATCGCCGATCGTCTTGTTTAGCGTCTGCATGCCGCTGCCGGTTTCAACGCCGGCGGCTTGCATCGAAAAATCCGCGGCAGCTTGATGAACACCGGGCAGGATTATTCCTGCCATGCCTGTTGCACCAGCCTCTATCATTTCACTTATAGATTGTTACAAAATTCAATGAATATCATCGACGTCAAAATTCTCGACCCGCGCATGCAAGATCAACTGCCGGCCTACGCCACCGAAGGCAGTGCGGGCCTCGACCTGCGCGCCTGCCTGGATGCCGCGCTGACGATCAAACCCGGTGAAACCCACCTGATCCCGACCGGCCTGGCAATCCACATCGGCGACCCGGCTTACGCGGCGATGATCCTGCCGCGCAGCGGCCTCGGCCATAAACACGGCATCGTGCTGGGGAACCTGGTGGGCCTGATCGACTCTGATTACCAGGGTCAGCTGATGGTTTCTACCTGGAACCGCGGAACGACCGAATTTACCCTTAACCCGATGGACCGGCTGGCGCAATTGATCATCGTGCCTGTAGCACGTGTCCGTTTTAATGTCGTAGCCGATTTCGAGAGCAGCGAACGCGGCGCAGGCGGCTTCGGCAGCACCGGAAAACATTGATGGAGAAATTGATGAGATTGACGCGTAACAATGGATGGCAGGGAGTCATGCGCTGTGCAACGCTAACGCTGCCAGTACTGTTGCTGGCAGCCTGTGCCACGCAGGAGCCTGCCGGCACCCAGCCGCAAACCGTGCCAGTCCCTTCCAAACCCGCCGTGCCTGCGCCGCCGCCGCAACAGGCGGAATTGAAAGCCTTGATCGGCTTGCAGGACCGCTTGTACGACGTCGCCGCGCCTTTGCTGGTGAACAATGCCCTGCTGTGCCGGAACAATGCGCGCAACCTGCTGGGTTTCACCGCCAAGACAAAATATTCCTATACCTCTGAATTCATTGACGCGGCCAGCTCTCTCGGCCTGAGCGACCAGCTGCAAGTGACCGGCGTGCTGGCCGGCAGCGGCGCCGCCAAGGTCGGCCTGCAGCGCGGCGACCTGCTGGTCAGCATCCAGGACAAGCCGGTGCCGACCGGCGCCGACGCCGAGCGCCAGACTGCCTTGCTGCTCGGTCCGCTGGTCAACGGCCGCAACAGCATCAAGGTCACCATTGCGCGCAGCGGCGGCAACCAGGTCCTGAACATCCCTTTGACCCGTGCGTGCGCCTTCGGCATCGAACTCGGCAATACCGAGAATGTGATCAGCTATGCTGACGGCCGGCGTGTGCTGATCAGCAGCGGCATGATGAAATACACCAAGAGCGACGATGAACTGGCGCTGGTGATCGCCAAGGAAATGGCGCACAACACGCTGACCCACCCATCGCGCCAGCGCAATACCGCCACCATGACCGGCGTCATCGACAACCTGATCCGCCTGAAGCCGGATACCGCCGCGCTGAACGGCATGGCCGGCGTCAAGCCTTACCCGCAGCAACTGGATGCGGCGGCCGACAAGCTGTCGCTGTACATGGTTGCGCGCGCCGGCTACAAGGTCGACGATGCCGCGGCTTTCTGGCAGCGGCTGGCGAGCAGCTATCCGGCCAGCGTGCTCAACGGTTATACCGCGATCCATCCCGGCACGGACTATCGCCTGTCGGCGATCCAGCAGGCGGTTTCGGATATCCAGGCCAAGCAGGCGACCGGAACCACCATACAGCCATGACCAGACGCTCCATCGTTGCGGCGATGGAGCGCCGCCCAATGCCGAATGCGGCGGCGACCATAAAAAAAGCCTGAATCACTTGCGTGCATTCAGGCTTTTTTAACATGCCAGGCAAATGCCCGGCAGTATCGGCTTGCTTATTCGACTTCGACAGTTTCTTCAGGGGCCGCAGGCGAGGACGAATCCTTTTCTGCAAAGTCCAGGCTGATCAGGTCCTTGTCGTCAAGATCGACAGTTACGCGGCCACCGGTCACCAGCTTGCCGAACAACAGTTCGTCGGCCAGCGCCTTGCGGATCATGTCCTGGATCAGGCGTGCCATCGGCCGCGCGCCCATCAGCGGGTCGAAGCCCTTCTTGGCCAGGAACTTGCGCAAATTTTCGGTGAAGATCGCTTCCACCTTCTTCTCGTGCAGCTGCTCTTCCAGCTGCATCAGGAACTTGTCGACCACGCGCAGGATGACTTCTTCGTCCAGTGCATGGAAGCTGATGATGGAATCGATGCGATTACGGAATTCCGGCGTAAACATACGCTTGATATCCGCCATCTCATCGCCGGCTTCTTTCTTGTCGGTAAAGCCGATCGAACGTTTTTGCAGGCTTTCCGCGCCGGCATTGGTGGTCATGATGATGATCACGTTGCGGAAATCCGCCTTGCGTCCGTTATTGTCGGTCAATGCGCCGTGGTCCATCACTTGCAGCAGGATATTGAAAATGTCCGGGTGGGCTTTTTCGATTTCATCCAGCAGCAGCACCGCATGCGGTTTCTTGGTCACGGCCTCGGTCAGCAAACCGCCCTGGTCGAACCCGACATAACCCGGCGGCGCGCCGATCAGGCGGCTCACCGCATGACGCTCCATGTATTCGGACATGTCGAAACGGATCAGGTCGATGCCGAGGATGAACGCCAGCTGCTTGGCCACCTCGGTCTTGCCGACGCCGGTCGGACCGGAGAACAGGAAGGAGCCGATCGGGCGGTCGGTCTTGCCCAGGCCGGCGCGCGCCATCTTGATCGCCGACGCCAGGGCATCGATCGCCGGATCCTGGCCGAACACCACATTGCGCAAATCGCGGTCTATGGTTTGCAGCTTGCTGCGGTCGTCCTGGTTGACCGACTGCGGCGGAATCCGCGCAATCTTGGCGATGATGTCTTCGATCTCGCCCTTGCCGATCGTCTTTTTCTGCTTCGACTTCGGCAGGATGCGCTGCGCCGCGCCGGCTTCATCGATCACATCGATGGCCTTGTCCGGCAGATGGCGGTCGTTGATGAAACGCGCCGCCAGTTCAGCCGCGCTGGTGAGCGCGGAGGCCGAATACTTGACGCCGTGGTGTTCTTCAAAGCGCGATTTCAGGCCGCGCAGGATTTGCACGGTTTGCTCTACCGTCGGCTCGTTGACGTCGATTTTCTGGAAACGGCGCGACAAGGCATGGTCTTTTTCAAACACGCCGCGGAATTCGGTGTAAGTGGTCGCACCGATGCATTTCAGCTGGCCGCTAGACAAAGCCGGTTTCAGCAGGTTCGATGCATCCAGCGTGCCGCCCGAGGCGGAACCGGCGCCGATGATGGTGTGGATTTCGTCGATGAACAGGATGCCGTTCGGACTGTCTTTCAGTTGCTTGAGCACCGCTTTCAGGCGCTGCTCGAAATCGCCGCGGTACTTGGTGCCGGCCAGCAGCGAACCCATGTCGAGCGAATAGACGATCGCGCTTTGCAGGATTTCAGGGACGTCGCCCTGGGTGATGCGCCATGCCAGCCCTTCCGCGATCGCGGTCTTGCCGACGCCGGCTTCGCCGACCAGCAGAGGATTGTTCTTGCGGCGCCGGCACAAGGTCTGGATCACGCGTTCGACCTCGTACTCGCGGCCGATCAGCGGATCGATCTTGCCTTCGGTCGCCAGCTTGTTCAAGTTTTGCGTGAACTGGTCAAGCGGACTTTCCTTGGCCTGGCCTTCGGCCTGCACTTCTTCCGCACCTTCGGAAGATTTCTGCGCGTCGGCCTGCTGGTCCTTGCGCACTCCGTGCGAGATGAAATTCACCACGTCGAGCCGCGTCACGCCTTGCTGGTGCAGGTAATACACCGCGTGCGAATCCTTTTCGCCGAAGATGGCGACCAGCACGTTGGCGCCGGTCACTTCCTTCTTGCCGTTGGAAGCCGATTGCACATGCATGATGGCGCGCTGGATCACGCGCTGAAAACCAAGGGTCGGCTGGGTGTCCACTTCATTCGAACCCGGCACCGTCGGTGTGTTGTCGCCAATGAAGATGGTCAGCGTCTTGCGCATATCATCAATGTTGACCGCACACGCACGCAGCACCTCTGCCGCGGACGGGTTGTCTAGCAGAGCCAGCAGCAGGTGTTCAACCGTGATGAACTCGTGCCTTGCTTGTCGTGCCTCGACAAACGCCATGTGCAAACTTACTTCCAGTTCCTGCGCAATCATGCTTCCTCCATCATGCATTGCAGGGGATGCCCTGCTTTGCGTGCGTGCGTTAATACCAGTTCAACCTTGGTGGAAGCGATATCTTTCGGATATACCCCACACATGCCTTTGCCATCGCGATGCACCTTCAACATTATCTGCGTTGCGGCTTCACGATCCTTGTTGAAGTATTCCTGCAGGATGGCGACCACGAACTCCATTGGAGTGTAGTCGTCATTGAGCAAAAATACTTGATACATGGGGGGCGGCTTGAGCTTTTGCTCTTGTCGCGTCGCTACTGTCCCGTCTTCGTGCTTGGTTACCATGCGCCTATTCTAAAACCTTCCGCCAAATGCGCAACGCGCGACACAGAATAAAATATTGCTTATAACGATATTACGCGTTTTCCGATTGCTATGCAGATGACGATAGAAGAGATTAAATCAAGAGCAAAAAAACGGCCGAAACCAGAAAATTAATTGCACAAAGGAAATTACTTGACTTTTTTATTTTTAACGCGAACAATGACATTCATTGATAAGCGTGTTTCAGCTTGTTAATAGAAGTGAGCAAGTTCTAGAAGGGGCAGCGTTACGCGAGGCTTCTTGCTTTTACGGCTCGTGTGATTGTTATTATTTGAAAGACGCTATTTTATGGCAACAGGTACAGTCAAGTGGTTCAACGATTCTAAGGGCTTCGGCTTTATCACTCCGGATGACGGCGGTGAAGATTTGTTTGCACACTTTTCCGCAATCCAGATGAACGGCTTCAAGACCCTCAAAGAAGGTCAAAAAGTCCAGTTCGAAGTCACGCAAGGCCCTAAAGGCAAGCAAGCTTCTAACATCCAAGCTCCTTAATTTCGCTTTGCGTCATTAAGCCGCTTTTGTAAAAAACCTCACCGTGGTGAGGTTTTTTTATAGGTACGGCCCGCAACAGCACGAAAAAAAAGCCAGGACACGTCCTGGCTTTTTTGCAACAACTGACAAAATTACATGTTTTCGATCAGCACTTCGCCGAAACCGGAGCAGGAAACCTGGGTTGCGCCTTCCATCAGGCGGGCGAAGTCGTAGGTGACCTTTTTCGAGGTAATCGACTTTTGCATCGATTCGATGATCAGGTCGGCAGCTTCGACCCAGCCCATGTGGCGCAGCATCATTTCCGCCGACAGGATCAGCGAACCCGGGTTGACATAGTCCTTGCCTGCATACTTAGGCGCTGTACCGTGGGTTGCTTCAAACATTGCAACCGAATCCGACAGGTTGGCGCCCGGCGCGATGCCGATGCCGCCGACTTGTGCCGCCAGGGCGTCGGAAATGTAGTCGCCGTTCAGGTTCAGGGTGGCGATCACGCTGTATTCGTTCGGACGCAGCAGGATTTGTTGCAGGAATGCATCAGCGATCGAATCCTTGACGATGATTTCGCGGCCAGTCTTCGGGTTCTTGAATTTCGCCCATGGGCCGCCGTCGATCAGTTCAGCGCCGAATTCCTTTTGCGCCAGGGCATATGCCCAGTCACGGAAGCCGCCTTCGGTGAACTTCATGATGTTGCCCTTGTGGACAATGGTCACGGATGGCTTGTCGTTGTCGATAGCGTACTGGATCGCCTTGCGCACCAGGCGCTCGGTGCCTTCGCGCGAAACCGGCTTGACGCCGATGCCGGAAGTGTCAGGGAAACGGATCTTCTTGACGCCCATTTCCTTGATCAGGAATTCGATCAGTTTCTTGGCGCCGTCGCTGCCTTCTTGCCATTCAATACCGGCGTAGATGTCTTCCGAGTTTTCGCGGAAAATCACCATGTCGGTCTTTTCCGGCTCACGCACCGGCGAAGGCACGCCCTTGAAATAACGCACCGGGCGCAGGCAGACGTACAGGTCCAGCTCTTGGCGCAGGGCCACGTTCAGGGAACGGATGCCGCCGCCGACTGGCGTGGTCAACGGGCCTTTGATCGAAACGACGTAATCCTTGATTGCAGCCAGGGTCTCTTCCGGCAGCCAGACGTCAGGACCATACACTTTGGTCGACTTTTCGCCGGCGAACACTTCCATCCAGCTGATCTTGCGCTTGCCTGCATATGCCTTGGACACCGCGGCGTCCACAACCTTGATCATGACCGGGCTGATATCGACGCCGGTGCCATCGCCTTCGATGTAAGGAATGATTGGATTGTCAGGGACGTTGATCGAAAAATCGGCGTTGACGGTGATTTTTTTGCCTTCAGCAGGCACTTTGATATGTTGGGACATCTGTGTACTCCGGAGTTGAGGAGGTAAAAACTACCAGTGCGGTTGGATTTGAAACACGGTTGGTCTTATATAAGACATAAGACAAGCATTCCATATTATGCACTAGTATTTTACTAGACGCTATGTTTTTGCGACACCGGCACCGTGCTTCCTCCATGGCGAAGCACTATACTAGCGCCATGTCTCTGATTCTGTTCAACAAACCATTTCAAGTGATGTGCCAGTTCTCGGCCCACCCCGGCCGCCCTACGCTGGCCGACTACATCAAGATCCCCGATATCTACCCGGCCGGACGGCTCGATGCCGATAGTGAAGGATTATTGTTACTTACCGATGACGGCCAGCTGCAGCACAACATCAGCCATCCGGCGGTGAAGCAGCCCAAGACTTACATGGCGCAAGTAGAAGGCTTGCCGACCGAGGCCCTGCTGGAGCGCTTGCGGCATGGCGTCGATCTCGGCGACTTCCGCAGCAAGCCGTGCCAGGCGCGCCAGATCGAAGCGCCCGATTGGCTATGGCCGCGCGATCCACCGATCCGCCAGCGCCACGACAAACCCACCAGCTGGCTGGCGCTGACCCTGACCGAAGGCAAGAACCGCCAGGTGCGGCGCATGACGGCGGCGGTGGGATTGCCGACCTTGCGCCTGGTGCGGGTGGCGATCGGGCAGGTGTCGCTGCAAAGCCATCCGCTGTGGCCGGGCGAGTCGCTGGCGATCGATCCCGCCGATCTGACCACCTTGAGGAAGTAGCAGTCGATACAAATTGATACAAGTTTCTGGTCTTTTTAAAAAAGAGTGTCAACCATACGTTTCCGAGGGTCGTTAATTGCAGTGATTCAAGTGAATCATCGATTGATTAACTCGCTAACTGGATGGATTTGAAAATGAAAAAACTGATCGCTGTTCTGATTGCTGGCCTGTTCGCTTCTTCCGTTTTCGCTGCCGACGCAGCCCCAGCTGCTCCTGCAGCACCTGCTGCCGCCTCCGCTGAAGCATCGGCGCCTGCAGCCAAGAAGACCACACACAAAGTCAAGAAGGCTAAGAAAGCCGCTAAAGCAAAAGCTGCAAAAGCTGAAGCTCCAGCAGCCGACGCTGCTCCTGCTGCCAAGTAATTCGGCATCAGTTTCGACAAAAGGCAGGCACGTCCTGCCTTTTTTTACGTCCTGAAACAATTAATATCAGTAGCCGGCGCCCCTCTGCCGATTTGCCTCTCTGTATAATCTCCCGATCCTAAAGGAGCATTATCGACATGAGAATAATTCGCCCAGCCTACCTCGCAGCCACCGCTGCCATCATCGCAAGCTTTACTGCAGCTGCACTGCCGGCCGCGGCCCAGGAAATCCAGCAGCTCCCGGCCACTCCCCTGAATATCGGCATCCATGTGATCAAGGCCGAAGTGGCGCGCAGCGAAGAACAGCGCGAACAGGGCCTCATGTTCCGCAAGAAAATGGGCGCCAACGAAGGCATGGTGTTTGTGTTCGAGACTCCTGCGGGCATCTGCATGTGGATGAAGAACACCCTGATTCCGCTGTCGGTGGCGTTCATCGACGCCAAAGGCGCGATCCTGAATGTCGAGGAAATGAAGGCGCAGACGCTGGATTCCCATTGCGCCCAAGGCGCGGCATCTTATGCGCTGGAGATGAACAAGGGCTGGTTCAAGGAAAAGAACATCAAGCCCGGCACCGTGATCCAGGGTTTGCCTCAGCTATAAACAAGCGCGAGAGAAGCAGCGGCCGGACGCCGCTGCGAGTGAGCATGGCAAAAACAAAACAGAAAAACCCTGCATGACGACATGCGTCATGCAGGGTTTTTCTTAATCCGGCAACAACTCAGTAAAAAACGCCAGCCTGGCTGACGTTCAATTACCGGCTATTAAGCAGCCAGCGCTTTCAGAGCTGCGTTCAGACGGCTCTTATGGCGTGCAGCCTTGTTCTTGTGGATGATTTTCTTGTCCGCGATACGATCGATGGTCGATACGGAGTTTTGCAAGACCAGCGCTGCTGCAGCCTTGTCGCCGCCAGTGATTGCCTTGCGGGCAGCTTTGATAGCTGTGCGCAGGGTCGAACGCTGGCTGGAGTTGTGCAGGTTTTGCTGAACTGCTTGACGAGCACGCTTACGTGCTTGTGCGGTATTTGCCATTTATATTTCCTAAAACGAGGTCGGGAATGCTAACGCGGCAAACCAGACCGCGGCGCAGAATTCTGTAAAGCCACGGATTATAACCAGTTTTTGGGAAACAGGCAAATCCCCCTTGCTTTGGAAGCAATTCTGTCGCAAGAAAGCAGCGTTGCCAGAGTGGCAAGCCGATATTATGATTGCCACGGGAACGATCCTGCCCGGACTTTATCACAGTCAATGTTTGCCGGAAGCAAGCCAAACCCGGTGCCAACTCCCGCTTTTCCACCTCCTGAGAAAGCTGCGGCAGGCGATCTGCTCCAGCTATAATGCCGCTCCATGAACTTGCATAAAACGCTTGCCACCGTCTCTGGCATGACCATGGTGTCGCGTGTGACGGGTCTGATTCGCGAAATCCTGTACGCGCGCGCATTCGGCGCCGACGGTTATACAGACGCCTTCGCCATCGCTTTCCGCATTCCCAACCTGTTGCGCCGGCTGTTTGCCGAAGGGGCTTTTTCACAAGCGTTCGTGCCCATCCTGGGCGAATACAAGAACCAGAAAGGCGAAGCCGCGACCAAAGAACTGATCGACCACGTCGCCACCGTGCTGACCTGGGCCATGCTGTTCACCTGCATCATCGGCATCCTGGCCACCCCGGTGCTAGTGTATTTCATCGCCACCGGCCTGAAAGACAACAAGGAAATATTCGACGCCTCGGTGTTCATGACCCGGATCATGTTCCCTTATATCGGCTTCATGTCCTTTGTAGCGCTGGCCGGCGGCATCCTGAATACCTGGCATGAATTCAAGATCCCGGCCTTCACCTCGGTGCTGCTCAACCTGGCTTTCATCGTCGCCTCGCTGTTCGTTGCGCCTTATATGCAACACCCAATCTATGCAATGGCGTTTGCGGTGCTGGTCGGCGGCGTGCTGCAAGTGGCGATCCAGGTGCCGGCGCTGCTCAAGGTCGGCATGCTGCCGCGGATTGCGCTCAGTCCCATGGTCGGCTTGCGCGACCTGGGCGTGCAGCGGGTGCTGAAAAAAATGGGGCCGGCGGTGTTCGCCGTGTCGGCCGCCCAGCTCAGCCTGCTGATCAACACCAACATCGCCTCACGCCTGGGACATGGCAGCGTATCTTTATTGACCTACGGCGATCGCCTGATGGAATTTCCGACAGCATTGCTGGGTGTGGCGCTCGGCACCATCCTGCTGCCTAGCCTGTCGAAAGCCAATGCAGACAAAGACCATGGCGAGTATTCATCGCTGCTGGACTGGGGACTGCGCCTCACCTTCCTGCTGGCGCTGCCGTCCGCGGTCGGCCTGGCAACCTTGTCAGTGCCGCTGACGGCGACCTTGTTCCAGCACGGCAAATTCGACGCCGCCTCGGTGGCCGTCACCAGCCAGGTGCTGATTGCCTATGGCGTGGGCCTGATCGGCCTGATCGTGGTGAAAATCCTGGCTCCCGGTTTTTATGCCAAGCAAGATATCCGCACGCCGGTCAAGATTGCCGTCGGCGTATTGATCGCCACACAATTGATGAACTACCTGTTCGTGCCGGTGTTCGCAGTGGCCGGCCTGGCGCTGTCGATCAGCGTCGGCGCCTGCCTCAACGCCGGGTTCCTGCTATGGAGCCTGATGCGGCGCGGCATCTACAAGCCGGAAGCAGGCTGGATCCGCTATTTCATGCGCCTGCTGGGCGCCCTGTTCCTGATGGCCGCCGTTGCGCTGTGGTGCGGCCAGCAATTCGACTGGACCGGACCGCACACCAGCTCACTGGCGCGCATTGCCGCCCTGTGCGTGGTGTTGGCTGCCTGTGGCATTACTTACTTTGGAGCACTATTGGCGATGGGATTCCGATTCCGCGATTTCAAGCGGATTGCGCGTTAACTGGATCGCACAGTAGAAAATAGTTTGCTAGGATAGAGTCATGACGATCACATCCTTAGAGTACTTTACTTCGCTGGTGAAACAAGCCAACGATGTCCCGTTGTTCGAGGCCGCCCTGGCGATCGCGCAGGATGTCTATCCGAAGCTGGATTTCGATGCGCCGCAGAACGAGCTGGACCGGCTGGCCAATACCTTGCGCCTGCGCCTGCCGGCGGATGCCTCGGCCATCCAGAAATTGCGCCTGCTGAACCAGTTCTTCTACCAGGAGCTGGGATTCGCGATCAACGTCAATCATTATTACGACACCGACAACAGCTACCTGCACCGGGTGATCGTCAAGCGGCGCGGCATCCCGATATCGCTGGCGGTGGTCTACATGGAGCTGGCGCAGCAGATCGGCTTGCCGGTCAAAGGGGTGTCCTTCCCAGGACATTTCCTGATGAAGCTGACAGTGCCCTCGGGCGATATCATGATCGATCCGGCCAACGGCGCCAGCCTGTCGCGCGAGGAACTGGAAGAACGGCTGGAGCCTTACCTGCCGACAGAAAACGACGAGGAAAGAGCGGCCAGCCGGCTATCGCTGATCAGCTACCTGCAAATTGCCCACCCGCACGACATCCTGGTGCGCATACTGCGCAACCTGAAAGCCATCTACCAGCAAAGCAACCACTGGCAGCGGCTGCTGGAAGTGCAGCAGCGGATCCTGATCCTGCTGCCGGGCGACGCTGTCGAACGGCGCGACCGCGGACTGGCGTTTGCGCAACTGGATTGCCCGCAAGCAGCCTTGGACGACCTGGAACATTATCTGGCGCAGCGGCCGCTGGCAGCCGATGCGGCCGCCTTGCGCGTGCAGGTGGCGGAACTGCGCGAGGCTTGCAAGCGCTTGAATTGATTAATTGACGTTGGCCGCGGGCCACTCGCTGCGCAACAGCGAGAGCATCAGCATGTCGTGATGCCGGCCACCCCAATGCCCAACCTGGCGCATGCGCCCTTCGTCGACAAAACCGAGCTGGCGCAGCAGCTTGAGCGAACCCAGGTTGTCGGGATGGACCATGGCCTCGATGCGGTTCAGCGCCATCTCGGCGAAACCCCAGGTCATGACGGCGGTCAGCGTCTCGCGCATGAAGCCCTGTTTCTGGGCCGACGCCGAAAGTTCGTAGCCGATCATGCATTTGCGCCAGTTCCGGTCCCAGCGGAACAAGCCGCACGAACCCAGCAACTGGTTATTTCCCCTGGCCTGGATGCCCCAGCGTGTCCCCGGATTTTCATCCAGGCGGAAACTGGCAAAACGTTTGATCAAACCCCTTGCTGCTTCCATGTCCTGCAAGGGGTCCACGCCAAACCAGCGCATCAGTTCAGGATCGCCGTGCATGGCGAATATCTGTTCTGCATCGCGCTCGATTATCTCGCGCAGGAGCAGGCGTTCGGTCTGGATGACGGGGAAAGCCGGGGCTTCGCTCATTGCTTAACCATGTCCTTCAATGAAAGGTTACGTAGATCTCGAATGAAGGCGCGGCCTTCCCTATCACCACAAAACACCTGCTTATCCCTTGCTGCGCGCCTCGATCACTTCCCACTTCTCCAGGCTCTCCAGCAGCAAACCGTCGATTTCTGCGAAGCGGTCGTTGAGGCGCTTCACTTCGTCCGGCTTCTGCTTGTACAGATCGGGATCGGCCAGCTGGCTGGAAATGGCTTTCTGTTCCGCTTCCAGCTTGGCGATCAGCAGCGGCAATTCTTTCAGCTCTTGCTGTTCCTTGTAGCTGAGTTTTTTCTGCTTGACGGCAGGCTCTGCCTTGGCTTCCACCTTGGCTTCGCTCTTGGCCTTGGCGATCACCGCCGACTGGCTTGGACGCACGCGCTCCCAGTCGGTGTAGCCGCCCACATATTCGCGCCACATGCCGTCGCCCTCGGCGGCGATCACCTGGGTCACCACGTTGTCGAGGAAGGTGCGGTCATGGCTGACCAGGAACACCGTGCCGCTATAGTCTTCCAGTAATTCTTCCAGCAGTTCCAGCGTATCGATGTCGAGGTCGTTGGTCGGTTCATCCAGCACCAGCACGTTGGCCGGCTTGGCGAACAGGCGCGCCAGCAGCAGGCGGTTGCGTTCGCCGCCGGACAACGATTTGACCGGCGAACGGGCGCGCTCCGGTGCGAACAGGAAATCGTTCAGGTAAGTCATCACGTGCTTGCGCTGGCCGTTGATCTCGACCCAGTCGCTGCCCGGCGCGATGGTGTCGGCCAGGCTCGCGTCTTCGTTCAGCTGCGCGCGCATCTGGTCGAAATACGCGATCTGCAATTTGGTGCCCTGCTTGACCGTGCCGCTGTCGGGCTGGTCTTCGCCCAGGATCAGTTTCAGCAGTGTGGTTTTGCCGGCGCCGTTCTGGCCGATCAGGCCGACCTTGTCGCCACGCATGATGGTAGCGGTGAAATTATTCACTATGACCTTCTCGCCGAACGCCTTGTTGACATCGGTCAGCTCGGCCACGATCTTGCCGGAGCGTTCGCCCGAGGACACGTCCAGCTTGACCTGGCCCTGCTGGTCGCGGCGCGCGCTGCGCGCCAGGCGCAGAGCTTCCAGGCGGCGCACCCGGCCTTCGTCGCGGGTGCGGCGTGCTTGCACGCCCTTGCGGATCCAGATTTCTTCCTGCGCCAGGAATTTATCGAACTTGGCGTTCTCTACCTCTTCGATTTCCAGCTGCTCGGCCTTGCGTACCTGGTAGGCCGTGAAATTGCCTGGGAAGGACAGGATGCGGCCGCGGTCCAGTTCAATGATGCGGGTAGCGACGTTATCCAGGAAACTGCGGTCATGGGTAATGAACAGCACGCTGCCCTTGTAGTCGCGCAGCAAACCCTCGAGCCACATGATCGAGCTGAAATCCAGGTGGTTGGTCGGTTCGTCGAGCAGCAAGACATCAGGCGCGCTGACCAGGGCGCAAGCCAGCGCGACGCGCTTTTGCATGCCGCCCGAAAGCTGCCCCATCAGCAAGTCCTTGTCCAGGTTAAGACGGTCCAGCGTGGTCTCGACCTTGTTGGTCAGGCTCCAGGCGTCGGCCGCATCGAGCTTGCTCTGGATCTCGTGCATGCGCTCCATGATGGCGTCGTCGTTATCGCCGCCGAACTGGCCGGTCAGCGCATCGTATTCGTTCAGCAGCGCCTGCATCTCGCCCATGCCGGACGCTACCGCGTCGAACACTGACATCTCGGATTCGAAATGCGGTTCCTGGTCGACGTAGGCGATCTTGATCCCTTGCTGCATCACCATCAGCCCGTCGTCCAGCCTGGACACGCCGGCGATGGTTTTCAGCAGCGACGACTTGCCGGTGCCGTTGCGGCCGATCAAGCCGACCCGCTCTCCCGATTCCAGGGAAAATTCCGCGCGGTCCAGCAGCGCAACGTGACCGAATGCGAGTTGCGCATTGGTGATAGAAATGACAGCCATAATTTGGATGAAACCAGAAAAAGAAAGATCTGCAGCAGCGCTACAACGGCTTTGTGCAGTCAATTGGATGAATGAACCGCACATTGTACCTATACTCGTGCCGCCTAGTCGTACATTTGTCGCAGCCCACCCTTTGCCAGGCCCACTTCATGCCCGTCGCCAGCGGTGATTTCGGCTAGCCGGCCGCATCAATAAAATATTTCCATAAACGTATTGCCGTATAGGAATTTTAACCCTATATTATTTCCACATGGAAATATCCATCCACGAGACGGACACATGCCATGGCGTAATTTATCTGGCCCGGTTTTTATAATAACAATGTTGCAAAAACAAGGGCAGAAGCGCCTCGCTTTTGCCTATCACATTCATACGACAGGGAGAAAGCCATGGATCCATTGCTAGGCCAATTATTGGCGCCGAAATATGACGCTGCTCTGGTACTGCTGTCATACATGATTTCATTCTGGGGCGCGCTGCTGGCCTTGCAGTGCGCCAAATCCATGTTTCGCAAGGATGGCTCGCTGGACCTCGGCATGACCGTCTGCGCCGCAGCCTCGCTGGGCGGCATCGGTATCTGGTCGATGCATTTCCTCGCCATGCAGGCGTATCGCCTGACCGTGCCGATTGCCTATGACGTGGTGCTGACCGCGGCTTCGCTGCTGGCCGCCATCGTCATTTCCGGCATTGCGCTCTACCTGGCCGGCAGCCACGGCAAATTCAAGGTATCCGGCTGGCTCGCCGGCAGCCTGCTGGCCGGCGTCGGCGTGTGCGTGATGCATTACATGGGGATGTACGCGATGAACCTGCGCGCCACCATGCTGCTCAACCCGACCATCGTCGTGATCTCGATCGCCATCGCCATCGCCGCCGCCTCCGCGGCGTTGTGGCTGGCGTTCAACCTGACACGGCTGCTGCACCGCGTGGTAGCGGCGCTGGTGATGGCGCTCGCGGTGTGCAGCATGCACTACGTCGGCATGTACGCCGCCAACATGATCTGCACCAGCAACGCGCCGCTGATCCCGCTCAAGATCGGCGGCAACTACCTCGACGTGTCGGTCTATGCCGTCGCCGGCCTGCTGTCGCTGTGCATTTTCTGGGTGGTCCTGGGGCGCAGCATGGATGAAAACAAGCTGGCCGAGACGCTGCGCTGAGCAACCAGGGCGGGCTAGAGGTCAAAGCCTTTCATGACGCCGATCGTCATCAGGTCGGCGTCATTCTTGTTCCTGAACGTGACTACGCGGCCGAAACTGGCGAAGCCTCTCAGCTGATGGCCGAGGTCACGCCCGACCTGCAAGCTGACCAGGCCGTTGACTTTCCAGTCGTTCGAGTCGCGTTTATTGACGGCCAGGTAGGGCCCCACGCCGGCGCTGATGTCCCAATGCTCGGCGACAGGCTGCACATACCAGCCCTGAGCGGCAAACCCGTGCCGGTTCACGCGCACGCCATCATCCCCTTCTTCAATCGCGGAAACCGAAGCGGCCCACGGACCGTAGTATTTCTTTGCTTCCAGCGCATAACTCAGGCGCTTGCCTGGTCCCGACTGGTTGGTCTGGGCGAAACCGCCCAGCGCCGCCAGCCATAAGCCGTGCTTGCCGCCATCATCGGGCGCGCTTACGTGGGCTGCGCCGAAGTCCTTGCCGAGGCCGACCAGGAAAGCATCCGAGGAAGGCGCGCCGGGCGTCAATACGTGATTGTAGGCCAGCCGCAAGCTGAGGCCGGGCGAATACTGGTCGAGATGCGCCAGCAACGCCACGGAAATCAAGCCGCCCAGGCGCGCATCGTCTTTTTCCGTGCCGTTGACGGTGGTCCGGTTCATGCTGAAATACGGGCCCGCCCCCAATTCAAGGTCAAAACTGGGGCGCAAGTTCTGGCGGTAGACCATTTGCATGGCGTAGCCGTCGCGGTGATTGTTGTCGGGATGGCCTTCGTTGTAATACACATAGTCCAGCCGGGTGCTGGCTCCTGCCGGCAGGTGGCCGCCGGCCGCCAGTCCGAACAGGTCGAGGGCCGGTCCGAAGCGGATTTCCGCCGCGCGCCAGCGCATCGGCTTCTGGCCGTCCAGGCTGGTGCCGTACAGGATGCCGTTGCCGAGCGCGGCCGAGGCGTAGTAGCTGTCGCCGGCCGGCGCCAGCGGTGGCAAGGCATCGTCTGCCTGGGTGATGGGATGCCAGCAAAGAAACATGGACGCCAGCGCAAAATTTCGGATTACTCTGTTCTTCTTAGACATGGCAGCCTCCGTTATCGATCAGACATTGTTTTACGGCTTGCTCAAGATTGCCTATATGTGACCAGTAAATAACGCCATCGTTTCATCTCTTGACTTAGGGAATAAACATTCCCATAATCAGCCCATGTCAAATTCCTTATCAAACCCAGTCACTACAGACCGTGTCAATCTTTCGCGCGGCCGCGGCAGGCCGCGCGAATTCGACATGGACCAGGCGCTGGACAAGGCGGTACGCGTATTCAGCGAGCGCGGCTACCACGGCACCACTGTGTGCGACCTGACGCAGGCCATGCAGCTTGCTTCGGGCAGCGTCTACAAGGCGTTCAAGGATAAAAAAAGTGTCTTCCTGGCAGCGCTCGACCATTACAAGACCGTACGCGATACGCAGCTGCGGGCAGTGGTCGGCGCGGGCGCGACGGGAAAAGAGCAGGTGCGCCTGGCCTTGGCTTTTTATGCCGAAGCGTCGCACGGCGCCTGCGGCCTGGAGGGTTGCATGGTGGTTGGCAGCGCAGCGGAACTGGCCACCTTTGACCAGGATGTTGCGCAATGGGTCACCGCAGCGCTGACCAGGAACGAAGTGTTCATCGGCACGCTGATCCGGCACGGCCAGGAAGACGGATCGATCCCGCAGCAGATCGATGGCGCAGCGACCGCCCGCATGATGCTGTGCGTGATCCAGGGCATGCGCGTGGTCGGCAAGACCGGCCGCACCCGGGATGAGATGGCCGTGCTGGTAAATATTGCAATGAAGACGCTCGCCTGATTTTTTTATCAATTTAGGAAATGTTTATTCCCTTTTTAAGGATTACCGATGACCACATTTACCGCTAGCGCCGAGACCAGTTCCGAACCGGCAGCCTCGGCCTGGATGATGCTCCTGCTGGCGTTCGCCTGCGGGCTGATTGCCGCCAATCTTTATTACGCCCAGCCCTTGGCCGGACCGATCGGTGTGGCGCTGGGCCTGTCGCCCGGTGCCACCGGACTGATCGTCACCCTGACCCAGATCGGTTATGGCATAGGACTGCTGTTTATCGTCCCGCTCGGCGATCTGCTGGAAACGCGCCGCCTGGTGCTGATCCTGATCGGCCTCGCCATCCTGTCGCTGCTGGCAGCCGCATTGTCGACGCATCCGCTGCCCTTCTTCGCCGCCACGCTGTGCATCGGCCTCGCCTCGGTTGCAGTGCAGGTGCTGGTGCCGTATGCCGCGCACCTGACGCCGGAAGCGGAACGCGGCCGGGCCGTCGGCAGTGTCGTCAGTGGCTTGATGCTGGGCATCATGCTGGCGCGTCCGGTGTCCAGCTTCATCGCCCAGTTTGCCTCTTGGCACGCGGTGTTTTTCCTATCTGCGGCAGCGATGGCGCTGCTGGCGCTCATGCTCCGCCTGGCGTTGCCGCAGCGCGAACCGGTTTCGACCATTTCCTATGGCAAGCTGCTGGCCTCCATGGTGCATCTGATGCGCAGCACGCCGGTGCTGCGGCGCCGTGCGTTCTATCAAGCCTGCATGTTCGCCGCCTTCAGCCTGTTCTGGACCACTACCCCGCTGCTGCTGGCGGGGCCTGAGTTCGGGCTATCGCAAGGAGGCATTGCATTGTTCGCCCTCGCGGGCGTGGCCGGCGCCATTGCCTCGCCCATCGCCGGCCGCTTCGCGGACCGCGGCTGGACCAAGGCCGCGACTGCATTCGCAATGCTGGCCGTCGCCGGCGCCTTCCTCATCACGCACATCGGCGCCCACGGTTCGCCGCTTGCCCTGGGCTTGCTGGTAGCCGCCGGCATCCTGCTGGATTTTGGCGCGACCACCAACCTGGTGCTGGGACAGCGCGCCATCTTTGTTTTGGGAGCCGAATATCGCAGCCGCCTCAACGGCCTCTACATGGCGACCTTCTTCGCCGGCGGCGCGCTCGGATCGGCGCTGGGCGGCCTGGCTTTCGCCCATGGCGGATGGGCCATGGCGTCGTGGCTGGGGTTCGCGTTGCCGGTCATTGCATTGCTCTACTTTTTCACCGAGCCGCGCTAGATTTTTCCAAAAGATTGCCTGTCGCCTGCGGTTATTCGCAGCCTACACGGCAATCGCCCAGAAAGTGATGCTGAGACCGGCCTTGGCCCCGGTTTCTTGACGGGAGCGGATCAGGCAAGCGCAGCTTTAACCAGCGTCGCAAGAGTCGTCGTCGGTCGACCGATCAGCCGGCTCAGCTGATGGCCGTCATCAAACAGCCCGCCTTTTGATACCCCGGCATCAGAATCCGACAGTAAGCCGGCTACGTGCTCAGGCAAGCCTGCGCCAAGCAGCGCTTCCTTGAAATCGGCCTCCGGCAGGTTTTGGTAGACCACTGCCTTGCCCGACTGGCGAGCGATTTCAGCCGCAAGTTCGGTCAGCGTGTAGGCTTCGTCGCCAGCCAATTCGTACACCTTGCCCGCCTGGCCGGCGCCGGTCAGTACAGCCGCGGCTGCAGCGGCGTAGTCGGCACGTGCCGCCGATGCGATCTTGCCTTCGCCGGCGCTGCCGATGTAGACGCCATGCTGCAAGGCGGTGGGCACGCTGGCCAGGTAGTTTTCCGTATACCAGCCGTTGCGCAGCACTACATGCGGCAGGCCGGATGCCCTCAGCAGCGCTTCAGTTTCCTTGTGTTCGGCAGCCAGGCCCAATGGCGAAGTATCAGCCCGCAAAACGCTGGTGTAGGCTACCAAGCCGACACCGGCGCGTTTAGCCGCATCAATCGCATTGCGATGCTGCGGCAGGCGCTGCCCCACTTCGCTGGATGAAATCAGCAGCAGCTGGGCGGCGCCCTTGAATGCAGCGTCGAGCGTCGCTGGCTGGGCATAATCGGCCAGCCGCACTTGCACGCCCAAGGCGGCCAGGTCGGCAACTTTTTCAGGAGTGCGCACCGCGGCAACGATTTCGTTTGCCGGCAGCTTTTTAAGCAGTTCTTTGATGACAAGGCGGCCCAGTTGGCCGGAGGCTCCAGTTACGACGATCATGGTCAAACTCCTTTATGTGCAAGAGAAGAACTGGCACAATATCACTCAAACTTACATTTAGTAAGTACCAACATAAAGGTAAGTATCCATCCCATGAGCAATGACGCCAACAGCCCGATAGCGGCAACCATACCCCTCTCCGCCCAGATGACGAGAGGCGACTTGTTTACCGGCAAATGCCCGTCACGCGAGGTGCTGACGCACGTCACCAGCCGCTGGGGAGTGCTGATCCTGGTCGCGTTGCTGGGCGGGGCCTATCGTTTCAGCGATTTGCGCAGGAAGGTTAACGGCGTCAGCGAAAGGATGCTCGCGCAGACGCTGCAATGGCTGGAAGCCGACGGATTCGTGCTGCGCAAATCCTACCCGGTTGTTCCGCCCCATGTGGAATACAGCCTCACCCCGCTCGGGCTGGAAGTCGGGAAAAAAGTGGAAGCGCTGGCTGACTGGATTGAAGAGAGCTTGCCGCAGATTATGGAGGCTCGGCGGCTCGGCGCCGATGCGTAAGGCAAAATCAGATCATCCTGGGCGGCTTCGTCCCACCGATTTCACATTAGTCGAATTTCACCAGATTCAACACCGCCAGCGGACCGCCGGGAAACTGCACTGCCCTTCCTTCGTTGACGCCGCCCAAGTCGATCGGTGCAAAGCCCAGCCGCGCGATCAGGTCGCTTACCGTCTTCTTCGCGTCGGCATCCGGTCCCGACAGGAATAACACGCGGCGGCCGCCATTGGCTTGCGGATCTGCATCCAGCACGGGCGCGACCAGGTGGCCGAAAGCCTTGACCACGCGGGCGCCTGGCGCCAGGTCTGCGACTACTTCGCTTGATGCACGACCGCCCAGGTTGACGGCCTGGAACGACGGCACTTCAACGGCATTGTTGGCATCGACCAGGATGCGGCCGTTCCACGGACCGAGGTCCTTCAGCGCTGCCGGGATGCGGTCCCAATTGACTGCTACGAATACCAGGTCTGCCTGGGCTGCTTCTTTCACGCTGACTGCCTTGATATTCGGACCAAGTTCGTCAGTCAGGGCTTGCAGCGACTGCGGGCCGCGGCTGTTGGCGATGGATGCTTCAATGCCGTTTTGAGCGAGTTTGCGGGCAATGGCTGAGCCGATTGCGCCAGCGCCGATGATTGCGATGTTCATGATGTTTCCTTTGGATGAGGTGGAAAAGTTGTCTTGCTGAGTTGAATCTTAGGTGTTTCCAGTTTATAGCGTTAGTAGATAGTTGATATAATCAGTTTCAAGCATTACTTGAAAGCTCAATCATGGAAACCCTCGCCAACCTGGAATCCTTCGTACGCAGCGCCGAGACCGGCAGCTTTTCGTCGGCAGCACGCCGGCTGGCGCTGACGCCGGCAGCAGTCAGCCGCAACGTCGCGCAGCTGGAACGCAACCTCGGCATCCGCCTGTTCCAGCGCAGCACGCGCGGCCTGACCCTGAGCGAAGCGGGAGAGCGTTTCCTGCAAACAGTGCAAGGCAGCCTCGACAGCATCCAGGGTGCGATTGCCGATATCACGGTCAATGCCGGGCAACCGGCCGGCGTGCTCAAGCTGAGCGCCGCGCCGGGCTTTGGCATGGACTACCTGTTGCCGCTGATGCCGGCCTTTCTCGAACGCTACCCGGCAGTGACGCCGGACTGGTACTTCGATAACCGTCCGCTGGACCTGATCGCCGGCGGTTTCGACGCGGCTATCGGCGGCGGTTTCGACCTGCCGCCAGGCATGGTGGCGCGCGAGCTTGGAAGGATGCATTTGATTGCCGTGGCATCGCCAGAATTCATGCGAGGCAAACGCCGTCCCAAGGATCCTGCCGGATTGGCAGAACTCGCCGGCATCGTGATGCGTTCGCCGCTAAGCGGCCGGGTACGTACCTATGTCATGCGCAACGGCGCCGGCGCTGAAATGGCGGTGGTGCAGAAACCAGTGATGACGGTCAGCGGTCCGGATGCGATCTTCCCCGCTACACTGTTGGGCCTCGGTGTCGGCATGGTTGCCGTGCCACATGCCCGGCCGCATCTGGAGAGCGGCACGCTGGAGCGGCTGCTTCCGGACTGGTATAGCGACATTGGGCCGATTTCGCTGTATTTCACCAGTCAGAAACTGTTGCCGGCCAAGACGCGCGCTTTTGTCGATTTCGTCACAGAAGCGTTCCGCGCGCAGAAGCTGGCGCAAGTGCTGTCTGTACATGGCCGCAGGTGAAAAAATGGAGCAGCCCAGCCAACAGGTTTCAGAGCCGCCACGCTCATGCATCCGAGCTGGATACTGCTATGATTTCCTTTTTTGGGGTCCTGTTATGCGATCGCTTCATTTTTCGCAAGGCGGCACGCTATGAAGACATTTCCGACGATTGCGGTCTTCCTTCGAAGCATGCTCATCCGGCGCCGGCTTGAGGTAGCGCACCCGGTAATCTGCATGTTGTGCCGACGCCTATTGCGTCATGGCGTAACCCAGCGAGCAAAATCCAATGACTACTTTCAGCTTTCTTGACGATTACAGCGAGGGGTGCCACCCCGATATCCTGCAGGCTCTCCTGGAGTCCAATCTCATCCAGCACGCCCCATACGGATCCGACACTTACTCCGAGGAAGCTAAGGCCAGCATCCAAAGCCACTTGGGGGGAGTCAGGGCCGATATCCACTTTGTGGCGAGTGGAACGATGGCGAACATTGTGGCGATTTCCAGTTGCCTGCGTCCCCACGAAGCAGTGATAGCGGTCGGCTCGGGACATATTGTGGTCCGAGAGGCTGGCGCCATCGAGGCGACCGGCCACAAACTCATTGTCGTTCCCGCCGTGAATGGCAAGCTTACGCCAGCCAACATTGAGGCGGCGCTGGCCGGTAATGCGCATTTCCCGCACATGGCCAAGCCTCGGCTACTCTATCTGTCGAATGCGACAGAGACTGGCACGGTCTATACGCTGCCGGAGTTGCGTGCGATTTCCACTTTGGCCAAGCAACGGGGACTCATCCTCTTCGTTGATGGAGCGCGATTGGGCGCGGCTCTCTCGTCGAACAAGAGTGATGCCACGTTGGCCGATATTGCATCCCTGGCCGACATTTTCTGGATTGGCGGAACCAAGGCGGGTGCGCTCCTGGGTGAAGCGCTGGTGGTGTGCAACCCATCTCTCAAAGAAGACTTCGCCTTCCACATGAAGCAGCGCGGCGGCATGTTGGCCAAAGGGCGCCTATTGGGCATCCAGTTTCGCGAGCTTTTCGGGACCAAAAAACTTTTTTTCACTATGGCCCGCCATGCGAACGCCATGGCTGAAAAGCTGGCTGCAGGCATCTCGTCCGCGGGCTACTTGCTAAGCGCCGAATCAGAGACGAACCAGGTATTCCCCATACTGCCGAACTCCGTGATCTCAATGCTGCAAGGGGGCTTTCAGTTCTATGTCTGGGAGGCACAGGGACCGGACAGTTCGGTGATTCGCCTGGTCACTTCGTGGGCAACGGAAGAGCGTCATGTCGATGCGTTTCTATCGAAGCTGCCGCCCGCGTGAAACTGCCAATAATTACGCCCTCTCGCATCACCCTTGATGAAGCGCTTCCATAAACCAGGGGTGAGAAACGTGCTCTTGTCGGGCCGAAGCAATACTTGCCTCTGGCGCCACGGTCAAAAAAATGCCCGCCAACCTGTCGGTTGCGGGCATGAAGGTACATCGGGGTTGGGGATACCGTCATGGTAAGTGACGGCCCAAGTATAAAGCGGACTTGATTCAATAACATTAAGACGACATGAAGATGGGCCCAGGCAGACGACAAAAATATTGTCAGTGTCTTTTTGCGGAATTTTGCCGAGTTGCGCAAAAATCGGGGATAACTGACTATAACTATCCTATCCGACCCTTACTGGGTTTTTCTCCCACCGACGAAGCATTGATTCAAGATTCCTTGTTGCGCCATCTCGGCGGCTAGTCCTGTAACTTGGCACGAAACAGAATATCTCTAAGGATATGGTCATCGTCGAAAGCGATTTTTAACGCATAGCCTAGCACCGTCAAATTCACTTTTGTTCCGTACGTTGCAAAATGACCGGCGTCGGAATCGAACCTGAATTCGCCCGCTAATTGATGAAACTGTTCCTTAACGATTGCTTGTGCAACTGAGTTCCAGTCGCGACCGTTACCGACCCAGCCTTCCTTCGCTCGTTCCTTAAAAATGGGCGCTTTAGCTTCAAAATCAGGGGCGAACAAGACTAACGCTGTGCAATTGCCTTCAATAAGCATGAATGGCCAAAACGTTGTAATGTCAGCGGACTCTTTTTCTTTTTGTTGTAGACAAACTCTTGCTGACTCTTGGGCCAGGTTGGCTATTGCGTCGATCTTCATTGAACACCTCCACTGGACGTAGCTATCCGGCCCGTCCCTTGCTCCGCTTCACCACCACGGATCAGGCATTGATTCGTGGTGCTTTGTTACGCCATATTGTCAGTGACTTGTAGGTATTGAACTCCCGGGTGTATAGCCGATGTTTACTTCTCCAAGGTTAATGAATGGCAACCAGTGAAGCGGCATATTCGAAAGGCTTTTTGTATTCCGGCAGGCTGTAATGCGCGTCATTGCCCATTTTTGTTAGTCGGCTTTTGAATGCCAAGAGATTCGCCGTCGCATCGGATCGCTGACGAAGGAGGAAATAACATGCTTCGCTGACGACAGATTTAATGGGTGAGTCAACATTTTGTCCGTACAGGGCGAGGACTGCCAGTGCTTGAATTTTATTGACGTATTCGCTAATCATTTCTTCTTCGATATGCACGTCCATAGCGAACTCCCAAAACCGAAACAATAGATAAAATGACATTAATTCATCTTAGTAATCGGAATGAAATTTGTCCATGGTTCTGATCGGCTTTAGCAAAATTTATAAATACCGTACGGAAATGCGGGTCAACTCTCTAGCGGCATCGCGTGACCCCGCACGCGCACAAAATGCGGCGCCGAAATTGGCAATTCAAAAAAACACATTATTGTGGACGTCATATCCAGACATTTTTAGAAGCGCTGCGTCACCGCGTCCGCCTCCCAGCTAGTAGTCACCAGTTCGCGGCTGACGTATTGGCTGCCGTCGTTACCAGTTGCGTATCGCCGACGGCTCGCCAACTCACGTTGGGCAGCCATCCTCCCAGCTTATTCGAAGCACATCTTGTTTTTAATCACCTTGCATTTTCTGACTATTGATGCATTGTTGTTTTGCGTAAATAGTCGCGTGGGAACTGCGCAACAGCATAGCTAAATGATTTCGATTGTTATCTTTTTTACTAGCTTTTTTTGCCATAGAAGATTTAATATCAAATCGTCTCCATACAAAAAAAAGAGGTGACGACATGGGATGGTTTAACAAATTGGTGACCAAATATATTCTGACGCCGGAAAAAATGGCGGAAAATGAATTACGCGATACACGCTTGGGGTTGTATCAATCAGAAAGGCAGTTGCTGGAAGCGGAAATGCGAGTCGATTATTATCGCAATGTCCTACGCTTCCTCGAAGCGATTACCGTCGACGGCGTAGAAAGTGTCGCCGAATCGCAGAGACCCAAACTGTCCTTACAACCGCAAGGACCGCAGCGGCATACACCAGATTTGGGTTCTTATCGCGGCACAGCCTGAGCTCCGGCTCGCACGGGTTTCATGCGGCGCAAACGATCACGCATGGATCGCTGTTCATGTTTATTCGTTTTCGCCGCAACTCGTGCCGCAACTCCCGCGACGGCTGCAATAAAGAACTGATTACGCATATCGAGCAAGCTTGATTGCGGTCGGCCGCTGCCACCCGTTGCGAAACGGTAGCTCGCGTCGTCACGCCTAGGCCCGCACGCCTGCGGCGCGTTAGCACTCCCAAATCAGAAAGCGGCGATGCTCGGAAAAATCGCCTGCAAAAAAATCTCAGAATCGAGCAGGATGAAAACCAGCTGTCGGTCGGATTCTTTGGCCGCATAGCGCGCATCGCCCGCGTGCATCAGGAGAGATTGACGGATACGCAGGAGCGACAAATATCAATCAAGCACGATGTGATTGGCTGGAAGAGCAATTGAAATTGCTGCTCCAATCGACGAAAAAGAAATCGCTCCGCTTGTGATTCTGGACGCCTTACCACCTATCACTTGTGACAGTATTTTGCTCACTCTAACTCTGCCAACGTCGCAAATGTAGCTCTGGCTCCCTGCAGATGAATGTTTTGCCAATGGCGCCGCTGGTAAATCACGCTACAAGTCACGTACGGCGCGAACCATTCAAAATAGGAGTCTCTTATGTCTCGATTCATTCCTGCCGGAAGTTATCAAAAAACAGCCTCACATATCAATTCGAACCTTTATGGCAAAGCGCGGCGTCGCGATCAATCGTGGATTGCATCCGGATTCAATATCTCCAGCCTATCTGGCGGCCTTGTAAATTATGATGGCGCACTGCAATCGGAAAACGACTCTCTCCCCGTCACCGGCTTCATTCCTAACGGCAGCTACCAACAGACCACGGAAAATATCGCCGTCGCGTTAACGGCATATTGCCAAAAAAGAGACGGCAGCTGGCAATGGGCTTCGCTGGACATTACCAGTTACAAGCAGGGCGACGGCGATATTGCGAATATCGATGGCGAGCTGAAGATTCAAAAATAAAGCTCCGTGAGCTATGGTGGGTGGCGCCACCATTTTCAAAAAATACAGAGATAAATTCAGAAAAGCTTCGTCACCACATCTGCATCCTGATGGGTAATAACCAGTTCTTTGTTAGTCCTTGGTTGGCCATGCGTACTGCCAATGCTGTATTTGATATCCAGGCTAATCATCGTAAACCCATCAAACACGCGGCGAATATCGGGATGGCCGTTAATGCCGTGCGACCCGTCCCGTCACATTCTCCGGTAGCATCGCGCAAATTTCGCCAACACACATTACTATCTCAATAGCGAACAAAAATGCCATCGCCACGGCCGGATTTTTTGTTTGAACCTGCGCACCATCAAAGCCCAGTGCAAAGGCAATTCGATCACTCTCACCAGGTGAAATCAAACGATCGCGGGCGCCAGGACTGATAAGTCTACGAACATTCGTCGAGGGACTGGTTTCCATCCATTGTCACGCTTTGCAGTCCAAGCTGCGGCCAGGGCTTTAGTCGCGATGTATCCCCTGGACGTAGAGCTGAAAGCGGCAAACATTCCCATTTTTCTGAATGATGCCATTTCGCAATTTGTTCGTAAATGGTAACAGCGAACGCAGGAAATTACGGGTTTCCGTGGGAATCGCGAAAGGGGGGAAATCGTCAACAAGCCTTTAAATACGCGGCTTACGGCCAATTACAGGGAGTTGAAGAAAAGGGACTTGGTCCCGCCAACAGGAATCGGACCTGTATCTAGCGCTTAGGAGGCACTCGTTCTATCCATTGAACTATGGCGAGACAACGCGCAGCCGGGACCGGCTGCGGCGAAATTGTATCAGAGCCAGGGCTACTTGGTGTTAATCAAGTGATACAGCCCCCGCTTCGGCAGCTTTCTCAGCCCCTGGCGACATCGCCGCAAGCCAGTCCCGCACCTGCTCGGCAACCTACGTGCCGGCATCCAGGGTCAGGTCTTGCAATGACACATAATGCTCTGCTGCTTAATGCTGGTCTCAGAATCTGATAGCGAAAATGTGTCATTGCAAGACCTGACCCTGGCTGCTGTTGCAAGACCTGACCCTGGCTGCTGCTGTGCGGCTTTTTTATTGTCCTGACATTGCTGCCTTGCCACGAAAACCTGACCGGCAGCGGCCAAACTGTAGCTTGCGTGCTTGGCTAGGCAGTAGGAATGGCGTAGAAGGCGAGTCTAGCTAGTTTTCGCTTTACGCCCGCTTGAGACAGATCGTTTTGGCGGCACGCTGTCTCTATGTATTTGCCACCACGCCGTCAGGGCTTCCATCGTCGGTCCAAGTCCACGGGCCTTCGAGGTAATTTCGTATTCAACCCTGGGAGGCACTTCTGCAAAGACTGTGCGCGATATCAAGCCATCTGCCTCAAGCTCACGAAGCTGTGCTGTCAACATGTGTTGCGTGATCCCGGTAATCTCGCGCCGCAGTTCTCCGAAGCGGTGAATCCGCTGATTGAGCAACCAGAGAATCTCCAGTTTCCATTTACCCGAGAGTAGCGCGAATGCCCGGCGCATTTCATCGTGCATGTTGATTTCGCCATCGTCTTTAGTCTGCTTTTCCATACTAAGGGTCAGTTTTTCATCCTACTTGTTGACTTTCATATTACACGACATTCTTATAAAAATTCGATTCAACAATAACTCACTTAGGAAAATTTTATGGCTGAAAACTATTCATATTGGATCAGCACGACACTGCTGGCCCTGCTCTATCTGACTTCTGCAACGATGTATATCGTCAAGGGTGACTTTGTTCGAAAAGCTCAGGCGGACTTGGGCTATTCGGCCTCCCACCTCGTCCCCTTTATGATCATGGTCAAGGTACTTGGTCCTGCCGCGATTCTGTGGCGCTTCAACGTTGCGCTCAGTGATCTCGCCTATGCCGGCATCTTCTATCACCTGATTTTGTCCGGTTTAGCACACCTGGGTGTTCGCAAGCCAAAGGGGGCAATTCCAGCTGCCGCTGGGCTCATTCTCCTGGTCGCGTCCTTCGCGACACAAAACTCTGCTCGCGAAATTCTGTCCCCCTATGCTCCGGCCGCAGCGAAGCGCCAAATAACCCTCAACCAATGGAGATCATCATGACTCGACTCAATGGAAAAGTTGCTATTGTCACGGGCGCCGGTCGCGGCATTGGCCGTGCCACCGCGAAATTGTTTGCCGCAGAAAGCGCGAAGGTGGCTGTTGTTTCGCGCACCGTCGAAAATGTCGATCGCGTCGTCTATGACATTCAGGCTGCAGGCGGTATCGCGCTCGGTGTGGTCTGCGACATCGCCGCCCCCGATCAGATCAAGACCTCGGTCGACAAGGTGGTGGCCGCGTATGGGCGTATCGACATTCTCGTGAACAATGCCTTCGATCCGTCTTCGGTTTCGTCGTCGATCCTCGATCTTTCGGTCGAGCAATTGCAGCGCAATTTCGAAATGGGTCCAATCGCTTATCTGCGGACGATGCAGGCTTGCTATCCCCACCTCAAGGCCAGCGGCGAAGGTCGCGTCATCAATTTCGCTTCGCTAGCCGGCGTCCTCGGCATGGTCGGCTATGGCCCCTACAACATGGCGAAGGAGGCGGTGCGAGCCCTGACTCGGTCCGCCGCCCGCGAGTGGGGTGCTGACAAGATCACCGTGAACAACGTCCTGCCGGTCGCGGACACCTGGGGCGCCGCCGATACTCCTCCACCAGCCAACGCGCTCGTCCGCTATGGATCACCGGAAGAGGACATCGCGCCGGTCGTCCTGTTCCTCGCCAGCAAGGATGCACAGTTCCTGACGGGATACAGCCTGACTCCTGATGGCGGCATGATTATCGACAGCGCGCGCTAAGCAGCAAGGGAGCGAAGGCGAAGGGCCGCATGTCGGCGGCCCTTCGCCACGTTGTTACGGCAGCGCCTGCGCCGTCTCAAGCCGCTTCACGCGGCTTTTTTAACGTCCTGAGTTTGTTGCCTTGCTATGAAAAAACTGCCGGCCATGGCCTTTCAATCGCAGTCGACCCACGCCTGCCCACCGCGTTAAATGCACTGCTTTTAACGCAGTTCGCAAAAACGCCAAGGTCTTAGGCTGCGCGGGGTTCGCGGGAAAATCGGCTGCAACGGTTTGACGCAAAATAACGCACTTTTGATCTGAACCAGCAGTCGTAACTCAAAATTTTGTTGAACCAACGGTCGTAACTCAAAATTTTGTTGAACCAGAAGTCAAACTCAAAAACTAGGAGAATGAAAATGGCCGCACGAAGCACCATCGCCAAAGTGGCAAACAAGAGCAGCTACAAACTTTTTCTTGTTCAGTCGTCATTGCAGCTACAGCACGGAATATGGGACTCTTACCCGCCGCAGAAAATTGCAGCGGAGGGAACCGGACCATGGGAAACGGAATCGGACGGATTTATGACTGGGGACGAGGGGCAATGCGCCTATCAGTTCATCGACGAGGGTGGCGAATCAATCTCGAAAATAACGATCACCTGGGACGATCCATTCGTCGGTTCGAATCAATACAGCATAAGTAGCGACTCTGCATCGGTCAAGGTGTCATACAGTGGTGGTGGCGGCAATAACGCGACGGTTACGTACACTATTGTGAACAATGGCTAACGTCGCGGCATTTTGACCGATTAGGTGCGGAAATATCTCTCGTCGGCAAACTCGGCTTTGGTGCCGAGCTTGTCGTTCGGGCACAGTTTTGAGATTTTGGAGTGGGCCTTGTTCTATCAGTATCTGAAGGAGCGAAGCCCTCTTACTTTACCTAAATTCCCCTTGTGTGTCGGCGACGAAAACTCCGCCGACTGCTGACCTTTGGCATACGCATTCGACTTCTTCTGCACTTTGACCGAGATGCCGGCTGGGAAGCGCCGGCGGGTGCCGATGTAAGCCTGCTCGCATATATACGTCGCTGCATCGTATCCGGCCAGTGCCAGTTCGCCTGGATACTCGTACTTGAGTCGTCGAGTGACAACATGCAACGCCGCAGACAGAATTTCGATACGGCCGACGCGGGTGAGCTGCTCATGGTGGCGCCGATGCAGCGGGCGCGCGAGAAATTTGATGCGACGGCCAGCTCGATCAATGGGAGCATTTCGAGGCCGACCGCGACTTTCTCGATCGGCTTTAACTCGGACTCGCCAGCCTTATCGTTTAATCGCCAGATTTTCTTGTGTTTGTCGTCGGCTGCAAAGACTTTTAGGTACGCACAAGACACCCAATGGCAACGCCTTGTGGTTTATGTAGCCACCTGATTTTTCGCATCTACTTTCAAGGGACTCTTCGAGTTCATTTGCGAGGAGATGCTTGCTTAAGAACTACAGAATATTTGCGCCAGGTAGTTCCGGCCAACAGTGAAGCAAATAGCTAAATTTGGCCGGGCACTATCTGTCGGATTGAACCTAAAAATAACGCACTTTTTCCCACTGCAAGGCCAATCCAAAATAAGTCTTTATTCGTCAATGTTCGCGCATTCCTCTTTTGTCGTCCAGCGCGTCTTGCAAGCGCGAGTTCTCCAGCGTCAGCTCTGCCACGATCTGCTTCAGCTTGGCGTTCTCT
>NZ_JBANDC010000022.1:0-80867 GCF_038896935.1 Collimonas rhizosphaerae
GCCGTTGCCGCAATCGACCACGATCTTCATCGGCCGCGCCAGCCTGGTGTCGCTGACGATGCGCTGCAGATAGGCATGCTTGATATCGTGCCGGCGATAGCTGCCGCTTGGCACAGACACCGTCGCTTCGACGCTGCCGCTATCTATGGCCTGGTACAGCTGTTGGATCGTGTCGCCGTAGATCGCCTCGCCCGCCAGCACCATCTTGAAGCCGTTGTAATCGGGAGGATTATGGCTGCCGGTGACCATGATGCCGGACTGCGCGCCCAGCACATGGGTCGCAAAATACACCATCGGCGTCACGACAACACCGAGGTCGACGACATCGGCGCCGGCGTCGCGCAAGCCGGCAGCCAGCGCGGCGGCAAGTTCCGGCCCGGACAAGCGGCCGTCGCGGCCGATGATGACGGCTTTTTCACCCTTGGCGCGGGCGGCGATGCCGAAAGCCTGGCCGATCTGGCGCGCGATGCCGGCGTCCAGGGTTTTACCGACGATGCCGCGGATGTCGTAAGCCTTGAATATGGAAGGTTGGATCGGGAGCATGATGTTGTACCTGGTTGATTGCCTTAACAGCGTTTATAGATGTCTTCGAAACGCACGATGTCGTCTTCCCCCAGGTAGCTGCCCGACTGCACCTCGATCAGGTGCAGCGGCAGTTTCCCGGGATTTTCCAGCCGGTGGCGGACGCCGATGGGAATATAGGTGGATTCGTTCTCGGTAAGGAATTTCTCTTCCTCGCCGCAGACGATGCGCGCCGTGCCGCTGACCACCACCCAGTGTTCGGCCCGGTGGTGGTGCATCTGCAGCGACAGTTTGCCGCCGGGATTGACGGTAATCCGTTTCACCTGGAAGCGGTCGCCGCCGTCTATGCCTTCATAACAGCCCCACGGCCGGTAGACACGGATGTGGTTCATGTGTTCCGTGCGGCTGTCTTTCTTGAGCGCCTCGACGATTTTCTTGACGCCTTGCACCTGGTCCTTGTGCACCACCAGCACCGCATCCTTGGTTTCCACCACCACCGTGTCCTGCATCCCGATCACCGCCACGAAGCGGCTTTCGGCACGGATCAGCGAATCGCGGACACCGTCCGTGTACACATCGCCGCGCAGCACATTGCCGTCGGCATCGCCCTCCAGCACCTCCCACAGGGCGGACCAGGAACCGATATCGCTCCAGCCGATGGCAGCCGGCACCACCACCGCGTGCCGGGTCTGTTCCATGACCGCGTAATCGATGGACTCCGCCGGGCAGCCGGCGAAGGCGGCTTCATCCAGCCGGCAAAAATCGAGGTCATGGTAGGACGCCTCGAAAGCCTGCTTGCAGCTCGCGGCGATCGCCGGCCGGTACTCGCGCAGCTCCTCCAGGTAACGCGCCGGCTGGAACAGGAACATGCCGCTGTTCCAGCTGTAGGCGGGATCAGCCAGAAATTTTTCCGCAGTCGCCTTGTCCGGCTTCTCGACGAATTTTTCGACTGCATAACAACCGTCGATGCCGTTGAACGCGCTCTTGGCGCGGCGGATATAGCCATAACCGGTTTCAGCCGCGCCCGGCACGATGCCGAAGGTCGCCAGCGCTCCTTTTTCGACTGCCTGCGCCGCGCAGCTGACCGCCGCGTGGAACGCTTGCGCATCGCCGATCACATGGTCGGCCGGCAGCACCAGCATGACGGCGTCCTTGTCATGCTGCAGCAGGAAATGAGCCGCCACCGCGACCGTCGGCGCGGTATTCTTGCTTTCCGGCTCCAGCAGGATAGCCAGCGGCGCAATGCTGATGCCGCGCAGCTGTTCCGCCACCATGAAACGGTGTTCATTGCCGCAGGTGAGCAGCGGCGGCATCAGTTCAGGCCAGTCCGCCAGCCGCAGCAGCGTTTCCTGCAGCATCGAATGCTGCGAACGCAACGGCAGCAGCTGCTTGGGCATGGCTTCGCGCGAGAGCGGCCACAGGCGGGTGCCGGAACCTCCGGCCAGGATCACTGGATATATATTCATGCTCAGCTCACTTCAATGGCAGGTTCCGGCAGGCGGTCGCGCGCATCGCCCCAGTCGGGTACGCCTGCTTCGGGCAGGCGACGCATGTCGCCGGCGCGGTTTACGCTGTATTGCTTGAATACGATCGCTTCATCCAGGCGGGCGCCGCCCAGGATCCGCGTGTACTCGAACAGCACGCTGCGCACCACTTGCGTGTCGGAACAGATATGGCTGCCGTGCCCTATCCAGGTAGGGCCGACGATCTTGCAGCCGGCATCGATGCGGCAGCCAGAGCCGATGTATACCGGTCCTTCGATAGTGGTTCCCTCCCAGTCTATGCTGGTGTTGAGGCCGGCCCAGACGCCCTCGGCGATTTGCCTGCCCGGCATTTCCAGCTGCGCCACCTGGCCTTGCATCACATTCTGCAAGACGCTCCAGAAATCGGTCACGCTGCCGATGTCTGTCCAGTTGAAAAACCGCTGCTGCGCATAAAACGGCAAGCCTTTTTTCGCCATCAGCGGAAACAGCTCGGAGCCGATATCGAATACCGTATCGGCAGGAATCAGGTCGATCACTTCCGGCTCGAAAATGTAGATGCCGGTACTGGCGAAATTGGACAAGGCTTCATCCTGCTTCGGCTTTTCCTGGAACGACTGGACCCGGCCCTCCTGGTCCATCACCACTACGCCGTAATTGTCGACCTTGTCCCAGGGCACCTCTTTGGTGATGACGCTGGCCAAGGCGCCTTTTTGCTTGTGCTCGAACAGCGCCGAACTGAGATCGAGGTCGATCAAGGCGTCGCCGCAGATCACGATCACTGTATCGTCAAAAAACTGGCCGAACTGCTGGATCTTCTTGATGCCGCCGGCCGAACCCAGGGGTTCCGCCGTCACCTCGCCGAAGTCATTCACATAACCCTCGAACGAATAGCCTATCTGCACGCCGTACTGGCTGCCGTCGCCGAAGAATTCTTCGATCTTGTGGTGCAGGTGGCTGACGTTGACCATGATCTCGCGCACGCCGTAGCTGGCAAGATATTCAACCAGATAAGCCATCACAGGTTTGCCCAGGATCGGTATCATTGGCTTTGGCAGGTCGTAGGTCAGCGGACGCACACGGGTGCCTTTGCCGGCTGCTAGAATCATTGCTTTCATTTTTCACCTCACAAGTTGAATCAGGATTAGCTTCAGGTTTTCTGGTCAATTTTTCTGACTTCTGCTGCCATATTTCCGGCACAGCAGCAGGAACATCAGGATGTCTAAGGTATAGCGGCGCAACAGCCGCCGCGGTTCCAGGCACAGGCGGTACAGCCATTCCAGCCGCAGCCGTTGCACCAGCTGCGGTGCGCGCGGCTTGTAACCTCCCCAGAAATCGAACAGGGCGCCGACGCCGACCACGACTTTGGCGTTCAGCGCCTGGCGGTTGACGAGGATCCATTCTTCCTGCATCGGATTGCCTAGCGCCACCAGCACCACTTCCGCCTGTGAGCGGTTGATCAAGGCCACCAGGCCGGCGCGCTGCTCTTGCATGCCGCGGTAGCCGTCGCAGCTGCCGACCACCTTTTGTTTCAAGGTTTCGTTTACATGGGCGACTGCCTTGTCGAGGATTTCCGGCCTGCCTCCCAGCATGAACACGCGCTTGGGCTCGCCCGTGCCGCACAGGAGGCGGGGAATGAAATCGGTGCCGTTCAGGTTTTCCTTGAACGCTTCGCGGCCAAACAGGAAAGCCGCGATATCCATGCCGACGCCGTCGTTGACAATCGTCACCGAGGCGTTGCGCATTTTCTCCAGCAGGTGGTTGCAGCGCACGATGAAATTCGTATTGGCAAAAAACAGCGTTATCTTTTTATTGACCCACATCGCGTGCTGCAAGTACCTGGCCAGCACGTTGGTCGTGGTCTTGACCACCGGAAAACCGGCGATCGGGATTGTCTTCTTTGTATTCATGAAAAAACTCTCCTAAACGGCGTCCCCGGGGAAGAAAACCCGGCAAGACGCCTGAATCCATCACACTGCCGTCTATCGTGCGCGGCCCAGCCGCATAGCCGACAGCAATAATCCATGCCACGACGCGTTGACCGACCTGATCTGCCAGCCGGTGACAACCACCATGAACGGATACAACAAGCAGGCGATAAGGACACCGCCCGCAACCAAGGTCACATTGCTGATTCCCGGCGGCACCAGCCAGGCATATGCCGCCAGTCCAAGGACCAGGAAAGTGCTGCCCACCAGCGGCGGCGCCAGCGCGTACCACACCTGGCGCGCGTTGAGGCCGAGCTCGCGGTTGAGCAAAATTTGAGACAAGGGAAAAACCAGCAGGTAGGCGCCGCAAAACGACAGGCTCATGCCGAGCAGGCCGAAGCGGTAGCAGCTCACCGCCAGCGCAGTCGCCAGTATCAATTGGGCGATGCCGAGCCGTACCGGCAGGCGGTTCTTGCCTACGGCGAAAAACAGGTAGTCGTTCAGATGCACGATCGACGACAGCAGGTACAGCAGCGCCAGCGCGCTGACTACAGGTGCGGCAGGCAGCCACTTGGCGCCGAACACCGCCGCCACCAGCGGTTCGGCCAGCACTGCCTGGAAACACAGCAAGGGAGCGACGCAAAACAGCGTGATGCCGAGGATCTTCAGGTAACCGCGCCCCATCGCCGCCAGGTCCGAGCCGGCATCGGAGAACACCGGCAACGCCACTTTCTGCATGGAACTGGCGATCACCAGGTACACCGCCGAGGTCACCCGTTTTGCCAGGTTGTACAAGCCGGTGGCGTACGGTCCCAGGAACACGCTCACCAGCAGCGAATCGCCATTGGTATTGGCAAAATTCAGAATGCCGGTCAGCCCGACCTGGCGGATGTCGTGCCAGTATTTCCTGTTCAGCGCGCGGTCAAACACGATGCGCGGCAGCCAGCGGCTTTGCGCCACCACCAGCGCCAGCGCCAGCCCGGACGCTGCGACCTGCTGCACCACCAGCGACATCGCGCCCCAGCCGCCGGCAGCCAGTGCGATGCCGACCACGCCGCCGGTCATCACCGAACCGATCGAGCGGACCGCCAACTGGCGGAACATCATGTTGCGCACCAGCCTGGCCTCGTAGGCGCGCATCAGGCCGAAGAACAGCACCGACAGGCTCATGCCCTGCAATACCGCCTTCAGTTCCGGCGCCCGGTACAGCGACGACACCAGGCCTGCCGAAAAAAACATCAGGGCGGCAAGCAGCAAGCCGGCCAGCGCGCAGCAAGTGAACACCCAGGAGTAAAACCTGTCGTCCGGCAAGCCGGCACGTATCACCGGCATCGCAATCGCATCGAACACCACCAGCCGGGTAAACAGGATGAAAAGATGGGCGACCGTCAGCAAGCCGAATGCATCCGGCGCCAGGAAACGCGCCAGCACCGCAAAGATCACGAATGAAATGGCTTGCTGCGCGAGGTTATCCACGATCGACCAGATCGATCCGGACGCCAGGCCGCCGCCTACGCTTTTTTGATTCATGGCACTCCTAATCTCAGGCCAGGCATGGGGTTCTGCTCCGCTTGCTAGCCGCGCCAGCCGCGCACGCGGGCCAGCACGCTCAGGTATTTAAAGCGCGCCTTGAGGAAATCGCCCCTGGCCAGCGCCAGCGCGATGCCGCCGCAGGTCCGCAGGCAGGTAACGGGGAAATACCAGAACGGGTAATCGTTGATGCGCATCACGCGGCCGATCCCGGTTTCGTATTTCTTTTGCCGAAGGCAGGCGCTGGCGTCGAAATGCGCTGTCTTTACCGGGTGGTGCAAGGTCATGTCGGCCAGGAATTTCAGCTTGAAGCCGAGACGCAGGCTGCGCAGCAGGTAATCGGTTCCTTCGGCGGCGCCCCACACCGTGCCGGCGCCGACTCCCAGCGTTTCATCGAAGCCGCCGACGGCATCGACCACGCGCCGGCGCAGGAAAATGCTGAACTCGATCGCGCCGCGCCAGACGTTATAGCGGTTCAGCAGTGCGCTGCTTTCCAGCCAGCGTCCCTCGACCTTGCCGTCGCCGTCGGTGAAACGTCCGGTAATGCCGTCCAGTTCCCGATGGCTGGCCAGCACGGCGACCACCTTCTCCAGCAAGCCGGCCGGATACCAGCAATCGTCGTCGGGAAAGGCGATCACGTCGCCATCCACCAAGGCCAGGCCGGCATTGCGCGCGCGTGAGGCGCCATGCGCAGCCGAACGCACATGCCGCAGCGGAAATTTCTGGCGGTACAGGTCCAGCAGCGCCACCAGCCTGTCGTCGCCGTTCTGGTCGACCACGATCAGTTCAAAATTCCGGTAGTCTTGCGCGTCCAGCGATTCCAGGAAACGGGCAACTTCGTCAACGCGTCCTACCGTAGCCATTACCAGCGAAAATTTCATTTGTTTCCCTTTTCAATCTCGTTTCCGAGCGGGCAGTCCCAGCGGGCTGCCGTTCGTCCTAAGGCGATATGCCCTTCTTCAGGATGGCCGTTTGCGGCCGTTCGCCGTTGCTGTCGGGCTGCAGGCTGAATGGGTAAGTCCCCAGCCATTGCCCGGCGGCCCAGTAGGTCCAGCCGCCCCAGGCCGGGTTGCCCTTGATGGCATCCACCATCGCCGTCAAGGCTGCCAGGCACGACTGGTTGGCCGGCACGCCGAATTCGCCAAGGAACAGGCGACGCCTGGTCGAGGTCGCCCATAGGGCGACGTTGGCCATGATCGCGCTCAGGCGGGCCGGGTCCACGCAATCGTTGCCGGTGCCGGAAAAATTGGCATCGGCATACTGGTGGACTTCGATCATGTAGTTATCGGCGGGGTCGTGAAAGAAACGGAAGGCGTCGGCGTTCGAGACGGCGCCGTCTTTTGCATACCAGGAATGCGCCCCGCTCCAGCCGCCGCCGGGAACCAGGATCAGATGCCGCGAGCCTTTCCTGCGCAAGGCGTTCAGCGTCTCTTGCGCGGTTGCCGCCCATTCCGCGGTCGGCAGCTTGGCCGGTTCGTTCATCAGGCCGAAGGCGACATTGGCCGGGTCCTTGAAGCTGGCCAGCAGGCGCTGCCAGAGATCGACCAGTGCGGCGCGCGGCACTTCCGGCGAACCGATAGGCTTGCCGCGGTATTGGCCATAGTTGTGCACATCGAGGATCATGCACACGCCGATCGAACCGGCGGCCGCAACGCTATCCTTGATCCTCTGCAGTTCCGCCTGGTCCAGTTCGCCGAACAGCTTCGGCTGCACCCTCTCCCACAGGAACGGCAGGCGGAAGGTGTTCATGCCCATGGACTGGAACAGCCGCATTTCATCCAGGTCCGGGTACACATAGTCCGTAAACACCTTGCCAGGCAGTTTCTCGGCCGCGAACTCGGCGCCGCTCAGGTTGACGCCGGCCATCGGCTTGCCGTCCATGCAGCCGGCGGACGCCGCCTGGCAAAACAAGGCGCAGGCCAGGATTACTGAGGAAAACAGGAATTTGATCATCGGGTATCACCTCCTAAAGGCATGGACCGGTTGCCAGCCGCCATCGGAAACACGGCAAGGAATTTCCGCTTGAATAAGGAGCCCGCGGATTTGATCAGACGGGCGCCGGGTTTTTCGACCAGCCGGTAGTTAAGCCACGAAAACAAGAGGACAAGGACTGCAAAAGGAAGCAGGATGAAGAGTGAAAACGGCTCCGGATGGATTTTTCGCACCAGATAAATGACCGGCATATGCAGCAGGTAGATCGAGAAACTGCATTCACCGCATAAAACCATCAGCCTGTTTGCGAAAAAACCGTTACCGATGGCAGATGGAAAGGACAGGCTGAATACCAGGAAAGCGCCGAAAACAGCGGTCAGGATGCTGCTGTAGAACTCTTGATTGCCGGAGAATGGAAGAACCAGCCATCCCGCCACAATCGATCCGATCGCGGCCACCGATGCCGCATGCACCACGGCCAGCCAGCGCCGGTCCTGCGCCCGGCCCTGGATATGCGAGCGCATTGCGCCGGCAATCATGCCGAACAGGAAATAATGCAATTTCGAGCCGACGAAGGTGCCTGGAAAGCTATCCCGGTACGCCAGCAAAACAATGCTGCCCAGCGCCAGGAACAGCAGCCCGGCGACATCGGAGCGGATCAGGTAGCGGCTGCTCGCGGCCCAGGCCAGCACGAACAGGAAATAGAACTCCACTTCGGGCGTGATGCTCCAGAATACCGACGCATTGCCCGAGAAAAGAAGGTGGCGCAGGATATTCTTCCCTGATATCCCATAGACAAAATTCGGATCGATATTGACGTAGATGAAAAAGGAAACCAGGACAATCACAAGGTAGGCCGGCGCAATCCTGGAAAAACGGGAAACCGCATAATCGACCACATTGATCGCTGAAAACCGCTTCCCGAGATAAAGATAGGCCATGAGGAAGCCGCTCAAGGAAAAGAACACCGTCACGCCGACTTCGCCGAAAAGGTGGTTTTTCCAAGGCAGGGCAAACCAGTCGAGCGCATGGCCGTACACCACCAGCAGCGCCGCCAGTCCGCGCAATCCGGTGATGGCATCGATTTTTTCTCTATCCATGGATTGCACCAGATGCCTTGGGCTGCCGCCTCAACGCACCAGCTCCTTGTATACATCGATATATTTTTCCGCGATGCGCCGCCAGTCGTAACGCTCCACGAACTGCTGCATCTGCGCGCGCCGCTGGGCGTAATCGGCCTGCATCTCTTGATGCAGCATCAGCAGGCTCGCTATGTTCTGTTCCTCGGTCGGCGCCGACAGCAGCAGCCCTGCCCCCGATTGTTCAAGCAGGTTGCGGAATGGCGGGATGTCGCTCAAGACCGGCGTCAAGCCGGCGCTCATCGCTTCAATCGGGGCGATGCCGAAACCTTCATGGCGCGACAGGCAGATGAAGTAGCTGGATTGCGCAATCAGCGCCGCCAGCTCCTGGTCGGAAGGATTGGCCACGATCTGCACCGCATCCGCCAGCTGTTGCTGGCTTGCCCATGCGCGCAGTTCCTCGGCGCTGTGGTCATATTCGCGGCCGGCGATGATCAGCTTCCATCCCGGCTGGCGCCGCGCAAGCTGCTGGAACAAGGCCAGCGTTTCGAGCAGGCCTTTATTGATCGACCAGCGGCCGAAATAGATCAAGGTCCGGGTCGGCGCCAGCGCCGACTGGCCGCTGTATTTCTCGACGTTGACGCCGTTTTCAATCACCGCCAGCTTGGGCGGCTTGACGATGCCGGCAAACATGTCGCCGTCGTTGTCGCTGGTGGCGATGATCTTGTCGTAGGCCATGGACGAGGCGCGCGTGACCGTGTTGAAATAGACTTTCTTCAGCCCCGACGCGAACCTGGTGTGGAAAAAGCCGCCATGGGTCGACGCCACCAGCGGCCGCCGGTGCAAGGGACGGGTCAGCGCCAGGTAATCGAAAAAGAAATCGATGCCGTGCACATGGATGACATCGGCGTCCGCCACATGCTCCAGCACGCTTGGACAGAGCGGATACCGGCTGCTGCCGCGGAACGGCAGGCGCACCACGGCGACGCCGTTGACCATGGCTTCGGCGCCGAGGAATTCGGCCGAGTTCCTGAACAGGCGGTTGAGCGTAACCACCTTCGGCAGCTGGCCATGATGCTCGCGCTGCTGCCTGGCGATATTCTGCACCACGTCTTCCATGCCGCCGATCGAAGGGGAATACTGGCGCACGATGTGCGTGACTTTAATAGGCATTGTGTTGCTCCTTTGTTTTAGCCGATGGCCGTGCTGCGGCGCCGGCAGGCGCCGGATCGGCCACCTTGCCCGCGGCGCACCCGACCAGGAACCAGAGGATGCCGGCGGTTTTCAGCGCGAACAGCGAAGTGCCGCTGACACACAGGATCAGCGAGATATACAGCGTGATATAGATACGGAAGCGGTTGCCCCGCTCGTCTTCCATTTTCAGCATCCATAACGGCACCCATAGCAGGACACACAGCGGCAGGCCGAGCCGCGTCAGCAACGATGGGTATCCCATGTCGCCGAAATTGGTGTTGTAGCCGTCGAGACCCACCAGCATGCCGATATTCAGGTCCAGCAGCGTGCGGCCGCTGACGTACAGCCGGCCAAGGAAGCTGTCGCTGTACCTGCCGTCGAAGAACGCCCCGATCAGCAGCAGCATCAGCGCGCTCAGCAACGGCAGCACGATCGGCCAGGCGTTGCCGCTCTTGCCCAGCGGCGAACAGCGCAGCACGATCAGTGCGGCGACCGTGATCATGCCGTAGCGCGAATCGCTCATGACAATCATGAGGGCGGCGGCCAGCAGGAAGAAAATGGTGTCCTTGAACTCCTCGCGCCGCTTCGACAAGCCCCAGGCCGCAATGATCACCGCAAAATTGCCGAGCGAAACCGGCTCCAGGAATATCGACGATATGCGGTGGCTGCCAAGCAGCGCCGGCAGGATCGTGCGCCCTATCCCTTCGGGCCGGATGCCGTTCAGGCCGAGCACGCTGTCTTTTGCCCAGTTGGAGCCGGCGGCCAGGCCGCCCTGGTTGACGTAATAGGAAAAGATGTTGAAGATGCGCGAATAAATATCGAGGAAAAACCATTCGAGGAAACCGAAAGCCAGCACCAGCAGCACCGCCAGCTTGAGCAGGCGGTCGGCATACCTGGCGTCGCCGATCTGGCGCCCGATCCCGTAGAACAGGATGGGAATCATCACATCCCGGAATCCTTTCGGGTCCAGCTGGTTGCGCATGATCGCCAGCAGGAACAGGTAAGCGGCAGCCAGCGCCGCGACGGCAACCAGTTCCAGCCGGATGTTCTTGCTCAGCACCACCATGCATAACAGGTAGATGACAAATTCCGAAAACATCACGCCCGCGGTGGATATGGCATGGACGTTGGTATGCACCGCACACAAGACTGCCTGGTACAGCAGCGCGGCCATGAGTATCCAGGACGTCATCCGTTCCGCCGGGACGGATACGCCGGCCGAACGCGGAAAAATGAAATCCCTGATGTTTGCGAAACTCTGCATGCGATCGATGTCCTTTATCAGAAACTCACCAGCACCGAACCGACCACTTCCGTACCGCTGCGGCGCAGCTGGTCGCTGAAAGCGGTGAGGTCAGCCACCCGGGTGTGGTCTTTGCGCACCACCAGCAGCACACCGCCGGCGCGGGCCGCGATGGTGAGGACGTCAGCCGCGCTGGAGCAGGCCGGGGTGTCGTACAGGATGACGTCGAAGCGGCTGCGCAAAGTCTGGTTCAAGGCGTTGAAGCTGGAACGGTTGATCAGTTCCTGCGGATTGGGCACCGGCGAACCCGCCGGCAACAGCGACAGGTCTGCGAACGATTCGGCAACGGCGAGAGGCTCCAGGCCGGCGCGCCCGGCCAGCACATCGGCCAGCCCGTGCCCGGCGGCCAGGTTGAATATCCGCTGCTGGCGCGGATTGCGCAGGTTGGCGTCCACCAGCAGGGTCTGCAAGCCCAGCTGCGAAAATACGATGGCCAGGTTGGCAGTCATCAGGCTGGTGCCGTCGCCGGCGTTCACGCTGGCGATGGCGAGCGTCTTGCGCGAGGCGGTAAACCAGCGCAGCATCAGCTGGCTGCGCACCGAGCGCAGCATTTCGACTTCCGCGCTGAAGGGCTGATAGGCGGCGACCAGCGCCGCCGGGTAATTTCCCTGGTTTTCCTGGTAAGGATAGTCAAACTGCCGCGACAGCACCTGCTGGATATCCAGCTCGCTGACCAGGCCCAGCCGCTGCGCCGCTTCGCCGAAACGCAAGCCCTGCTCCTGCTGCAGGCGCCGTACGCGTTCCGCCTGCTCCTGTGTGAGCTTGCCTTGCTCGACCAGCATACGGCCGATGTTACTGTCCTTGCGCGGCGCCGAGTCGCTATAAAACGTGCCGCTGAAAAGAGGACTGACCGGTTTGTTCATGTTGTTTCACCTTTCCGGTTGGCGCGATCATCGCGATAAAAACAGATGGGGGAATGCAAGCCTGCGCGCCGGCTTCTGCCACACGATGGTGCCCAGCATCGGCGCATCCAGCACGCTGATGAGGTCATTGCCGGTCCTGATGCGCCGGTTCGCCAGCTCGGCCAGCACTGCCAAGGCCAGCCCCAGCATGCTGCCGAACAGCAGCGACAGCACCATGTTGAGCGGGATATTCGGGCTGAACGGGCGGGCCGGCACTGTGGCCGGACTCAGCACGGAGACGTCGGACTGGTTCGACCGGCCTTCCAGTTCGGTCTGGTTCAGGCGCTGGGCGGCGGCATCGTAAGCGTGCTGCGCGCTTTCGACATCCTTGGCCAGCACCGACAGTTCGTCGCGGGCGCGGTTGAGCTGCAGCACCTTGGCGGTCTGCGCCGTCAGCGCGGCGCGGATTTCGCCTGCGCGCTGGCGTTGGATGCGAGCGTTGTTGGCGGCGCCGGCATTGGTGGCGCTGATGCTGCTGTTGAGTTCAGAGCGCAGCTGGTCGACTTCCGCCTTGGCGGCCTGGTACTGCGGGTGGTTGCGGTCCAGGTTCTGCGACAGCAAGGCGAATTTCCCTTCTGCCGCCGCCAGCGACGCTTTCAGGTTCTGCACCAGCACGTTCGAAATCACGTCCGGCGAATCGCGGCCACCGCTGCCCATCGCCTGGCTGCCGCGCGACGAGGCTTCTGCCCCCTGCCCTTGCGCCAGCACCAGCTGGCTGGAGAGTTCGTTGAGGCGCGTGGTCTCGACATCCACGCGGCTGTCGGCGCTGACCAGGCCGTGTTCCTGCTGGTAGCGCGACATTTTCTCCTGGGCTTGCTCAAGTTCGGCGCGCAAGGCCGTGGTCTGCTGGGTGAAATATTTGGACGCCTGCCGTAAAGGCTCGACCTTGATCTGCAGGTTGAGCTGCTGGTAAGCCGCCGCGATGCCGTTCGCCGCCTGCGCCGTGAATGCAGGATCGCTGCCCTTGGCGGTGATTTCTATCATGCTGCTTTCGCGCGAAGGCGCCACATCCACCATCTTTTGCAAGGAATCCGCCAGCCACTCGCGGATCGAGCCCTTGCCGTTCGTCGCTTGCCGAAAACGCTGCCGGGTGACCGGATTATCGGCCAGCCCCAGCATGTCGACCGCCTTCAGCGCCACTCCTCTGCTGCCGACGAGATCGACCTGGGTAGCGATGTAGCCGGACACCAGCTGCGCCGGCAGCACCTGGCCGGACACCGGATCCGTACCCTTGTAATTGAGCAGCAGCGTGGTCGAGGTGCGATAAATCCTGGGCAAGTTGAAAGTGACTGCGGCGGTAGCCGCCACCGCGATCACCAAGGTCAGCAGGATCACCCCGTAGCGCGCGCGCAGGATGCTCAGAAGCTGTGGGAAAGTCATGGAAGCTCCTCTCTAGTGCGGCAGGTAAATGGCGGCACTTGGTTCAAAACAGGCTCTCTTTCACATACACGACGTCGTCCGTCTGCAATATCTCGTCGCGATTGGCGTCTATCATCACGGAATTGCCATGGCTGTCGCGGCGCTTGATGCGCACTCCGCGTTCGGTGCCGCGCGGCGTCAGTCCGCCGCCTATCGACAGGGCCTGAGCTATGGTCATGTTGCGTTCCAGCCGGTAGCCGCCGGGATGCTGCACTTCGCCGTAGATATAGAACTTGGGAGCACGGTCGACGTAGATCATGTCGCCGTTGACCAGGTCGAGGTTCGATTTCATGTCCGCGGCCTGGATCATGTCCTGCAGGTTGACCACCTGCTTGCTGCTCTTGCCGTTGCGGGTGCGGATCACCACGGCGGTATCGCCGCCTTCCGGGCCGACGCCGCCGGCCATCGCCAGCATGTCGGTCACGCTGCGCTTGCCGGCGATCGGGTAGCGGCCCGGATGCAGCACCTGGCCGAGCACCGACACCTGCTGGCTCTGCAGTTCAGTGACTGTGACATTGACCTCCGCCTTGCGCAGGAAACCGCCGCCGGTCAGCATGTCGGAGATTTTTTTCTCCGCTTCCGCAGTCGACAGACCGCCGATGCTGACCGCGCCTATCAGCGGAAACGTAATGTTGCCGGCGTCGCCGACCTTGGTTTCAAGGCTCAGGTCCGGGTTGCCGAACACCGAGATCTTCAAGCTGTCGCCGGCGCCGATCGGCGTATCGGCCGCACTGGCGGAATTGCTGGCGAAGGCCAGCAAAAGCAGCAGCAGTACACATGCATAGATTCGTCTCATCATGATGGCCACCTCATTCATTTATTATTCCTTCCGGTCAGCAATTCCAGGTTGTTCATTCGAGTCCCGCCACGCCAGACATCTCGATGCTCTTGCGCACCACAGGCTGCTGCTTGCCGGGCGGCGTCGCCACGACCGGCGAACCTTTGCTGTCGATGCTGTCAGCGGGTTTCTTCACGTATTCGAGCTTGGCGGTCGAGCGCAAGCGAGTGATTTCCGAAATGGCTATTTCCTGCATTTTCTTGTTCATCAGGTAGCGCTCGATCTGCGGCGCCGCGGCGTCCGGCGTGACCGGGCTATCCCTGAGTTCGGTCAGGGCGCACAATAAGTCGCGCTCCCCGTCCTTCATGACAAACAGATGGTTCCGGCCCAGCCTCTGCAGCCGGCTGCCGACTTCCGGCGGCAAGTCGGCGCTGCTGTAGGAGTAATGCCTTTGCACATGCGCGACCTTGTTTTGCCGGAGCCATGCAGCCACCTGGCTCAGCGATCTCGACGAATCCATCATGGCCTTCAGCGGCGCGCTGAAATCCGGGTCGGCGATGATCAGCTGTTCGACTTCAAACACCTTGCGATGTGCAAACATCTCTGGATGGGCCTGGAAATAGCTGTCAATTTCGGCCTTGCCAGGCTGTTCCTGGTCTCCGCTCCTGGATTCAAGATAAGCCTGCACGACGGCCTGGGTCTTGAAGCGTTCGATAATCTGTATCAATGCCGGATCGCGGTCGATCTTGTTGCGCAAGGCTTCATCCAGCAGCAGCTGGCGGTCGATCAGCGCTTCCATGGCTTGCTCGCGCGTGGCTTGCCGCGGCGCGGCGCTGTCGTCCTGCAGCCTGCCTGCATACTGCAGCTCAGCCTCAAGCTGCGGCGCAGTGATCTCTTCGCCGTTGATCCTGGCCACTACCTGGCCGTTTTTCTTTTTCTGATCGTCGCAGGCGGTTAAATTCATTACGGTAAGCAGCATCAAGATGCCTATTCCTTTCGCGCCAAACATGTTGTTGATGAGAGACCTGCGGCCGATACGTTCAGAGCACATCAAATTCCGACTCCTGTTGACAAAACAATTCCTATGGTCGCCGCCGCGGCCAGCACTCCGGCATGGCCGCGGCGCGCGATCAGGCGGCATGCTGCCCGCCCAGCCGCGACGCCGAACCGAACCCGATCGAGGTGCGCATGGGGCGGCGGCGGATCTGGTACAGCAAGAGGCTGAGCGCGATCAACAGCATCGCCCAGCGCGCAGGTTTCTGCGGTTGCTTTGCCTTGAAGTCCTTCAGGAAATAAAACAGCAGGTCGTCCGAGGCCTTCATGCCGGTCGCCATTTTCCTCGGCGCCTGCACCTGCTCCTGCCTGGGGCTGTTCGAAAAGGCTACGGGCACGAGCCCTGCGGCGGGCCAGGCGCGGCCGGTCCGTGCAGCGAAAATGTCCGGCTGCGCCGCTGCCACGGGCCGCACCGTTTCCATCTCTGCAATCGCAGAAGCGGAAGCGGCAGCTTCGGTTTCCTGATGGTAGCCATACACCGCCGACGCGCTTCCCGCTGCCGGCTGGCCGTCCAGCTGGAACACCGGCGCAGCCGCCATGCCGGGGCCGCAATAGGCGGCCAGCAGCAGGCTCATCGAAAATACAATTCCTCGCATGATTTTCTCCTGGAAAAATACATCGCATTTCTTGGACTGTCCGATTCGGACAAACAGAAAAAAATCTCCTCCATGCCTACCTGCGTTTATTTAGTAAGCGTTATCTTTCTTCAGCACTTCTTTAACGGTGCGCACGATGATCCACAGGTCCAGCGCCAGCGACCAGTTGCGCAGGTATTCCAGGTCGAACTCGATGCGCGACCGCATTTTGTCCAGCGTGTCGGTTTCTCCGCGGTAGCCGTTGACCTGCGCCCAGCCCGTAATGCCTGGTTTCACCTTGTGCCGCAGCATGTAGCCCTTGATCAGCTTGCGATACATTTCGTTGTGGGCCACTGCATGCGGGCGCGGTCCGACGATGCTCATGCGGCCTTGCAGCACGTTGAAGAACTGCGGCAATTCATCCAGCGACGTACGCCGCAGGAAGCCGCCGAATCGTGTCACGCGGGCATCGTTCTTTTTTGCCTGGTCCACTACCGCGCCGTCTTCGGCGACCGTCATCGAACGGAATTTATAGACAACGATTTCTTCTCCGTTCAGGCCGTAGCGGCGCTGCGCGAAAATGATCCGCCCTGGCGATGAAAGCTTTACGCCGATCGCGATGGCGAGCATGACCGGCAGCAGCATGATCTGGATCAGCAGCGCCAGGACGATGTCGCTGCCACGCTTGAGGACGCCGCGCAAACCGATGAAAGGCGTCTCGCAAATGCCGATCACGGGAATCCCTGCGATATGGTCGAGCCGTGCCTGTATCAGGCCGAAGGTATAGATGTCCGGCACGAAATAGACGGACGCCGTGGTGTCGCGCAATTCCTCCATCAGCGCCAGCACCCGCGGCTGGGCCGACATCGGCAGGCAGATGAAGATGGTGCGGATCTTGTTGGCCCGCACATAAGGTCCGACATCTGCGATGGCGCCAAGATGCGGGCAATCCATGCCCGCCGGCCGGACTGCCTGGTCGCGGTCGTCGAAATATCCGCGCATGTCGATGCCGGCATTGCTGCCGGAAGACAGGCATTTGAGAACATCGTCGATCGGATTGTTGGAGCCGACGATGATCGCCGACCGCAGCTTCAGTTCTTTGCCGAAATGGAAGGCCAGCATATACGCCGTCAAGCGGCTCGCCAGCAGTGCAAAAGGCGCCAGCGCAAACCAGGCCAGGATCACGCGGTCCGAGAATTCGTAGCGCAACCCGGTTCCCTGGCCTATCAGGATCAGGATGATGACGGTGATTGCCCAGCCCATGAAGATATCGCCGGCATAGGCCAGCTGCTTGCCGATATGCAGGGTGCGGTAGAGGTCGATCTGTTCGTAGACGTAGGAAGAAATGAAGAAGGCGATAATCATCAGCACCAGGTAGTCGCCGGTAAATATTTCATCCTGGGTCAGGACGATCAGGTACAGCGACCCGAGGATGATGAGCGGATCAAGCAGGCGCTTGAAAAATGAAACCAGCGGAATGTCGTTCTCGGTCATGTCCTGCCTCTAGAAAGCATAGCGCGTGTTAAGCGTCACGCCGTTGCTGACAAAACCGCCCGGCCCGTTCTTCAGGGTTTGCGTGCTGCGGATGCCCGACAGCTGGACGCGCCAGCGTTGCGTCGGGTTGTAGACCACGCTCAGCGCGGTATCGCGCAATACGTCGTTCTGATTGAGAGAACCGAGGGTGCCGGTGCCGGACGAGGGACCGAAATCCCGTTTCTGGTATTTGACCTGCGCCACCAGCTTGATTTTTTCCGAATACTGCCAGGCGGAAGCCAGGCTGGCGCCCCGGTTCAGGGAATAGACGGTGGACAGGTCATCCACCGCGCCGATCTCGCGCCAGCCGGACACGGTGACGCCGATTTTCCCGGTCGGCGACCAGTCTGCGGAGAGGCGGGAATTGACGCCGCTGAAATTCCTGACCGCAGCCGCATCCTGTTTCCGGCTGACCCAGCCGCCCAGGAAATGCAGCTGCGTCTTGCCGCTGAGCAGCCAGTCGATCTTGGCCTTGACCTCATCCTGGTTATAGCCGTTAAACACCAGCAAGCCGTTGTCCTGTTCGGGATTCGGAAAATCGGCGTGCGTATGGCGCAGCTGCACGCCGAACGTGCTGCCGCTGGCGGCCAGGTAATCCAGTCCCACTTCGGTCTGGTTGCGCGTATTGTCGAGCGGTTGCTGCGACTCCAGGTCGTATTTCAGCTTGGTGTAGGTCAGCCCGCCACGCACGCGCCAGCTCGGATGGAACAGCCAGGAGCCGTCGGCATAGACATTTTCCTCGGTCCGTATATTCCGTTCCAGCAGATGGAAGTCGATGAACGGCGTCAGTCCTTGCGAATAACTGGCGCCGAGGTTTCCTTCGAAATGGTCGCCCGCATGCCAGTTCCAGTTCGCCGCCAGGTTCTTGTCGTAGTGGTCGAGCTGGCCGAAACGGTTGTAATCCACTTTGGCCGCGCTCAGGTTCGCCGTCAGGTGCTGGCGGCTGAGCGTCTTGTCCACCGCCAGCCCGAACAGGTAGCGCTGCGTGGTGTCGGACAGTCCGCTGCCTATTCCCATCGCCTGCGCCGCTGCGGAATTCTGCAGCCTCAGCGGGTTGCTGTCGTGGCCGATGCTATAGCCGACATAGGGCGTAATCGCATCTGCAGGCGGCTGGATGATGTCGGCCGGCGGCATGACGTCGGTCGGCACCAGGTCGGAAGCAACGGCCTGCGCTGCCGCGCAGGAGCATATCGGGATCAGGATGACAATCTTCCACGGCACCCGGCACGGCTCGGTTTTTGAACGCCTGTTCATTACATACCTCTCTGACGCAGTGGCTGCGTCGCAAATGCATCGATCCAAGCCGGCTGGAAATTTTTATGTTTTTACCGGGCAAGTGACGCGGCAGGATGGGCCGCTTATGGATCGATTCGCTTTCTTGAAAAACCTGCAAGCGATCAAATATCGGATCTTTCGAAAAGACCGTCTCCTGCCCTCGTCGCGGGCGGAGTTCCGATCTGGCTTTCAGTGCGCTAAAACTGTGCGGCAGGCAACAATGCCTGCCGCATCCGAGCTGCTAACGGCTGCTGCGTATCGAATGAAATATGAGCGGGTGGAAAGAAAAACAGGAAATGCCGGACATGCGCACATCGATTTTCAAGGAGCGATCCTGTCCATCCATGGCACAGGAAGCAGCTTCAAAGTGATTGGTGTCATCACAGAGAGATTGAGATGTTTTCAGCATGTTATTCCCCTTAACGAGATGCGTATCGGCCGACTGCAGCCAGTACTGGAATCTGAATAAAGTTGAAACCAAAGGTCGGTTTCTTACGGTCTGAGAACGCCAGAATTCGGTCTGTATTTCTGGAAAAGTTGCACTGCGAACGCATGTTGCAGGACAACATAATGACCTTGATGGGAGAGCCTTAGTTCATTCCTGAAACGATTTGTTACATGTTTCCGAAAGTCAGTTCTCACGTTGACAACAACTCCGTTGACTGTTTGAAAATACAGATCAACATTAAATTTCCAATTCAACAAACATCTTTGTTGACCCTTTACAAGCCAATAAATATAAGGCTTCTACAAGGTTTCACATTATTCTTCGTGAATCTTCATGCACTCATATTAGGACGCAAAAATAAATTTTCCAACCGCGGCTTGTGCAGCTACGAATACTTTGACAGTCATTCATCGACGCAGGTTTCATCTAAAAAAAAATTATTGTGCGAGGCAGCAAATATGTCAAAAAATTTTCTTTACATAAACGGCGACTGCGGATTAAATCAGATCCCCTCGATAAATGCTATAAATCGTATGTCCATTAAAAAATCTCTTTTTCCATAACCTCGCGAAAGGAAAAATAAAAATGTGGATCAACTCTGTGGATCTTGCGGTGATGCATTGGCTGTCCCAATTCACCGCCATGTCGGCCCCCTTCAACCAGATCGTCCATTACATCTCCGGTTCCAACCTGTTCAAGGGCTTGCCCATCATCGGCATGCTCTGGTATTTCTGGTTCAGCGATGCTGACCCTAAATCGGACACCAGGCGCGTCATCATCGGCACATTGATCAGCTGCGTGGTTGCGGTGCTGATCGCCAGGACCGCGAACAATATCGGCCCCTATCAGCCGCGTCCTTTTGCCAACGCCGTGCTGGCATACCATGAGTTCATCGGCTTGCCTGTGCCTGAGAGCCAGGCCTTGTATATATGGAGCTCTTTTCCGAGCGACCACGCTACTTTGTTCTTCAGCCTGGCCACCGGGATTTTCCTTATTTCAAGACGCGCCGGCTGCCTGCTCTATCTCTATGTGCTGGTGTTCATCGCCCTGCCCAGGGTATACCTCGGCCTGCACTATCCGAGCGACATCGTGGCAGGCGCAATACTGGGAATAGCGTGCGTCGCATTGGCGGTTCGCGGCAGCGCAAGGAAACTGTACGAAGCGCGCAGCATGGCGCTGCTAGCCAGATACCCCGCGCTTTTTCAGACTGCGCTGTTCATCGCCAGCACTGAAATAGGCGTATTGTTCGGCGACGTGCGGCTGCTCGTGGAGGGGATAGTGAAGTACTTTCCCAGGTAAGCACGACAGGCGCGGCATGACTGATATTCGACCTTGATAAAGTTGCGCAACGCAAGTATATTGGTTGCGAAACGCAACCTTATGCGATCTTATGCAACTTTATCGAGGACGCCATGAGCTATTTCAATTTTCCGACGAAACCGAAAGAACACACGATCCTCGAACTGCGTGAATTTTCCCGGAAACTGGTGCGCGAACTGGGTTTCATGCGGCCTTCCTTGGCGGAGAGCGATCTTGCGCCGTCGGCGGTGCACGCCATCATCGAAATCGGCCTGGTGCCAGGGATCCAGGCGCGCAACCTGGCTAGCGTGCTGCGCCTGGACAAGTCGAATGCCAGCAGGCAGGTTGCAAAACTTGAGGCGTCAGGATTGATCATGCGCGAGAGCGCAGACGACGACGGCCGCTCTTTCAGGCTCCACCTGACCGCCGCGGGTCAGAAACTGCGCAAGAAAATCGACCGCTTTGCCAGCGAACAGGTATCCAGCGCTTTGCGGCAACTGGCGCCTGCCGACCAGCAAACACTGGTCCGCTCGCTTGGACTTTACGCGGATGCGCTGGCGCTGAATAACGCCGGCGAGACGCCACAGCCAGCCAGGTCGATCGACGAACAAATCGTGCAAGGCTACCAGCCCGGATGCATAGGCGATGTGGCAAGCCTGCATGCGCGCTTCTATTCGCAGACATCGGGCTTCGGCGTGTTCTTCGAAAGACGGGTGGCCACGGAACTGGCCGAATTCGCCCAGGCCCTGCCCGCCGACGGCAAAGCACTCTGGCTCTATGTCGAAAACGGCAGGACGCTAGGTTCGATTGCGATAGACGGCGACACAGCCGGCGGCATTGCGCACCTGCGCTGGTTCATTGTCGACGACGCATTGCGCGGCGCCGGTGTCGGACGCCGCCTGCTCTCGCTTGCCATGGATTTTGTCGACCAGCGCTTTAACGAAACATGCTTGTGGACCTTCAAGGGCCTGGACGCGGCGCGCCATCTATACGAATCGGCAGGCTTCAAGCTGGCCGATGAAGCCGAAGGATCACAGTGGGGAACCGTGGTTGTCGAACAGCGGTTTAGCCGCCGCTCGGCGAAAAAAAGGCGCTGACAGCATACCGCCCGTCATTCTGCGCTCGATGCAATGCCGGCTCAGAATCAAGAGCAGCACCGGGCAATGCTTGAAAGACGCGGAGCAGCCCTACGTCTTTTGTCGTAAGATGCCGATACGGTACCGAATACTCCCTCCCCGGCCTGCACGCCGAACAACAAGAGGAGCCGCCATGCTTCAGGCGCCAGGTTCGATACCGCACTGACGTCGCCGTGTGCTCCATGCAAGACTGGCGTTTCCCGTAAAACGGCGATGTCTGCAGGGAAAACACCCCTTCCTTTCATGGAGATCCTCATGAGCCAATACCAGATCGCAGTCGTCGTCGGCAGCCTTCGCCGCGATTCATTCAACCGCAAGCTGGCGACCGCCATAGCAAAACTGGCGCCGTCCGAATTCGTATTCAAGCAAGTCCAGATCGGCGACCTGCCGCTCTACAACCAGGACGACGACGCCAACCAGGCGGAAGCTGTCAAGCGCCTGAAAGCCGAGATCACGGGAGCCCAGGGCTTGCTGTTCGTCACGGCTGAATACAACCGCTCGATCCCCGGCGTGCTCAAGAACGCCATCGACCATGCATCCCGTCCTTATGGCCAGAGCGCCTGGGCCGGCAAGCCTGCCGGCGTCATCGGCGTATCGCTCGGCGCCGTCGGCACCGCCCTGTCGCAACAGCATTTGCGCAATGTCCTCGCCTACCTGGATGTGCCGACACTGGGCCAGCCCGAAGCGTTCGTCCAGGCCAAGGACGGCTTGTTCGACGCAGCCGGCGATATCGGCGCAGACAGCAAACCTTTCCTGCAAGGCTGGATGGACAACTACGTTTCCTGGGTCAAGAAACACAACAGCTGAACAAGTCTTCGCTCTCGCCGCCGCCCATGCTGCTCACGCAACGGTGTGGCGGCTGCCCGGCGTGCTCCATGCATTTGCCGGCGCGACAATTCCTTTCAATACAACAAACTGAACGATCCTCCACAGCGGCGCCGTGGCCGGTGGAAAGAACAGGCAACCCACTCCCCTCCCCACTCTGTTGGTTAGCGTACAGATCAAGCCGCGTCAGCTCCCCATACTGAGCGCTCTGGCGGGGGTTAATTCATGCGAGGAGGTCTTGCCATCGATCAATCAATCATCTGGTACCTGATCGTCGGCGCGCTGCTGTTGTCCATGGGCTTGATGGCGTCATTGCTGGATCGCCTGCCGGTCAGCCCGGCGATGTTCTACCTGCCTGTCGGCTACATCCTGGGACCGGCGGTGAGCGGCCTGATCAATGTCGCGCCGGACCAGCACGCCGAATTGCTGGCCACGCTGGCCAAGCTGGCATTGCTGCTGTCCCTGTTCACTGTCGGCCTGAAGCTGCGCATGCCGTTCCGCGACCGCATCTGGCGGCTGCCGCTGCGGCTGGGCGTGCTGGCGATGCTGGTCACGATTCCGCTGGTGGCGCTGGCCGGCATGTTCGTGTTCGGCCTGCCGCTGGGCGCCGCCATCCTGCTCGGCGGCATCCTGGCGCCGACCGACCCGGTGCTGGCCTCCGACGTCCAGATCAAGCATGTCAGCGACCGCGACCGCATCCGCTATAGCCTGACCGGCGAAGGCGGCCTCAACGACGGCACCGCGTTTCCATTCGTCATGCTGGGCTTGTCCTTGCTGGGCGTTCCCCTGGCTGCCGCTTATACCAATGACTATGCAATGCTGCATGTCGCCTGGGGCGTGGCCGCCGGACTGGTCGGCGGCTGGCTCTCCGGCTGGCTGCTGGGACGCCTGGTGGTCGGCTTGCGGCGGCGGTTCCGGCTAGCGCTGGGAATGGAAGAATTCCTTGGCATCGGCCTGATTGCGCTTTCCTATGGCGCAACGGAGGCGATCCATGGCATCGGCTTCCTGGCGGTGTTCGCCGCCGGCCTGGCGATGCGGCGCATCGAGTCGACCAACAGCGGCCTGCAGGGAGTCGATCCCAATCAGGCCCCGGCCGTGGCGCATGTGCCCCATGCGGGCGACAAGGAAGAGGTGGCGACCCATCCGGCCAAGGCTTCCGCCTACATGACGGAAACGGTGCTCGGCTTTAACATGCAGCTGGAACAGTTTGCCGAATTCCTGATGGTGACCCTGACCGGCATCCTGCTGTCGCACATCGGCTTTTCCGCTGCGGGAGCGCTGCTTGCGTTATTGCTGTTTTTTATCATCCGGCCGCTCTCGGTGGCGCTGGCGCTGACAGGCGCCAGCGTCACGCCCTTGCAGCGGCGCCTGCTGGCATGGTTCGGCATCAAGGGCATCGGCTCCCTGTACTACCTGATGTTCGCGCTGCAATATCCGTGGACCGCGCCCAATGGCTATCGTTCGCCGGCGCTGGCGCCGCATGTCAGCTCCATGGTGTTGACGGTGGTGGCGATGTCGATCGTCATGCACGGCATTTCCTCGACGCCGCTGATGGATATGTACCAGCGCCGCCGCCGGCGCTAAATCATGTCCGCACCGCTTGCCGGTAGCTTGCGGCCGGATGCCTGCCAGGCAAAACCGGCTGCCCGGCCTCGAACAGTTTTTCGCGCAGGGTCCCTGGCTCGTAGTCCAGCTTGTAAGAACCGCGCGCCTGCAGCTCGGGAATCACCAGGTTGACGAAATCTTCAAAACTCTCCGGCGCTACCGTGCGCGTCAGGTTGAAGCCGTCGATATCGGTATCCCTTACCCACGCCTCCAGCTGGTCCGCAACCTGCTGCGGCGAACCGACGATGGTCACGTAACGGCCGCCCAGCGCCAGCTGGTCCAGCAGCTTGCGCACAGTCCATCCGGCGTCGGCCGCCGTCACCGCCTTGGCGGAAGACTGGATCGCATTGCTGCTGGCCGGCTTGATGGCTTCGTCTATGCCGTACTTGGAAAAATCGAAACCGGTGCCGCTGGCAAAATGCGCCAGGCCGGCTTCCGGGTTGGCGTAGCGGTAGTATTCGGCATATTTTTCCCGTGCTTCGGCGGCGGTCGGCGCAACGATCACGGAAATGCCCATGAAGATTTTCAGGTCATGCCGGTAACGGCCGGCCAGTTGCGCCTGGTCGCGCAAATCGCTGACCAGCTTGCGCGTCGCCTCCGGTTTCTGGCTGGAGATGAACACGCATTCCGCATGGGCTGCGGCGAACTGCTGGCCGCGGTCCGAAGCGCCGGCCTGGTACAGCACCGGCGTGCGCTGCGGCGAGGGTTCGCTCAAGTGATAGCCGTCTACCTGGTAATGCTGGCCGCGATGCGCGATCCTGTGCACCTTGGCCGGATCCGCATACACCCGGCGCTGGCGGTCGCGCAGCACGGCGCCGTCCTCCCAGCTGCCCTCCCATAGTTTGTATAGCACCTGCATGAATTCTTCGGCGCGCTCGTAGCGCGCATCGTGCTCAGGCTGTTCGATCAGACCCATGGCGCGTGCGGCGCTGTCGAGGTAGCCGGTGACGATATTCCAGCCTATCCTGCCGCGCGTCAGGTGGTCCAGGGTCGACATGCGGCGCGCGAACAGGTACGGCGCTTCGTAAGTCAGGTTGACGGTGACGCCGAAACCGAGATGCCTGGTCACCGCAGCCATCGCCGACACCAGCAGCAGCGGATCGTTGACCGGCAGCTGTATCGATTCGCGCAAGGTCAGGTCAGCCGAGCCTTGGTAGACGTCGTAGACGCCGACGATGTCGGCCAGGAACAGGCCGTCGAACTTGCCGCGTTCCAGCAGCTGGGCCTGCTCGGTCCAGTATGCGATGCTGGTGTAGTCGCTGGAACGGTCGCGCGGATGGGTCCACAGGCCATGGTTGATATGCCCGACGCAGTTCATGTTGAACGCGTTGAGGCGGATTTGTTTCTTCGGCATGCTGTGGCTTAGATGGCGCCGTGGCGCGGTGGATTTTTATGGTTCAGGTAATAGTTGCCGACGGCATGGTATTTCCAGCGCACCGGATCGTGCAGCGTGTGGGTGCGCGCATTGCGCCAGTGCCGGTCGAGATTGTGCTCGGACAAGGTCGCCTGGGCGCCGGCCAGCTCGAACAGCTTGCTGCCGGCGGCCAGCGATATTTCCGTGGTCAGGACCCGTGCTTCGGCGACCGCGATCGAGGCGGCGGCGACGCTGTCGGCGTCCGGCGCTGCAGCGGCGCGGTCCACGGCCTCTCCGGCCAGTTCAAGCAGCGCTTCGGCGCCGGCCAGGCGCACCGCAAGGTCGCCAAACTCGCGCACGGTCAAAGGATCGTCTATCGCACGTTCGACCTTGCTGTCGATCCAGGCCCGCGAACGGGTGCGCACGAAGATGGCCGCATCGTGCAGCGCCGCCCGGGCGATGCCGACGTCGATCGCCGCATGCAGCAGTTGCGCCACAGGCCCGAGCGAGGTCGGACGTTCAAAGGCGCTCTGGAACGGCAGCACTTCCTCCGCCTCGACCCGGACATTGTCCAGCACCACCGAACCGCTGCCGGTAGTGCGCTGGCCGAAACCGGACCAGTCGTCGATCACGTTGACGCCGGCGGCGCCGCGTTTGACGATCGCCAGCTGCTGCACGCCGTCGTCGTCGATCACCGACACCGGGATGCGGTGCGCATACAGCGCGCCGGTTGCATAGAATTTGCGGCCGTTGATGCGGAAACCGTCGCCATCCTTGCCCAGGCGGGTGCGCCGTTCCTGCGAAGTGCGGGTGCCGAGTTCTGCCAGCGCATTGCCGAAACGTTCGCCTGCCAGGATCCGTTCAAAATAAAAACGCTTTTGCGTTTCGCTGCCGTTCACGCGCAGGATCTCGACCGCATAAAAATGATTTTGCGGAATCTGTCCGAGCGAGCCGTCAGCCGCGGCAATGGTGGCGATCACTTCCGCCAGCGTGGCGAACGAAACGCCGGCGCCGCCGTAGGCGCGCGGCACCGAAATCCCCCACAGGCCGGAGCGGGAGAACTGTTCCAGTTCATGCAGCGGCAACTGGCGCTGGCGGTCGCGCTGGCTGGCTTCCTTGACGAACGAGGCCGCCAGCGCGCGCGCCGCGGCGAGCGCCTGGATATCGTCGAGGATGTGCACCACCGGGCCGTCGGCGGATTTGATGGATGTAGTCATGGTCTCAGTTCCAGGAGTGGCGCGCAGGCGCGATGCCGTTCAGCAGGTAGTTGCCGATGGCGTGCAGCTTCCAGCGCACCGGATCGTGCAAGGTGTGGGTGCGCGCATTGCGCCAGTGCCGGTCCAGGTTATGTTCAGCCAGGGTGGCGGCGGAACCGGCCAGCTCGAACAGCTTTTCGCTGGCGTGCAAAGCGATCTCGGTCGTCAGTACCTTGGCCTTGGCGACAGCAATCGAGGCGCGCGCCGACGCTTCGGCATCGATCGTCACCGCGGCGACCTGGTCAAGCAGGCCGGCGGCTTTCGCCAGCAGCGCGTTGGCCGCATGCAGGCGGATCTTCAGGTCGCCGATATCGCGGATGACATAAGGATCGTCGCTGGCGCGCTCCACCCCGCTGTCGGCCCAGGGGCGGGAGCGGGTGCGCACGAAATGGATGGCGTCGTCGACCGCGGCTTCGGCGATGCCGGCGTCGATCGCCGCCTGGATCAGTTGCGAGACCGGACCTTGTATGCCGGCCTGCTCGGCTTGCCTATGCAGCGGCAATACGTTTTCAACCGCCACCGGCAGGTTATCCAGCAGCACCGTGCCGCTGGCGGTGGTGCGCTGGCCGAAGCCGGACCAGTCGTCGACGATGGTCAGGCCGGGCGTGCCGCGTCTGACGAATACCAGCACCACGCGCCCTTGTTCGTCGAGCGCCTTGACCGGCACCCAGTGCGCAAACAAGGCGCCGGTGGAATAGAATTTCTTGCCGTTCAGGCGATAACCGTTAGGCGTTTCCAGCAACCGTGCTTTCATCTCCAGGATGTTCTGGGTGCCGCGCTCCGGCCCGGCGTTGCCGATCCGCTGGCCGGCCAGCACGTCGGCGTAGATGCGCGTTTTCTGCGCGGCGTCAGCGCTTTGCGCGACCACGCCGAGGATGCCGAAATGGTTTTGCGGGATCTGCCCCAATGCCGGGTCGGCTGAGCACAGCACGCGGAACACTTCGGCCAGTGTACGGTAGGAAACCTCGGCGCCGCCGAATGCGCGCGGCACGCTGATGCCGCCCAGGCCGCTAGCTGAGAATTTTTCGATTTCCGCCCACGGCAAGCGCCGTTCGCGGTCGCGCTCGCTGGCGCCGCTGCGGAACTCGGCGGCCAATGCGCGCGCGATGTCCAACGCTTCCTGGTCGCTGCCGATGCGATGCGCCGGAAGGACCCGGGGTAACAGGTCGGCCTGGTTTTCTTCAATTGCGATTGTCGCGGTAGACGACATGGATCACCTCTTCTGTGGCGCTACACTACAACGCAACTCGTGATTGCGTCGTGTTGCGGAAGAGGAAACGATAGCTTGCGGGCGCAAGCCGCGTCCAATAAGAAAAACGTAAAAGAGTATGCGAAAAACGTTTTACCGGTTTTCACAAGCTGCGGCCTGGATCTGGCGGCAATGACGGAAATGGCTGGGTGAGCCTGGAGCCGCGGTCAGTCATCCATTACATCGAAGGACCGCGGCCAAGATACAGAATGGCGGAAAGGGAAGGCAGTAACGATTGCTACGCCGGAAGCATCAGACTGCGTCGGGGCCGGTTTCACCAGTGCGGATGCGGATTACCTGCTCGATATTGCGCACGAAGATCTTGCCGTCGCCGATCTTGCCGGTGCGCGCGGCCTTGATGATGGCGTCCACTGCGCGTTCGGTAAGGGCATCGTCGATCACCAGTTCGACTTTCACCTTGGGCAGGAAATCGACCACGTATTCGGCGCCGCGGTACAGCTCGGTATGGCCTTTCTGGCGGCCGAAGCCTTTTACTTCAGTCACGGTCAGGCCGGTGACGCCAACTTCGGCGAGGGCTTCACGCACCTCGTCCAGCTTGAAGGGTTTGATAACGGCGGTAATTTGCTTCATGACAACTCCTTTAGGCATTAAAACATAAATCTTTGCAGCGAACGCATCCCAGGCGGGACGCGTCCAGTTGAAGCGCAAGCTAGAAGAGTATATGAAAAACCCGGTTTGTCTATACGCCCAAATCAATAAGTGTATTTAAAACACAGTGCTTTGCACCGGGAATCCCGCATTGCCTGCGGCGCGCCGGCTGTCAGCCGGGAATATTGTCCAGGTCATCCAGCCAGACAGTCGCCTCCGAATCGCTCGGCGCGCGCCAGTCGCCGCGCGGAGACAGGGAGCCGCCGCTGCCGACCTTGGGTGCGTTGGGCACGCAGGAACGCTTGAACTGGCTGGTGCGGAAAAAGCGGTCGAGGAAAATCGCCAGGTTGCGCTTGATCGCCGCCAGGTCGTACTGGTTGCGGACCACCTTGGCGTCGTTAGGCCAGTTGCCCGCGCTCTTGTCTTGCCAGGCCGAGAGCGCCAGGAAAGCGACTTTCGACGGCGCAAACCCGTAGCGCAGGATGTAGTACAGGTTAAAGTCCTGCAACTCATACGGCCCGATGACGTTTTCCGTGATCTGCTCGGGCTTGCCGCTGGCCTTGCCAGGCACCAGTTCGGGGCTGATCTCGGTGTCCAGCACATTAAGCAACACGTCCGAACCCTGGCCGCCGATGGCGCCGGTCTCGGCCACCCAGCGCACCAGGTGGCTGATCAGGGTCTTCGGCACGCTGGCGTTGACGTTGTAGTGCGACATGTGGTCGCCCACGCCGTAGGTGCACCAGCCCAGCGCCAGCTCGCTCAGGTCGCCGGTGCCGATGACGATCGCGTTGTTGAAGTTGGCCAGGCGGAACAGATGGTTGGTGCGTTCGCCGGCCTGGACGTTCTCGAAGGTGATGTCGAACTGCTCCTGGCCGTCGGCATAAGGATGGCCCAGGTCTTTCAGCATCTGCAGGCAGCTCGGGCGGATATCGATTTCGGCTGCGCTGGCGCCGACCACTTGCATCAGCTGCCTGGCCTGCAGCAGGGTGCGCTCGCTGGTGGCGAAACCCGGCATGGTATAGGCCAGGATATTCGCGCGCGGCAGGTTCAGGCGGTCCATCGCCTTGGCGCAGACCAGCAAGGCGTGGGTCGAATCGAGCCCGCCCGAGACGCCGATCACCACCTTGGATATCTTGCTGGCGGACAGGCGCTGCACCAGCGCCTGCACCTGGATGTTGTAGACCTCGGTGCAGCGTTCGTCGCGCCGCTTGGGATCGGCAGGAACGTAAGGGAAACGCTCGACGGTGCGCGCCAGCGGCAAAGCCTTGTCGAGCGGCAGGGCCAGCTCGAAGCGGATCACCTCGAACCTGGCGACTTCGCCCGCATGGCGCCGCACCGACTGGCCGAAAGTAGTCTGGCGCATCCGCTCGCGCGACAAGCGTTCGAGGTCGACATCGGCAAAGATGGTGTGCGAGTCGTCCAGGAAACGCTCGGACTCCGCCAGCAGCTCGCCGTTTTCGTAGATCAGGCCCTGGCCGTCCCAGGCCAGGTCGGTCGACGATTCGCCCTTGCCCGCCGAGGTATACAGGTAGGCCGACAGGCAGCGCGCGGATTGCTGCGCGACCAGCTGGTGGCGGTAGCCCGCCTTGCCGACCACCACGTTGGAGGCGGACAGGTTGACCAGCACGCTGGCGCCGGCCAGCGCCGCAAACGACGATGGCGGAATCGGCACCCACACGTCTTCGCAAATCTCGACATGGAATTTCAGCAGCGGCAGGTTGCTGACTTCAAACAGCAATCCTGTGCCGAACGGAACGCTGGCGCCGAACAGTTCGACTTCGCTGGTTGCAGCATTTTCAGCCGGGCTGAACTGGCGCATTTCGTAGAATTCACCGTAGTTCGGCAGGTAGCTTTTCGGGACGATGCCCTGGATGCGGCCGCCTGCAATCACCACCGCGCAATTGAACAGCTGGTGGCCGACGCGTAAAGGCAGGCCGACGATCAGCGCCAGCGAGAGCGTGGCTGAAGCTTCAACCACCGTGGCCAATGCCGCTTCGCAGGCATCCAGCAGAGCGCGCTGGTGGAACAGGTCGTCGCAGGTATAGGCAGACAAACCCAGCTCCGGAAACGCTGCCAGCACGGCGCCTTGCTGTTCTGCCTGCCTGGCCAGCGCGATGGTCTCGGCGGCGTTGAAGGCGGGGTCGGCTATCCGGCATTTCGGGATGGCGACGGCGACGCGCGCGAAATCATGGGAGTAAAGGTTCAGAAATTTGTTGGTTGTCATCATTCTTCCTGCGCTCTGCTTGATTGGCCAATTATCGCATGCTAATGCCTTGCCCTTGGGCGCGTGCGGCAGAACGCCGGCGGCGGTGCTAAACTCATCGCTTTCGCCACCCACATTCACAGCTCGCCACGTCCTTGATTAACAAGACAACAACCAAGACCTCCACGCGCATTGTTTCATCCCTGAGCGAAGTCGGCCAGGCGGCATGGGACGGACTGCTGGCCTTGCAAGCCGACGCCAATCCCTTCCTGTCGTTCGCCTTCCTGCATGCCTTGCATGAAAGCGGCAGCGCCTCGGAAAAATCCGGCTGGCAGCCGCAATACCTGACCCTGTGGGAAGAAAGCAGTAACCCAGGCTGCAACCCGCCGCAGCTGATCGCAGCCCTGCCCCTGTACGTCAAATTCCACTCCTACGGCGAATACGTGTTCGACTGGGCCTGGGCCGACGCCTACCAGCGCAACGGCCTGGAGTATTACCCGAAACTGCTGTCGGCGATCCCGTTCACGCCGGTCACCGGCGGGCGCCTGCTGGCGCGCGACGAACCGGCGCGGGCGGCGCTGGTCGAGGTGCTGCGGTCCTTGCGCAAGGACACGCAGACCTCATCCACCCACATCCTCTATCCGCCCGCCGAACAGGCCGCGGCCCTGCAACAGGCAGGTTTCATGCTGCGCAGCGGGGTCCAGTTCCACTGGCTGAACCCGGGCTACCGCGACTTCACGGCGTTTCTCGATACGCTGGAACGCAAGAAGCGCAAGAACATCCTGGCCGAACGGCGCAAGGTAGCCGACGCCGGCGTGCGGCTGCGCCGGGTGCGCGGCACGGACGCGACCGAAGCGGACTGGATCTTCTTCAACCGCTGTTATGCGCAGACCTATGCCGAGCATCGCTCCACGCCTTACCTGAACCTGGATTTTTTCCTCAGGATAGGGGCCGGCATGCCGCAGAATATCCTGCTGATCGTGGCCGAACGCGACGGCCGGCCGATTGCCTCGTCGCTGCTGATCCATACCGGCCAGACCCTGTACGGCCGGTACTGGGGGGCGCTGGAGTTCGTGCCCTGCCTGCATTTTGAAACCGCCTATTACCAGCCGCTGGAATTCTGCATCGAGCAAAAGATTGCCTGCTTTGAAGGCGGCGCCCAGGGCGAACACAAGATGGCGCGCGGTTTCCTGCCGCAAAAGACCTGGTCGGCGCACTGGCTGGCCCACCCCGCTTTCGCCGATGCGGTGGCGAACTTCCTGGAACGCGAAGCCGACGGCATCGACAGCTATATGGATGAGCTGAATGACCGTAACCCCTTCCGCGCGGCTTCACTCTAACTTCCTCACGCCACACTGCCATGCAACCCACCGACATCCTGCTAGCCTTGCTGACCGTCACGATCTGGGGCATGAATTTCGTCGTGATCAAGATCGGCCTGGCAGGCTTGCCGCCGCTGCTGTTTTCCGCGCTGCGCTTCGTGTTTGCCGCGCTGCCGCTGGTGTTTTTCATCAAGCGGCCGCCGATTCCCTGGCGCTACCTGATCGGCTTCGGCCTGTTCCAGTTCGCCCTGCAGTTTTCCTTGCTGTTCTCGGGCATGCAGCTGGGCATAGGCGCCGGCCTGGCGTCGCTGGTGATCCAGCTGCAGGCGTTTTTCACGATCGGCCTGGCGGTGCTGCTGCTGGGCGAACGGCCGCTGCTGACGCAGTTGCTGGGCGCGCTAGTGGCGCTGGCCGGCATCGTGCTGGTGGCGACGCACCTGGAAGCGAAGGCCACCGTGATCGGCTTCCTGCTGGTGATCGGCGCCGGCCTGAGCTGGGCCAGCGCCAATATCGTCACCAAGAAAATCGGCAAGATCAATCCGCTGGCGCTGATGGCCTGGGGTTCGCTGATGGCGGCGCCGCCCTTGCTGCTGGCCTCGGCCTTGCTCGAAGGCCCGGCCGCCTGGCACAACGCCTTTGCCCGTTTCGGCTGGGTTTCAGTGGCGGCGGTGTTTTACCAGTCCTATCCGAACACCATCGTCGGCTACGGCATCTGGACTATCCTGATGCGCAAATACCCGGCCGCCACGGTGGCGCCGTTCTCGCTGCTGGTGCCGCTGGTGGGCATGCTGAGCGCCGCCGCCGTGCTGGATGAATCGCTGCAATGGTGGAAAATCGTCGCCGCCCTGCTGGTGCTGGCCGGCCTGGCCTTGAACCAGTTCGGCGGGCGCCTGCTGCTGGCGCTGAAGGCCAGGGCGTGAGACGTTTCAGGACGGCCGCTGCAAGCCCTGCTCTACCGCTTCCAGGAACAGCCTGACCTTGGACGACAGGTAGCGGTTCGGCAGGTAGATGCCGTACAGCCGGCGGCGCGGCAACGGCGCGTATTGCGGCAGCAGCTTGACCAGCTTCTTTTGCGCCAGGTCGGCGCCGATCATGTAGTCCGGCAGCAAGCCTATGCCCATCCCGCGCAGGATGCATTCGCGCAGCCAGACGCTGTTATTGCAGTTGATGTGCGGATCGATGCCGATTTCGTGGTGCTGCCCCGGCTTGCCGCCGATTTCCTCGAACTGCCACACGTCCTTGGCTGACATCACGTTGTCGGCCAGGCAGTCATAGGCCGGCAGTTCGGCCAGCGTCTGCGGCTGGCGGCGCGTGGCGAAATATCCGGCGCTGCCGACCACGCTCCAGTCGATCTGGTGCAGCAGGCGCGCATGCACATTCTCCGGCGGCGTGGTGGCGATGCGCAAGGCGACGTCGATGCCGCGCTCGGCCAGGTCGAAGAACAGGTCGGACAGCGTCAGCTCCAGTTCGATCTCCGGGTGCCGCCGCATGAAATCGCAGATGATGTCCGGCAGGCAGGCATTGGCGAAATTGGCCGGCGCCGTCACCCGCAAGATCCCCTGCGGCGAATCCTGGCGGCGCAATACCTCCTGCTCCGCTTCCGCCACATCCGACAGGATGGTCTTGCAGCGCCGGTAAAACAGTTCGCCGGCTTCGGTCAGGCTGAGGCTGCGCGTGGTCCGCTGCAGCAGGCGCACCCGCAGCTCGCGCTCCAGCGCGCTGACCTGTTTGCTGATGTGCGAATTGGACACTTCCAGCCGTGCCGCCGCAATCGAAAAGCTGCCGTGGTCCGCCACGGCGGCGAACGCCACCATTCTTTGCAAATCGATCATATTTTTTATAGAGAAACAATGATTTTATAAAAGCATCTTTAATCATCATACAGAAACAATAGACTTGCTTCATCCTTCCCTTACGGAGCAATTCAACATGCAACCTACCGACATCCTGCTTGCTGTACTGACCGTCTCCATCTGGGGCTTCAATTTCGTCGCGATCAAGATCGGCCTGCAAGGCTTGCCGCCTATCCTGTTTTGCGCATTGCGCTTTATCTTTGCCGCGCTGCCCCTGGTGTTTTTCATCAAGCGGCCGGCGATTCCCTGGCGCCTGCTGATCGCCTACGGCGGCTTGCAGTTTGCCGGCCAGTTTTCCTTGCTGTTCTACGGGATGAAGCTGGGATTTGCGCCGGGCCTGGCGTCGCTGGTGATGCAGCTGCAGGTTTTCTTCACGGTCGGACTGGCGGTTCTCATCCTCGGAGAACGGCCGCGCGCGGCGCAGGTTTCAGGCGCCCTGATCGCCTTTGCCGGCATGGGCCTGGTCGCCGCGCACCTGGACGGCGCCGCTACCGTCATCGGCTTCCTGCTGGTGGTGGGCGCCGGCCTCAGCTGGGCCGCCGCCAATATCGTCACCAAGCAGATCGGCAAGGTCAATCCGCTGGCGCTGGTGGCGTGGGGTTCGCTGCTGGCGGCGCCCGGCCTGCTGCTGGCCTCGCTGGCGATCGAAGGGCCGGCAGCCTGGCAGGATGCCGCCGCCCGCTTCAGCTGGATCTCGGCCGGCGCCGTGCTGTTCCAGTCTTATCCGACCACCATTCTCGGTTTCGCCATCTGGTCGACCCTGATGCGCAAATACCCGGCGGCCACGGTCGCTCCGTTTTCGCTGCTGGTGCCGGTGGCCGGCATGCTGAGCGCAAGCCTGGTGCTGGGCGAAGCGCTGCAGCCATGGAAAATCATGGCCGGGCTGCTGGTGCTGTGCGGTTTGCTGCTGAACCAGTTTGGCGGGCGCCTGATGCTGCTGGTGAAAGCGGCTAGGTAATAAAAAAAGCGCACCGGGGTGCGCTTTTTTATTAAACCCGGGACAAATTACGCCGCGACGGATTTCTTGTAAGACTCAACGCCAGACAAGATTTCCTTGCGCGCCTCATCCGGACCGAACCAGCCGTCGATCTTGACCCATTTGCCCTTTTCCAGGTCTTTGTAGTGCTCGAAGAAATGCTGGATCTGTTTCAGGCGCAGTTCATTCATGTCTTCCGGCTTTTGCCAGTGCGTGTAGATGCTCAGCACCTTGTCTACCGGCACCGCCAGCAGCTTGGCGTCTTGGCCGGCTTCGTCCGACATCTTCAAGACGCCGATCGGGCGGCAGCGCACTACCACGCCTGGGAACAGCGGGAACGGAGTGATCACCAGCACGTCGACCGGATCGCCGTCGTCCGACAAGGTTTGCGGGATATAGCCGTAGTTGCAAGGGTAATGCATGGCAGTACCCATGAAACGGTCGACAAAAATCGCGCCGGATTCCTTGTCGACTTCGTATTTGATCGGATCGGCATTCATCGGGATCTCGATGATGACGTTGAAATCGTTTGGCAAATCGCGCCCGGCCGATACTTGATTCAGACTCATGGTGTGCTCTCGTCAATAATTAAAAATTCGCTACAAAACCTTCTCAGCCTGAAATTATAACGGCTCAATGCCCTATCGTGCGATGCAACATCGACTTAGTTGCGGTAAAGACAGCGATTCGCCCGGATGGATAACCATAAGGCAACGACCTTGCACATCTTCCTGTTTTGACTTATATTTCAGTAATTACTGAAAACTCAAAACATCATGACGCCTCCCAACACCACCCCGCCCGCAAGCAGCCCGCTTACTCCCCTCACGCCGCTGACCCAGCGCTTCATCTCGCATTTCGGCGAAATGGGCAGCCGCTGGGGCATCAACCGCACCGTCGGCCAGATCTACGCCTTGCTGTATGTGCTAGGCCAGCCGCTGAACGCCGACCAGATTGCCGACTACCTGACCTTCTCGCGCTCGAACGTCAGCATGGGCCTGAAAGAACTGCAGTCCTGGCGCCTGGTCAAGCTGCTGCACCAGCCGGGAGACCGCCGCGAATATTTCGAGCCGCCCAAGGATATCTGGGACATTTTCAAGACCCTGCTGGAAGAACGCCGCCGGCGCGAGATCGAACCGACCCTGTCGATGCTGCGTGACGCCTTGCTGGAAAATCCCGCCAACGACACCGACAAACTGGCGCAACAGCGGATGCGCGAGATGTACAATCTGATCGAGCTGTCCAGTTCCTGGTTCGACGATGTGCAACGCCTGTCGCCGGAAACGCTGGCGTCGCTGATGAAGATGGGTTCCAAAGTCAAGAAACTGCTGGATGTGCGCGACAAGTTCCGCGTCGGCTCCGGCGGCAGCAAGAGCCACCACGATCACCCCGATGTGCAGCTGACGGTTCAGCTAAAGGAATAGACGCATGCAGTCTTTCTCCGCCAACAAAAGATTCACGCGGCTGCCGCTGGCAGTCGAGATCACCCTGATCCTGGTCGTTAAGATCGCCCTGCTGACGCTGCTCTGGAAAGCTTTCTTCTCCGAGCCGCAAACCAAGAAAATGCGCATGCCGACCAACCTGGTCGAACAGCATTTCCTGAGCCAGCCGCCCGCTGCACCTGCATCTTCCACACCCTCCCACCCTTCCCCTTCGGAGACCCGCCAATGATTCCTATTGATGAAGTCGTCGCCCTGTCCCGCCTGCAATTTGCGGCGACCGCGATGTTCCATTTCCTGTTCGTGCCGCTCACCCTGGGACTGGCCTGGATCCTGGTCATCATGGAGTCGGTGTACGTGATGACCGGCAGCCCTATCTATAAAGACATGACACGCTTCTGGGGCAAGCTGTTCGGCATCAACTTCGCCATGGGGATCGCCACCGGCATCACGCTGGAATTCCAGTTCGGCACCAACTGGTCCTACTATTCGCATTATGTCGGCGACATTTTCGGCACGCCGCTGGCGATCGAGGGCATGATGGCCTTCTTTCTCGAATCGACCTTCGTCGGCCTGTTCTTCTTCGGCTGGGACCGCCTGTCGCGGGTCCAGCATCTGCTGATCACTTTCCTGGTGGCGCTGGGTTCCAGCCTGTCGGCGCTGTGGATCCTGATCGCCAACGGCTGGATGAACAATCCGGTCGGCGCCGAATTCAACTATGAAACCATGCGCATGGAGCTGACCAGCATCGTCGACGTCATCTTCAATCCGGTGGCCCAGGTCAAGTTCGTGCACACCCTGTCGGCCGGCTACGTCGCCGCCTCCATGTTCGTGCTCGGCATCTCCGCCTTCTACCTGCTGAAAGGACGCGACACCGCGTTTGCCCTGCGTTCGTTCGCGATTGCCGCCGGCTTCGGCCTGGCGTCGACCCTGTCGGTGATCGTGCTGGGCGACGAATCCGGCTATACCGCCGGCGAAGTCAACAAGGTCAAGATGGCGGCCATGGAAGCCGAATGGCATACCGAACCGGCGCCGGCCGGCATCACCGTGTTCGGCTGGCCGAACGAGAAAGAGCAGCGCACCGATTTTGCCTTCAAGATTCCCTATGTGCTGGGCCTGATCGGCACCCGCTCGGTGGACAAGCAGATCAGCGGCATCCATGACCTGAAAAAAGAACACGAAGTACGCATCCGCAACGGCATGCTGGCGTATGCCGCCCTGACCCGCCTCAAGGGCGGCGACAAGTCGCCGCAGGCGATTGCCGATTTCGACAAGCTGAAACACGATCTCGGCTACGGTTTGCTGCTGAAAAAATACACGCCGAAGGTAGTCGATGCTACGCCTGAGCAGATCGCCATGGCGGTCAACGACACGTTTCCCAAGATCGCGCCGATGTTCTGGTCGTTCCGCCTGATGGTCGGCCTCGGCATCCTGTTCCTGTTCATTTTCTCTTGCTCTTTCTACTTCCTGATCCGCAAGAAACTGGCCCGGCAGCGCTGGCTGCTGCGGCTGGCGATGTACAGCATTCCGCTGCCGTGGGTCGCAATCGAACTCGGCTGGCTGCTGGCCGAATACGGCCGCCAGCCATGGACCATCTCGGGCGTGCTGCCGACCCACCTGTCGGCCTCGACCCTGCAGCCTGGCAGCCTGTATTTCAGCCTGGCCGGTTTCCTCGGCTTCTACAGCTTCCTGTTCGTCATTGAAATGATACTGATGGTGAAGTACGCACGGCGCGGCCCAAGCAGCCTGCATACCGGCAAATACCATTGGGAATTGCTGGACAAGCCCAGCGCCAGCCACGACCACACCGCCAAGGCCTAAGGGGAACAGCATGATCTTTGACTATGAAACACTGAAAGTGATCTGGTGGGGTTTCGTCGGCGTATTGCTGATCGGCTTCGCCCTGACCGACGGCTTCGATTTCGGGGTCGGCATGCTGCTGCCTTTCATCGGCAAGACCGACGGCGAACGGCGCGTCATCATCAATTCCATCGGCAGCACCTGGGAAGGCAACCAGACCTGGTTCATCACCGCCGGCGGCGCCATCTTCGCGGCCTGGCCGCTGGTGTACGGCGCTGCGTTTTCCGGCTTTTACGTAGCGCTGATGCTGCTGCTGTTCTCGCTGTTCTTCCGCCCGGTCGGCTTCGATTACCGCAGCAAGGTGGCCGATACCCGTTGGCGCAACGCCTGGGACTGGGGCCTGTTCGCCGGCGGGTTCGTGCCGCCGCTGATTTTCGGCGTGGCGTTCGGCAACCTGTTCCTCGGCGTGCCTTTCCACTACGACGACACCATGCGGGTCGAATATACCGGCAACTTCTTCCAGCTGCTCAATCCGTTCGGACTGCTGGCCGGCCTGCTGAGCGTGTCCATGCTGCTGATGCACGGCGCCGCCTACCTGCAAGTCAAGACCGACGATGTGATCGCCCAGCGCGCCCGCGGCGTCGCCAGAATCGCCGGCCTGGCCACCGCCGCGCTGTTCATCGCCGGCGGTTTCTGGGTCGCCTACGGCATCCACGGCTATCGCATCAGCGCCATGCCGGACATGAACACCGCCTTCATGCCGACCGCAAAAACCGTGGTTACCGTCGCCGGCGCCTGGTTCGACAACTATGCGCGCTGGCCGGCAACCTGGGCATTGCCGATCGTGGCGGTCGCCGCGGCTTTGCTGTGCACGGCATTCAGCAGCGCCGGCAAGTCCATGGCGGCCTTCCTGTCCAGCGGAATCAGCGTCACCGCCGTGATCCTGACCGCAGGCGCTTCGCTGTTCCCGTTCATCATGCCGTCCTCGCTCGACCCCGGCAGCAGCCTCACCATCTGGGATGCCGTATCGAGCCACAAGACGCTGGGCATCATGTTCTGGGTGGTGGTGATCATGCTGCCTATCATCATGCTGTACACCACTTGGGTGTACCGGGTCATGCGCGGCAAGGTCACCCTCAAGCATATCGAAGACAACGAGCACACCGCTTACTGACCGGACAAGGGAGAAACTTATGTGGTATTTCGCATGGATATTGGGAGTCGGCCTGGCGCTGGCGTTCGGCATCATCAACGTCATGTGGCTGGAAGCGAACTACGCGTTCGGCAGCCGCGACGAAGAAACCACCCGCGAGCGGTTTGAAAGCGCGGCGGCCGAGTACGAAGCCAGGACGCGTAAGAAATGAACGGCACCGCGCTCCTCGTCATGCCGAGCCCGAGCTGCAGCGCACTGTTGCCCGGGCATGATTTTGTCGACGCTTACCAGGTCCAGGCTGGCATGCCGGGCCTGGACGCGCGCCAGGCAGCCGAGGCTGTCCTCAGGAATCCGCCTGCCTGGATAAAACGGTTGGTGTCGACACGCAACCGCGTGGTCAGGCTGTTCCAACTGAAAACAGTTGAGATAGGCGTGGATGATGCGGGTGCCCCGCAGCCCACGATAGGCGGTTTTCCTGTCGTTGCGCAATCACCGCAAGAGGTAGTGTTAGGGTTCGACGACAAGCACCTGGATTTCAGGGTCAGCGTGACGGTCGCACCTGCGGGCACCGCCGGCACGCTGGTGACCGTCAGCACCGTAGTCAAGACCAATAATCTCCCGGGACGAACTTATCTTGCGGCGATCATGCCTTTTCACCGGATCATAGTCCGTCATTTGCTGGAACACGCCCGCTTCGACCGAGCCGCCTAGCCAGCTTGCGTTTCGGCTTGCGTTTCGGCTTCCGTTGCCGCCGCAGCGACGTCACCATCTTCGCTGCGGCCTCCGTCGCCGCCGGCGCTAATCGCTATGGCCACCTGCTCCAGCTTGGTCACCGCCACATTCAGCGAATCGTTGACCTGCGCCTTGGTGTGCCCGGGCATGGTTTCCGCTATCTGCGCCACGGCTCCTGCCAAATCGATTACTGCCAGCGTCAGGTCGGCAATCAGGTCGCGCTCATTCGTCATCTTCATCGTCCAGTGTCATGCGGGGGACGGCATTATTACATTACACTGTCAAATGCAAAACCGCCGGGCAATAAAAAAACGCACACACTGGAACCTGAATCTTGGACCAACATCATCAAAAGACGACCTTGGCATTGTTTTGCAAGGTGGTCGACAACTACGGCGACATCGGCATCTGCTGGCGCCTGGCGCGGCAACTGGAACAGGAACACGGCATCGGCGTGACCCTGTGGGTAGACGACCTGCAGAGTTTCCAGCGGATCTGTCCGCAAGTCGCCACCGACCGCGAGACGCAGCAGGTGAGCGCCGTCACGATACGCCACTGGCGCGGCCAGGACGGCGTGTTTACGGCCGCCGACATAGCAGACATCGTGATCGAATTTTTTGCCTGCGACATACCGCCCGCCTATATCGCGGCGATGGCGGAACGTGTGCCGCATCCGGTATGGCTGAACCTGGAAGGGCTCAGCGCGGAAGCATGGGTGGAAGGCTGCCACACATTGCCTTCACCGCAATCGCGCTCCTTGGTCAAATATTTTTTCTTCCCCGGCTTCACCGGCAAAACCGGCGGCCTGCTGCTTGAATCCGGCCTGCTGCAACAGCGCCAGGCATTCCTGGATGACCAGGCCGCCATGGCGGCCTTTCTGCGGCAGCTTGGCGTCACGCCGGCCGAAATGGCATCCCGCAAGGTCTCCCTGTTCTGCTATCCGCAGGCGCCGGTTGCGGCCGTGTTCAAGGCATGGCAAGGCGGCGGCAAGGCGATTGCCTGCCTGGTGCCGGAAGGCGTTGCCGTCGACACCGTCGAGGCATTTCTGGGACAAGCGGCGCAAGCCGGCGCCAGCGCAACGCGCGACGCATTGACCGTGCGGGTGCTGCCCTTCCTTCCCCAGCAGGACTACGACAAGCTGCTATGGGCCTGCGACCTCAATTTTGTGCGGGGCGAGGATTCCTTTGTGCGCGCCCAGTGGGCCGGCAAACCGTTTGTCTGGCATATCTATCCGCAAGACGAAGACTTGCATCACGTGAAATTGAACGCATTCCTGCAGTCATATGCGGCCACAACGGAAAAGCTGGCCGAATTTTCCCTATGCTGGAACGAAGCTACGAAAGCAGCGGTGGACTGGTCGGCGCTATGGCCGGCATTTGCAGCCGACATGCCAAAAATTGCCATGATGGCCATGGATTGGCAGCAGCAAATGTTGGCAAATGGTGACTTGGCCGGCAATTTACTGAAGTTTGCCGAAACAGTTAGGTAAGGCGCGCAAAAAAATAGGTTAAAATATACGGCTAATTTTTGACGCAATTAAAAATTCAATCATACGTTGGCTTGCGGCGTTTTTTGCCAGTAGGCTACAGATGATTCTCAAGTAACCTACTTTTTACGTATATTCGCTATGAAACCTGCAAAAGAAATTCGTGTTGGCAACATCATCATGGTTGACAGTAAGCCTATGATCGTCTTGCGTTCTGACGTCAACGGTTCGAGCCGCACGGGCTTCACCTACAAGTGGAAACTGAAGAACCTGCTGACCAACGCTCCGATGGAAAACGTTTTCCGCGGCGACGACAAGTTCGACGTAGTTGTGCTCGACAAGAAACCGGTGACCTATTCGTACTTCGCCGATCCCCTGTTCGTGTTCATGGACACCGACTACGAACAGTATGAAATCGAAGAAGAAAACCTGGGCGACGCCCTGCACTACCTGAAAGACGGCATGGAATGCGAAGCCGTGTTTTACGACGGCAAGGCAATTTCGGTCGAACTGCCGACCACCATCGTGCGCCAGGTTGTCTACTCGGAACCAGCGGTCAAGGGCAACACTTCGGGCAACGTCCTGAAAGAAGCCAAGATCGAAAACGCCATCGAAGCGAACCAGCACATCGTCATGGTGCCGCTGTTCGTCAGCTCCGACGACATGATTGAAATCGACACACGCACCAACGAGTTCAAGAAGCGCGGTTAATACCTTCCCGCCCATAAAAAAAACGCTGCCGATTTATCCGCAGCGTTTTTTTTCGCCTGGTCAGGATTCAAACTTGACCAGCAATTGGCGCAGCAATCCCGCCAGCTGCTCCCTGTCCGCTCCGCCCAGTTCAGCCAGCAAGCGATGCTCGTTGGCGACATGGGTCGCCACCGCCTTCTCGATCAATTCCAGTCCGCTCGGGGTCAGGCTGATCAGGACACTGCGCCGGTCGTCCGGGTTATGCGCGCGCTCCACCAGGCCGGCGCGCTCCAGGTGGTCGATGCGGTTGGTCATGGTGCCGGAAGTGATCATCAGCGACTGCAGCAAGGCGTTGGGCGACAGCCGGTACGGCTGGCCGGCGCGGCGCAGGGTTGCCAGCACGTCGAACGACCAGTTGGTCAGGCCGAACTGGTCCAGCCCCTCGTTCACTCCCCGCTCCAGGTAATGCGCCAGCCGGCCGATGCGGCCGACGACGCCCATCGGCGAGCTGTCCAGGTCGGGCCGTTCGCGCCGCCATTGCTCAAGAATCTTGTCGACTTTATCCATTGCCATTCAAACAGCCTGCTTCCCGTGAATTAGTAAGGTCAAAGCCGATATCTTGACATCAAGAGAAGTTGATGTAAAATGTATTTATCTTGATATGAAGATAGTTCACATAAAGATTAATGCCATGAAGAAAACGAACTCCGCCCTGAATGACACGCTGCTCACCGCCATCGCCCCGGCGATCTGGGGCAGCACCTACCTGGTCACCACCCAGTTGCTGCCGGCCGGACACCCATTGATGCTGGCGATGCTGCGTGCGTTGCCGGTCGGACTGTTGCTGCTGGCGCTGCTGCGGAAACTGCCGAGCGGCATCTGGTGGCTGCGCGTGTTTGTACTCGGCGCCTTGAATTTCACCGTGTTCTGGTCGCTGCTGTTCGTATCGGCCTATCGCTTGCCGGGTGGCGTTGCCGCTACGGTCGGCGCGATCCAGCCCTTGATGGTGCTGCTGTTTTCCTGGCTGCTGTTCCGCCAGCTGCCGCGCCGCCTGGCCCTGGCCGCAGGCGCGGCAGGCATCGCCGGGGTGGCGCTGCTGGTGCTCACGCCGTCGGCCAGGCTGGACGCCATCGGTATCGCCGCCGGCTTGCTGGGTGCACTGTCCATGGCGATCGGCACTGCGCTCAGCAAACACTGGCGCGCGCCGGTAGCGCCGCTCACCTTCACCGCCTGGCAGCTGACTGCCGGCGGCCTGCTGTTGCTGCCCTTGGCGCTATGGCTGGAACCGCCGCTGCCTGCGCTCGACACGAAAAATATCGTCGGCTTCCTCTACCTGGGCCTGGTCGGCGCCGGCCTGACTTACTGGCTGTGGTTCCGCGGCCTGCAAAAAATCCAGCCGGCCGCGGCCGCTTCGCTCGGCTTGCTGAGTCCGGTGACAGCGACCGTGCTCGGCTGGCTGGTGCTCGACCAGCACCTGTCGCTGCTGCAGATACTGGGCGCAGCGATCATCCTTGCCAGCGTCTGGCTTGGCCAATGGTCGGCACAGCCGGCAGGACCAGCCGCCGCTCCTGCCAAGCGGGCCGCCGGTTATTGACTCAAGGTCTCGGCCAGGTTCTTGTTGTTGAAACCGAAGCTGGCGATCACCGCCAGGCTGGCCAGCGCCAGCGCGCCGCCCAGCCACAAGGTAGCCGGGATGCCGAGCGAATCGACCACCACGCCGCCGGTGGATGAGCCCACCGCAATCGCTACCTGCACGATGCTGACGAACAGCGCGGAACCGGCTTCCGGCAGATCAGGCGACGACAGCTGCAGCCAGATGCTGGCGCACAGAGGAATGGCGCCGAATGCCACGCCCCAGGCCAGCACCATGGTCACGACGCCGGCCTGGGATGCATGCAGCAGCGGCAACGCGAGCAATGCCACCATCAGGATCGCCACCATGGAAAACAAGGACAGCTGCAGGTTGCGGGAGACGGTGGTCGAGATCCCGAAGTTGGAAACAAACCCGACGAAACCGAAGCCCAGCAATACCGACGTAATTGCCGGCAGGCTGAATCCTGCGCTTTGCACCAGGAACGGCGTGACATAGGTGTAGGCAGAAAAGTGCGCGCCGAACACCAGCGCTACCATCAGCAGGCTCTTGCGGATGGTGGCGCGGCCCAGCAAGGCGCCCAGGTCGCTGAAGCGTATCGCCGCTTTTGACGGCAGCGAAGGCAGCAGCAGTGCTTGCGCAGCCAGCGCCACGGCAGCCAGCACACCGGTGGCGATGAATGATGCGCGCCACGAAGCCAGGGTGCTGATGAAGGTTCCAAGCGGCACCCCGATCACGGTGGCGAAGGTGACGCCGGTGAGTATCATCGCGGTTGCCTTAGCCGCATGCTCTTCTTTTACCAGCCGCGCCGAAGTCGCCAGCGCCAGCGTCCAGAATCCGCCCAGCGCCGCGCCCAGCAGGGCCCGGCCCAGCAGCATCGTGCCAAAGCCGGGCGCCATCGCCGAGATCAGGTTGGACGCCAGCAGCAGCACCGACAGCATCAGCAAGATCAGGCGACGGTTGATGCGCCCTGCTCCCAGCATCAGCGCCGGCGCCGAGATTGCTGCAATGACGCCTGGCGTGGTCACCATCAAGCCGGCGGTGCCGGGCGAGACGCCGAGGTCGCGCGCGATTTGCGGCAACAGCCCGACGGGCAGGAATTCGGTCGTGACAAAAGCAAACGCGCCTATCGCTACCGCCACCACCGACAGCCACGAACGCAAAGGCGATGCCGCGCTGCTGGTGGCATGCACCGGCAGATCGAGGAGGCTGTCGTTCTGGGCGCTGATCGCCGCCATATTTTTTTCCATGTGAAACTCCTGTTCGTTACGTCCGATAGAACTGACTGAAATCAATAAAAATGCAGCCGGTGCTGGCCACCCGTACCGGCTGCCCTGCATCAGGTTTGCTGCGGATTCATCTCGCCACAGCTAAACTGTATTATTTTTTAATACAGTTTAAAATATAAAAATAGGATCAAATTTCGATCCGGCACTCAATTCACTGCGTAACTGCCAAATTAACTGTATATGATTTTTATACAGTTAAATATAAAAAAAACCACTACTTGCCTGGCTTGTCGGCAATCTTGTTGACCAGCTCGGACAATTTCCTTTCCCGCAAAATATCCAGCAAAGCCCCTTCGACTTCCGACACCACCGGATCAAGCACCATATCCATGCCGCAGCTGACCGGACAGCAAAGGTCTTTCGAGCGCGTATTGTGTTTCAGCACCGGCCCTTCTTCCACCGCCTGGTAGATCTCGGCCAGGTTGATGTCCGACGCCGGCCGCGCCAGCTGCACGCCGCCGCCCTTGCCTTCCTTGGTCAGCACCAGCCTGGCCTTGCTCAGCTTGCGCAGCAGTTCACGCACAAAAACGGGATTGGTATTGACGCTGGCAGCAATGGCCGTGGAGGGGTAAAACACTTCCCCGCCCTTGGTAGCGTACTCGACGCTGACTAAAATATGTGCCGCCACGGCAAATCGACTCGACTTCATACTGTAATATTATTCGATACAGATATTGCCGGTCAAGTAATTTTGCTGCATAAGCTTATGCAGGGCGGGAACGAACGCCAAGGCAGTGTCACAATGAGCGAACCGCCACAAAATACGTAATGGAGAGCGAATGCCCAAATATCTCGACAGGGCTGCCGTAGTACAGCTGGAGGATTTGCCGAATATCGGCAAGGCTGGCGCTGCCGACCTGCGCCGCATCGGCATTCAGAACCCAGGTCAATTGGTCGGCCAATCGCCGCTGCAGATGTACGACACCCTGTGCGCCAAGACCGGCGCCCGGCACGATCCGTGCGTGATCGACGTGTTCATGTCGGCGGTGCGCTACATGGAAGGCGCCGAAGCGCTGCCGTGGTGGTCATACACGGCAGAACGCAAGCGCCTGCTCAAGTCAGGATAACCAGAGCTCATTTCATCAATATTCGTGAGATGCGTTCTAGGGCCTGTTAACATTTAATTTGGGAGATGCGTTCAAAGCAAAACGTGTGGTGGCAAGGCGCGTGGCGCAGCAGGGGCTGGCCGCCCCTGCAAGCCATGCAACGCGGCCAGCGCACGTTTTGCTTTGAACCCTTCGGGAACGGCTGCAGGCGTCGCATGCCGTTGTTGCAACTCCTTGCCGTAGCACCGCTACGTCGCGTCGCTGCGCCTAGGCACGCAACGCCTGCCGCGCGTTCGCACTCCCAAATTAAATGTTAACAGGCCCTAGGCTCCTTCGGCCTTGGCCAGCATATTGAAAATGCTGGAAAAATCCAGCCCGCCGGCGCCACTCTTGCTGTGGATGTCGTACAGGTTGCGCGCCAGCGCGCCGAGCGGCACGCTGCTGCCGGTGGACAAGGAATTTTCCACCGCCAACCCCAGGTCCTTGAGCATCAGGTCGACGCCGAAACCGCCGGCATAACCCTTGGACGCCGGCGCATTTTCCATCACGCCCGGACACGGGTTGTACACTTCCAGCGCCCAGTTGCGGCCCGAGCTTTTCGCCATGATTTCCGACAGCACCTTGGGATCCATGCCGTTCGCCATGCCCAGCCGGATCGCTTCGCAGCTGCCTATCATGAGTATCCCCAGCAGCATGTTGTTGCACATCTTGACGGTCTGGCCGCTGCCGTTGTCGCCGGCATGGAAGATCGCCTTGCCCATTTTTTCCAGGTAAGGCTTGGCAAGCGCAAAACCGTCAGCGGAACCGCCGACCATGAAGGTCAGCGTGCCGGCGGCAGCGCCGCCGGTGCCGCCCGAGACCGGCGCGTCGAGCATGGTGAAACCCTTGTCGCGCGCCGTTGCCGCTACCTTGCGGGCGGCGTCGGGAGCGATGGTCGAGCAGTCGATCAGCAATGTGCCCGGCGCCACCTGCGCCAGGATGCCGTTGGGGCCAAGGTAGGCGCCCTCGACGTGGCGGCTGGCCGGCAGCATCGTGATGACGATCCTGGCTGCCGCCACCGCGGCCGGCAAATCGCTGCCGGTGCTGCCGCCGCCGGCGACAAACTTGTCGACGCTGGCCGCCACCAGGTCATGGCCGCTGACCTTGCAGCCGGCTTTCACCAGGTTCAGCGCCATCGGCAAACCCATATTGCCGAGGCCGATAAAAACGATGTCGCTGCTCATGTCAAAATCTCCTGTGGTCCGTGGGATGCTGCTGCATCATTTCATCGAAATCGTCGTGTTGATCTCGCCGCCGTCCGCGTCCGGCGCAAACCAGCGCGCGGTCACGGTCTTGGTCTGGGTCCAGAACTGCACCGCCTGCTTGCCGTTAGGGCCGAGGTCGCCCAGCTTGGAAGCGCGCGAACCGGTGAAGCTGAAGTAAGCCACCGGCACAGGGATCGGCACGTTGATGCCGACCTGGCCGACATCAATCTCGTTCTGGAACTTGCGTGCCGACCAGCCCGACGACGTGAAGATCGACGTGCCGTTGCCGTTCGGGTTGGCGTTGATGAAGGCAATCGCTTCATCCAGCGTTTCGAGTTCGACCACGCACATGGCCGGGCCGAAAATCTCTTGCGTATAGATATCCATCTCGGCAGTCACGCCGGAAAAAATGGTGGGGCCGACAAAATTGCCGTCAGGGTAGCCTGCCACCTCGCAGTTACGGCCATCCAGCAACAGCTGCGCGCCCTGCTCCACGCCCGATCCGATCAGGCGTTCGGTGCGCGCCTTGGCGGCTTTCGACACCATCGGCCCGAGGTCCGCCTTGCGGTCGCTGCCCGGCCCGATCTTCAGGCCGCGCGAACGCTCGACGATTTCCGGCAACCAGGAACGCGCCTTGCCCACCAGCAGCACCATCGAATTCGCCATGCAGCGCTGGCCGGCAGCGCCGAACGCCGCGCCCAGCAGGTTGTTGATGGCCTGGTCCTTGTTGGCGTCGGGCAGCACGATGCAATGGTTCTTCGCGCCCATCATGCATTGCGCGCGCTTGCCGGCTTCGCTGGCGCGGCGATAGACATGGGTGCCGACGCTGGTCGAACCGATGAAGGAAATCGCCTTGATGTCGGGATGGTCGCACAGCATGTTGGCCACATCCGGGCCGCCGTGCACCACGTTCAATACGCCCGGCGGCAAGCCAGCCTGCTGCGCCAGTTCAACCAGGAACAGCGAGGATGAAGGATCTTGCTCGGACGGTTTCAGGATAAAGGTATTGCCGCAGGCAACCGCGACCGGGAACATGAAGCACGGCAGCATCACCGGGAAGTTGAACGCCGTGATGCCGGCGCCCACGCCCAGCGGCTGGTTGATGGTGTAGACATCCACGCCGGTAGCGGCATTCTCGGCCAGCTCGCCCAGCTGCAGCGAGGTGATGGAACAGGCATGCTCGACCACTTCCAGGCCGCGCATCACTTCGCCTTCGGCATCCGGCAAGGTCTTGCCGTGCTCGCGCGTGATCAGCTCTGCCAGCGGCGCGATGTTTTCACGCAGCAGCTGCTGGAACTTGAGCATGATGCGCATGCGCTGCGCCAGCGAAGTGTTGCGCCAGCCAGCGAACGCCTGCTTGGCGTTGGCGACCGCATGGTCGACTTCGGCCTTGGTGGCGAACGGCACGCGCGCTACCACCTCCTGGGTCGCCGGATTGAGGACATCGCGCCATTCGGTGCTGGCCGACTGGACGGCTTTGCCGCCGATATGCAAAGGAACATTCGGAACGCTGGGAATATTGGTAGACATGATGGCTTCCTCGAACAATTGAAACAATAAAAAATGAACGGCGTCGCACCGCAGCGCGGGCGCCTTGCTGGTCTTACTTGACCAAGGGACAGGACGCGTCCATCGGCTTGAAAGCTTGTTGCGCCGGGATGGTCGACAGCAGCTTGAGGTAATCCCAAGGCGCTTTCGATTCGGCCGGCGTTTTCACCTGGTACAGATACATGTCATGGATCACGCGGCCGTCCGGGCGGATGGAAGCGTTGCGCATGACGGCGTCCTGGATCGGGATCTCGCGCATTTTCTGGGTCACGATTTTCCAGTCGTGCGATTTGGTCGCGGCTGCTGCTTTCAGGTATTGATAGACGCTGGAATAGACGCCGGCGTGCACCATGGTCGGCTTGTTGCCTTTGTAAAGCGTTTCAAACCGCCTGGAGAAGGCGCGCGTTTCGTTGTCGAAATCCCAGTAGAAACCGTCGGTGTAGACCAGGCCCTGGGCATCGTTCAATCCCAGCGCATGCACGTCCGACAGGAATACCAGCAAGGCCGCCAGGCGCTGGTTTTTGGTGCCGATGCCGAACGAACGCGCCTGCTTGATCGCATTCACCGTGTCCTGGCCGCCGTTGGCCAGGCCGATCACCTGCGCCTTGGAACTCTGCGCCTGCAGCAGGAACGAGGACAGGTCGCTGGCGTTGAGCGGATGGCGGATCGAGCCGACCACGGTGCCGCCGAGGCGCTTGACGACATCGCCGGCATCCTTTTCCAGCGACTGGCCGAAGGCATAGTCGACGGTGACGAAGTACCACGATTTCTGTCCCATCCTGGTCAGTGCGGCGGCGGCTCCGGCTGCCTGCGAGTAGGTGTCGAACATCCAGTGGAAACCGTTGGGCGCGCATTCGGCGTTGGTCAGCACCCCGGTCGCCGGGCCGCTGTACATGGCGATGCCGCCCTTGTCGCGGATCAGTCGCTGCACTGCCAGCGCCACCGAGGAGTTGGTGAGGTCGGCGATGGCGTCGACCTTGTCGCGGTCTATCCATTCACGCGCCTTGGAGGCGCCGATGTCGGCCTTGTTCTGGTGGTCCGCGGTCAGCAGTTCGATTTTCATGCCCTTGCATTCGGCCTTCAGGCAATCGTCGATCGCCATCTTGGCCGCCACCACCGAACCGGGCCCGCCCATCGCCGAATACGGCCCCGACATGTCGGTCAGGATGCCGACCTTGTAGGTATCGCCTTCCTGGGCCAAGGCCTGGCCGCCGGCGAGCAAACCTGTTAACGAAAAGATCACGGCCGAACTGCATGCAAGCAGCTTATTGCGCCCCGCATTTATCCACATCCTGGTCTCCTGTCTTTTAGCCGGTTCCGCCACGGTGGATCCTGGGCTGATTTTTATGAATTTCTATATAGGTATACTGCATGTGCATTATTATTGGGACAATAGACAATAATCCACAACAGCTTTGCATTTATGCAAAGCGAGGAGATGCAGGTGAAATCGACAAATGCCATGCTGGACTGGGATAACCTGCGCGTGTTCCTGGAGCTGACGCGCAGCCAGGGCCTGGTGGAGGCCGCAAAGAAACTCGGCATAGACCACTCGACCGTGTCGCGCCGCATGCGCCGCTTTGAAGAACAGGTCGGCAGCCAGCTGTTCGAGCGCAACAACCAGGGTTATACATTGACCGCGGAGGGCCATCGGCTGATCGAATATGCGGAGCGGGTCGAGAGCACGGTATACGCCGCCGCGGAAGAACTGAGCGGCCACAACCGGCTGCTGTCGGGACAGGTCCGGCTCGGCGCTACCGAGGGCTTCGGCACTTTTGTGCTGGCGCCGCACCTGGCGCATTTTTGCGCCCGGCATCCGCACATCACGGTCGACCTGCTGCCGGTGCCGCGCTTCGTCAACCTGTCCAAGCGCGAAGCCGATATCGGCGTCACCATCGAGCGTCCGCAAAGCGGCAATTACGTCGTCACCAAGCTGACCGACTATCTGCTCAAGCTGTACGCCACCCGCTCCTACCTGGAGACGCACGCGCCCATCAAGACCTTGCAGGACTTGAACAGCCATGCTTTCATCGGCTACGTCGACGACCTGGTGTTCAGCGAAGAACTGCGCTACAAAGACAACGTGGCGCCAGCCGCTTTCCGCGCGTTCCGCAGCACCAGCGTGATTGCCCAGTACACGGCGGCGCGCAGCGGCCAGGGGCTGGCGATCCTGCCCTGCTTCCTGGCGCAGCAAAGCGACGACCTGGTGCCGGTGCTGGACGGCCAGGCCGACATCCAGCGCGCATTCTGGCTGGTGGCCGCCACCGAAACCCGCAATGTGGCGCGGGTAGCCGCGCTGTGGCGTTACCTGCGGGAAGTGATCGAACCCAACCGGCCGTTCCTGATGGGGGAATCGCGGCACATGACCTACTCGGATACAATTGTCCCGGCCTGAATCGCTCCCCCGAATTGCTCCCTCAACTTGCCCCCGACTTCCCATGATTTTGACTGGCCCCGAACTCGCCCGCGCACTAGAGCAGGCCGAAGCAACACATTTGAGCCGGCAGGTGGCGGCCTGCCGAGAGTTTGGATACAAGGACGCGCGCGCCATCGCCATCGCCGGCGGCGTCGCCGCGCTCACCGATCCGGCTTTCGGACGCAAACTCAACCACGTCACAGGACTGGGCATGGGAGCGCCGGTGGACTCCGGCGAGCTGGCGCGGCTGGAAGCCGAGTACGCCGCCCATGGATTGGAGACGCAGGTCGATGCCTGTCCTCACGCTGACAGCAGCACGCTGGCGGTCCTGGCCGAGCGCGGCTATGCGGCCAACGCTTTCAGCAATACCTACGTGCGCCACCTGGCGCCGGCGGATGCCTATGCAGCGGCCGCCAGCGGGATAGAGGTAATCGCCGACAGGGTTCTGGTGGAAGCCACGTTTGCCGGCGACTCGGTGGCCGGATTCTCGGTGCAGGCGGTAAATCGCCCGCCCGTCTTGCTGGAGACGCTGGCGCGGATTGCCTTGCAACGAAGCGATACGCTGCTGTTCGCCGCGACCGTGGACGGCAAGGTAGCCGGCACGGCCGGCATGAGCCTGATCGAGACGCCGGCGGGACTGCTGGCGCATTTGTATATCGCCAGCACGCTGCCGGCGTACAGAGGACGCGGAATCCAGCTTGCGCTGCTGCACGCGCGGCTGGCGGCGGCCCGCAACGCCGGCTGTACGCTGGCCAGCGTCACGGCGCGGCCGGCGAACACCAGCGCGCGCAACACCGAGCGCGCCGGCTTTAGCCTGGCTTACACCAAAACGACCTTCGCCAAGCGCCCGGTTTAAGCGCCGGACTCGTTGATTTCCACCGCGATGCCATCCTGCTGCACCGTGATCGCACCGGGCTCAAAGGTCTTGCCGTTGAGCCGCAGCTGGTCGCTGGTGAAGGTATAGATCGGGTAATTATTCAGCACCTGCTGCGCCACGACCGCGCCGATCTGGCTCAGCTGCGGCTTGTATTGGGCGGGCACGTTGCTGAAATCGATATTGTCGACAGTAGGATTGTCCAGCTGCACGGCGCGCGTGGCCCGGTCATACTTCAAGCCGCTGCTGAGCGTGATCGCGCCATTCAACGTCCCCGCCAGCAGCAGCGGGCTAAGCACGCTGACATGCACCCGCGTCAATACCCGGTTTTGGTCCGGGTTGAGCGTCAGGCGCGGGTTCTTCAGGCCGACATTGAACACTTCCGCATAACGCAGCTGCTGCGGGAACTTGCTGTCGATGGCAGTCTGCAGCTGCTTTTGCGAAAACGTGTATTCGTTGGACCAGATATTGTAGCCGGCCCAGGCGCCGGCCGCGGCAGTCATGGCGCCAAGGGCCAGCATGGTCTTCACCAGTATGCGTCGTTTGGTATGCATTGTTTCCTGTCGCCTCCGGCCTGCCGTGCAAATAGTTGCCGCATGCCATCAGCCTTTGTGTTGCTCAAGCTTGTAGTATAGATGGATATCTTCAGGTGCAAGGCGATACAGCTCATCATGTTCCAACGCGCCAAGGCGTAGGGCGCCAATAGCGAAGCGTATTGCGCCGCATGTTTGATCGACATCATGCAGTATTCTCTTATCGCTATTCACGCCAATTCATTTGACATCCCGTACCCTGGTGAGGCATCACATGCGGCGTAATACGCTCCGCTTGTATGGTTAGAAATGACGCTTTCTGGGAAACTAGAAGGTGCCGGAGTGGAGGGACAACGCTTCGCATCTGCGGTTTTCACTGACAGACTGTATTAGATCTCTCCCACTCCACCTCTCCAACGTCGATGAGGAATCCAGCGGCCGTTAATGGCCTGCCAGCCCGGACCGCCGATATGTGCAAGCTAACGTGAAGAGAGGGCCACTCCGACAATTCTCACTCTAGCCATAAGGAGGCATTCATGCAATCCCCCCTGTTTATTGGTGTTGATGTCGCAAAGGCAGAAGTCGTCCTTGCCTGTTCACAAAACAGCTTTCCAGTGCAGACGGTGGCAAATGCTTTGCCGGCACTACGGAAATTTCTTAACACTTTGCCGCCAAGTACACACATTGCGATGGAGGCCACTAGTCTCTATCACCAGGATCTGGCAGATTTAGCAGTGAAGATGGGTTTCTCTGTCTTTGTTCTCAATCCGAAAGATACCTGGCACTATGCCAAAGGCATCGGCATGCGAGCCAAGACTGACCGGGTGGATGCGCAGATGATTGCTCGGTATGTAGCGCACGAAGTGGCGCATCTGCGCGCCTATGAACCAGCCACGCCAGAACAGAGGGCCATGGATCAATTGCTCAAGCGGTGGGCCAAAATCGTCTCCTTGAAGACCGCTCTTCGCCTGAGCTGCGATGGCGTGCCCTCACTGAACGCCAAGGCCACAAAGTTGATCGCCGGCTTCACCGAATTACTCAAGCATATCGACTGCGAAATTGCTGCGTTGAATAATGCAATTCCACAGCGCGCCGAACAAATTGAGCGCTTGAAATCTATCGCCGGTGTCGGGCCCTTAACCAGCGCCTGGCTGGCCAATTTATTGGATCGGGTCAAATTCAAAAACAGCGATGCCGCTGTAGCATTTGTCGGCATGGATCCACGTCCTTGCGACTCCGGCCAAAAGCGGGGACGGCGGCGTCTGTCCAAGCGCGGTCCGTCGGAAGGTCGACGGCTCTTGTTCAATGCGGCAATGGCAGCAGCAAAATCACCGATTTGGGCACCTACCTATGCCCACTATCGCCAGCTCGGGTGGGCTTCCACTGCGGCCATCATGATCATTGCGCGCAAAATCCTGCGCATCGCTTACATCTTGACGAAGAACGGATCAAGCTTCGACCCGCACTTCGTTTCCATAAAAGCTTGACCAAAACCATAGAATCTATTACGCCCTACACGGGTAGTTTCGGCCATTTCTTTCATGCCACATCTGGTAACTTTTATCTTTTTGCCAGCCTCAACTCAGCGCCACCAATCCCAATTTTTCAATGAATACCAAAATTCATCGCCATACTTCAACGCTAGAGTCCCGCATATAAGTATAGAAAGCACTATCACAGCGGCAGCCCATCCAAACGACGACAGCACAAGCTCAAAGACGAGGAAAATTCCTAAAAAAATGCCAAATAGAGCACCGCAGCCAAAACGGGTTATTTTCTCTGATTCACTTAGTTCTTGGTCTTCATTAGTTTCCATAGTTGCCCACTAAGTCGTTCGATTTCTCGCTTTGTTTAAAACCGTGACATACAGGCTACAACCAGCTTCTGGGCGGCAGCGTACTGATGATGAGCGACCACTTCTGGTATAGAGACAAGAAGGTCCTGTTGCGATAGCAAAGAATCGACGTCAAGCATTTCACCAAAAATTCGAAGCATGCAACTCATTTCATTACCGTGCTTTAGAAGAAGCGGGAAGTGTAGTCTTTAACACTAAAAGATACCGGGGCAATTTGACATCTTGTTTTAACCGGCCTTCCATTCGTGTTTTAGGAGGGCGAAGCTGTATTCATCGGACCAGGCGCCCTTGAAGAAAATATTTTCCCGATAATGCGCTTCGCGCCGGAATCCTTGCTTCTCAAGGAGGCGCACCACGCTTGCATTCCGCGCATTCACGGTGGCGACAATCCGGTGTTTCTTCAGATCGTCAAACAACAAGCCGATAACCCTGGACAGGGCTTCGGTGGCGTAGCCCTGGCGTTGGCAGCTGGAATCGAAAGTCACGCCGAGCTCGGCTTGCCGGCCGCCGTCGAAGAAATGCACCGCTACGTCTCCCGCCAGCACCGCGTCTTCCTTGCGTTCTACTGCAATCTGAAACCAGGTCTGGTCGGCATCGAACGCCAGCTCGCGCTGCTGCTCAAGAAAAGCCGACGCGTCCGCCGCCGAGAACGACGACCAGCTCTGGTAGCGGGCTACCTCGGGTTGATTGCGGTAGCCTGAAAATGCCGGCAGGTCATGCTGGGTGAACCTTCTTAATATCAATCTCTCGGTGGTCAGCGGGAATATTTCCATGTGCAGGTTACGTCCTTAGATAGTCATTCTTTTTTGTTTTGCCCGGCCGAGGCGCCTGCCTGGACCGTCTGGCCCGAAAAAACCAAGGGCAAGCATCAAGACTGGAAGAACTTGCGGAGTTTTTGCCGCATGTTTATACTTTCTCGTTCGTTTGCGATGGGAGCAATCCTTCCGCCAGGCGATAATGTGTTCCGTAACGCCGTTTCCGTCAATCCTGCCTTGGGCGCACCGCCTTGGCGCACCGCCTTGGCACAAAGACGAGCGGCACAACCTTGCCGATGGTGATGTCGTGCGTAAAATCATTTCCTGAAATCTTCCGCAACCTGCGGATTCGATCCGAATGCAAACCCCGCCATCGCAGCCCACCTCCGCGACGGCGATCACAGCTGACGCATCAGCGATAAACATGCGCCTTGCCTGACACCGGCTTGTACCGGATCCCGTTACAGTTTTTGCAGCACAGGCGGCTGCGCGCCGCCTGAATTTAAAAAGAACCAAGTTATTCAAACGGCAATCCGGCCGGGCAGTTTTTGCCCGCCTGTCGATTTCGGCGACTTCCGTTCGACTAGGTATCGAGGCCCCCTGAATCTTGCGGCTCGATTGCCCCCTCGTGCAAAGTCCATCATCCTTGGAAAGACCGACATGACCGAAAATCCTACCCATGCTGCAACCCGCGACCGCCGCGGCCTGGCCCTGATCGTGCTGTGCCTGGGCGTGCTGATGATCGTGCTCGACACTACCATCGTGAACGTGGCGCTGCCGTCCATCAAGACTGACCTGAAGTTCTCCGACACCTCGCTGGCCTGGGTGGTGAACGCCTACATGCTGACTTTCGGCGGTTTCCTGCTGCTCGGCGGCCGGCTCGGCGACCTGTACGGGCACCGGCGCCTGTTCCTGATCGGCATCGCATTGTTTACCCTGGCCTCGCTGGCTTGCGGCCTCTCCACCACCCAGGGTTTCCTGCTGGCGGCGCGCGCCGTGCAAGGGCTGGCCGGCGCCGTGGTGACGTCGGTAGCGCTGTCGCTGATCATGGACTTGTTCACCGAGGCGGCCGAACGGGCCAAGGCGATGGGAGTCTACGGTTTCGTCTGCGCCGGCGGCGGCAGCCTGGGCGCGATGCTGGGCGGCCTGCTGACCGATACCCTGAGCTGGCACTGGATTTTCCTGGTCAACCTGCCGATCGGCATCGCCGTCATTGCCCTGTCATTGCGGCTGCTGCCGGCCGTGCATAGCCAGGCGCAATCGAAGCACCTGGACGTGTTCGGCGCGGTTACCGTCACCGCCGCGCTGATGCTCGCCGTGTATGCCATCGTCAACGGCAACGAAGCCGGCTGGGCCTCGCCGCGCACGCTGGGCCAGCTCGCGGTTGCCGCGGTACTGCTGGCGGCTTTCCTGGTGATCGAAACGCGGGTGCGGGTGCCGCTGATGCCGCTGCGCCTGTTCCAGCTGCGTAATGTGGCGGTCGCCAATGTGGTGGGCGTGCTGTGGGCGGCGGCGATGTTCGCCTGGTTCTTCCTGTCCGCGCTGTACCTGCAGCTGGTGCTCGGCTACAAGCCGTTGCAGGTCGGGCTGGCTTTCCTGCCGGCCAACCTGATCATGGCCGTCTTTTCCCTCGGCATCTCGGCCAGGCTGGTGATGCGCTTCGGCATCCGGCGGCCGCTGGCGGTGGGCTTGCTGCTGGCAGCCTGCGGCCTGCTGCTGTTCGCGCGCGCCCCGGTCGACGGCCACTTCGTCGCCGATGTATTGCCGGGCATGATCCTGCTCGGCCTGGGCGCCGGCGTTGCCTTCAATCCGGTGCTGCTGGCGGCCATGAGCGACGTTGCGCCATCCGAATCCGGGCTGGCTTCGGGCGTGGTCAACACCTCGTTCATGATGGGCGGCGCGCTTGGCCTCGCCGTGCTGGCCAGCCTGGCGGCATTGCATACCGAGAACCTGCTGGCGGCCGGCGCCGAGCCGGTGGGTGCGCTCAACAGCGGCTACCAGGCTGCGTTCCTGGTCGGCGCCTGTTTCGCCGGCCTGGGCGCCGGTCTGGGCGCCCTGCTCTTGCGCACCAAAACCATGGAGAGCGCCGTGCCTGCATGACGCTCCGGCGCACCAATCAGTGAAACGCCGTAGCCCCGGTGTTTCCTACTTGTCGGGATAAACCTATGTTTGAGAAAGAAACAGACGCAGCACCTGTCAGCGAAACCGAGTACCGCCAGCTGGTGGCGGAATTCGACCTCCTGTGGAACCGCGCGACGACGCCGCAGGAGCAATCGCGCATGGAGAACCTGATCAAACTGATCGACGCCTTCGAGAACGGCCTCCGCCAAAATTAATTTTCCATTCAGGATTAGAATGCACGGCAAGGCACACCTGCACTTATTACGATCGAACGGCTCATGCAAAATATCATTTCTGTAGCAAACGTCTCGAAAACCTACGCTTCCGGCCACCGTGCCCTCAACAACGTCAACCTGGAGATCCGCCGCGGCGAGATCCTGGCGCTGCTGGGTCCGAACGGCGCCGGCAAGACCACCCTGATCAGCTGCATCTGCGGCATCCTCAACATCTCCGAGGGCTCGGTGCGGGTCGACGGCCACGACATCGGCGCCGATTTCCGCGCGGCCCGCTCCCTGATCGGCCTGGTGCCGCAGGAACTGACCACCGACGCCTTCGAAACGGTGTGGGCGACGGTGTCCTTCAGCCGCGGCCTGTTCGGCAAGCGGGCCAATCCCGCCCACATCGAAAAAGTGCTCAAGGATTTGTCCCTGTGGGACAAGAAGGACAACAAGATCATGACCTTGTCCGGCGGCATGAAGCGCCGGGTGCTGATCGCCAAGGCGCTGTCGCACGAACCGCAGATCCTGTTCCTCGACGAGCCGACCGCCGGCGTCGACGTCAACCTGCGCCACGACATGTGGCAGCTGGTGCGTTCGCTGCGGGAAAGCGGGGTCACCATCATCCTGACCACCCATTACATCGAGGAGGCGGAAGACATGGCCGACCGCATCGGGGTGATCAACAAGGGCGAGATCATCCTCATCGAGGACAAGAAAGAACTGATGCACAAGCTCGGCAAGAAGCTGCTGACGCTGCAGCTGGAGCAGCCGCTGGCGCAGGTTCCGCCTGAACTTGCGGCCTACCAGCTGAGCCTGTCCAGCGATGGCAGCCAGCTGGTCTATACCTATGAGAACGACGGCGAACGGGTGACCATCATTTCGCTGCTCAACGCCCTCAGCGCCCAAGGCATCCAGTTCAAGGATATCCAGACCACGCAAAGTTCCCTAGAGAATATTTTCGTCAACCTGATCAAGGACGGACAATGAATTTCCATGCAATCCGCGCCATCTACAAGTTCGAAATGGCGCGCACCTGGCGTACCCTGCTGCAAAGCATCATCGCCCCGGTGATTTCGACATCGCTGTATTTCGTCGTGTTCGGCGCCGCCATCGGCTCGCGCATCGCCCAGGTCGACGGCGTCAGCTACGGCGCCTTCATCGTGCCGGGGCTGGTGATGCTGTCGCTGCTCACGCAAAGCATCTCGAACGCCTCGTTCGGCATCTACTTCCCCAAATTCACCGGCACCATCTACGAGCTGCTGTCGGCGCCGGTTTCCTATCGAGAGATCGTGATCAGCTACGTCGGCGCCGCCGCCAGCAAGTCGATACTGCTCGGCCTGATCATCCTGGCCACGGCAGGATTGTTCGTTCCGCTGCATATCGAACATCCGCTCTGGATGATCCTGTTCCTGCTGCTGACCGCCATCACCTTCAGCCTGTTCGGCTTCATCATCGGCATCTGGGCCGACAATTTCGAAAAACTGCAGCTGGTGCCGCTGCTGATCATCACGCCGCTGACTTTCCTCGGCGGCAGCTTTTACTCGATCAAGATGCTGCCGCCGGTGTGGCACACGATCAGCCTGTTCAACCCGGTGGTCTACCTGATCAGCGGCTTCCGCTGGAGCTTCTACGGCACCGCGGACGTGAACATCACGATCAGCCTGGCGATGACGGTGATGTTCCTGGCGGTGTTCCTGGCGATCGTGGCCTGGATCTTCAAGACCGGGTACCGGCTCAAATCCTGAGGAGCACGATAGCTCATGCAACCCCAGGCTCCCGTCGCCGCCGGCCGCGCATCGGCCCTTAGCCTGCGTCCCGCGCAGATGGCCGACGTGCCGGTGCTGGAAGCGCTGATTGCCCGCTCCGGCATCGGCCTCAGCGCCGGCTTCTATTCGGATGCGCAGGCGGCAGCCGTCACGCGTCATGTGTTTGGCGTAGACACGCAGCTGATCGCCGACCAGACCTATTTCGTGATCGAGGATGCCGGCAAGGCCGTGGCCTGCGGCGGCTGGAGCAAGCGGCGCACCCTGTTCGGCGGCGACCGGGCGAAGAGCGGCGCGGATCCCCTGCTCGATCCGTCGCGCGAAGCCGCCCGCATACGCGCTTTTTTTGTCGATCCCGGCATGGAGCGCCGCGGCCTCGGCAGCCGGCTGATGCGGCATTGCACCAGTGAGGCGCTGCGCAACGGCTTCAGCGCGCTGGAACTGGTCGCCACGCTGCCTGGCGAACCGCTGTACCTGGCGTCCGGCTTCGCCGTCATCGAAAGGTTCGCGCTCGACCTGCCAGGCGGCATCCAGGTGCCGGTGACGCGGATGAGGAAATACATCGGGCCGGAACAAACCCCGGCGCCCTGACTGGACAGCCTATGCACGGCAAACACACAAGTCTCCAGCTGTCCCTGTACCTGATAGCCGCGGCGGTCCTGCTGGTGGGATTGTTGTCCGCCGGCCTGATCTATCGCGCCGCCGCTGAACGGGAAAGCGCCGCCCTCAGCTACCAGGTGGTGGGCGGAGGCGTTTATGCCGTCGACCCGGGCGATTCCAAGGCTTACCGCCGCGACATCGAACTGTATGGCGGAACCTCGGGAAGATTGATCGCCGATTTCAACCGCTGGCTGTCCAGCCTGTGGCATGGAAAACGGCTGGCGTATGTACTGGCTGTCTTTTCTGCTGGAATAGCCTATATCTGTTTCTCGGTCGCGCGCGACCAGATGCCCGATACGCCACGGGACAAGGACGGCTGAGGTGCCAGCGAACTGTCCGGCGCGCCCCGATCCCGCTTATAATCTGCCGCTGCGGATCAAATCCGCCCCGCTGCGCCGGGTTATGATGCGTTGTCATTTCTACAGGATGTATTTCCATGCACACTCTATCCCCCCCATCCAGCGCCAGGGGTTGGTCGTTCTGGTGGAAACCGGCATTGTTCCTGCTGGTTGCCGTGGTCGGCCTGTACTACGTCAAATGGTCGCCCTACTATCTCAAATCGTTCCTGGCCGCCGACAAGCACAGCATCGGCGCCTCGATCCTCGACGATAAGCAAGGCGCACCCGTCGCCGCCGCGCTGGCCTACGCCAAGGTGTATTTCCTGGCGATCTGGAAAGCCGCGGTATTGGCGGTGATCCTGGGTTCGCTGCTGCAGGTGCTGATACCGCGCGACTGGCTGCTGCGCCTGTTCGGCCGCGCCGGCTTCGGCTCGGTGCTGCGCGGCGGCCTGTTCGCCTTGCCCGGCATGATGTGTTCCTGCTGCGCCGCTCCGGTAGTGGCGGGCATGCGCCGCCAGCAAGTCTCGGTGGGCGCGGCGCTGGCGTTCTGGATCGCCAATCCGGTGCTGAACCCGGCGACGCTGGTGTTCATGGGTTTTGTGCTTGGCTGGGGCTTCACCGCCCTGCGCCTGGTAGCCGGCCTGGTGCTGGTGCTGGGCGTGTCGATGATCGCGCAGCGCATTTCCCGCCCCGAAGAAATTCCGGCGGCGGCAGCAGAGGCGGTAATCGAAGCCAGTGCACCTGCGCGTGCAGATTTCCTGGGACGCTGGGCCCGCACCATCTGGCAACTGTTCTGGAGCACGATCCCGGTGTATGTGCTGGCGGTGCTGGTGCTGGGCGCGGCGCGGGTCTGGCTGTTTCCGCATGTCGACGGCGCGATGGGCAACAGCCTGCTGTGGCTGGTGCCGCTGGCCATCGCCGGCACCCTGTTCGTGATCCCGACCGCGGCTGAAATCCCTATCGTGCAGACCATGATGTCGCTGGGCCTCGGCACCGCGCCGGCAGTGGCGCTGCTGATGACCCTGCCGAGCATCAGCCTGCCGTCGCTGCTGATGCTGCGCAGGGATTTCGATGCCAGGGTGCTGGTGGCGGTAGCCTTGTTGACCATGCTGGTCGGCGTGATCAGCGGACTGGTTGGCGCTGCGCTGCTGTAAGCGCTGCGGCGCCGGCCAAGGCGACCAGCGCATCCTGATCCGACTGCATGCCGGACACGCCTATGCCGCCGGCCACGGCGCCGTTGCACAGCAGCGGCAGGCCGCCCTCGAGCGGCATCAGGTTATCCATCGCCAGCAGCCGCAGATGGCTGCCGCCTTGCCCCAGCGCGTCCTGGAAAACGGCCGTAGGCCGGCGGAAAGCCACCGCGGTTTCGGCTTTCTGCAGGCTGACCCTGATGCTGCCTAGCTGGGCTTGGTCCATGCGATGCAAAAGCAGCAGCTGGCAGGCGCTGTCCACCACCGCGATCACCATCGGCCAGCCACGCTCGCGGGCATAATCCTCCGCCGCCTGCGCCACCGCCTTCGCGTCCGCCAGCATCAGCGGCGGGCCATACTGCACGACAGAATCCACACGATCAGCTGCCATATCTTTCTCCTTAAAACGATGGATGGAGTATAGGCTTTCCGATTTTGATTGATAATTACCATAATCGGATAATCACTTTCATATTTTCAATGAAAATCACCTCGATCCAGGATTACGCCGCTTTTGTCGCCGTGGTCGACGAAGGCAGCCTGACGGCCGCTGCCAGGCGCCTCGGACGCTCTGTGCAGGCTGTCAGCATCTCCTTGAAGAGCCTGGAAGACGAGCTGGGACTGACGCTGGTGACGCGCAGCACGCGCCGCTGCGACCCGACGCCGGCCGGCTTGACATTTGCATCGCGCCTGCGCACCGTGCTGGCCGACATCAGCGACGCCCATGCCGAAGTGCAGGACGATGCCGCGCAACTTAGCGGCCCGGTCAGGATTGGCGCGTCAACATTGTTCGGCCCCGATTTCCTGATGCCGGTGCTGGCCGGTTTCATCGAGCGGCAACCCGGAATCGCCATCGAACTGGCGTTGTCGGACCGGCATGTCGATCTTGCAAAGGAAGGCCTGGACCTGGCCATCAGGATCGGCCACCTCAAGCAGCCGGACCTGAAAGCCAGGAAACTCGGCGTGCTGCGCCGGGTAGTTGCCGGCGCTCCCGGCTACCTGGCGCGCCGCGGCCGCCCCGGCAAGCCCGGCGACTTGCTGCAACATGACTGCATTCTGCGGCGCAATGCCCAGCAACAGGAAAACTGGACCTTCAGTTCTGGCAGCGTCATGGTGCGCGGCAGGTTCAGTTCCGACAGCGCGCTGGCGCGGCATCGCGCGGCGACGCTCGGCCTGGGCCTGTGCATGGCCCCGCTGTGGCAAATCGGCAGCCTGGTCGACAGCGGCCAGCTAGAGGTGGTGCTGGATGATGTCGCAATGCCCGGCTTGCCGATCCATATCGTGTGGCCGCAAGGCCGAATCCCGCGCCGGGTGCGCGCGGTCATCGACCTGCTGGTCGCGCGCCTGTCCGTGGCCGGGCTTTAGCAGGCAGCCAATCCCGCTGGCGTGGATATCTATTTTTTAGCCGACTCTTTCAATAGTTCAGCCAGATAGGATTGCCACACGGCTGCGCGCGTATGCGTGCCGTGGCCGTAGGTTTTATCGCTGATGGGGATCAATACGTAACGGCCGTTCTTGATTTTTTTGACCTGCGCTTCGGCGATGTTGGTTTCCGGCGGGTTGATGAAATCGTCGGCGGAGTTGATCCACATGAGCGGCGCCGTGATCTTGTCCAGGTTGGCGGACGGATCGTAGTTGCGCGATGCGCTGACCTGGTACAGCAAATCGTTGGCGTCGAGCGTGGCCAGGTCTTTTTTCACATGCTCGGTGACGTAGGCATCCGCGGCGTCGCGCGTCGGATAATCTTTTTGCTGCTGGTGCGGCGCGCTGCCGGCGATCAGCAGCAAGTCTGCCGCTGTGCGCAAGCCCTGCTGCGGCTGGGTCTTGTAATCGCCGCCCTGCCACGCCGGATCGCTGGTGATGCCATCGATCAGCATCTTGCGCCAGGCGCGGTTGCGGCCGGCGATCGGCACCGGCTGGCAAGCCAGCGGCATCAGCGCATCCATGAACGCGGGATAGGTTTCGCCCCACACAAAAGAATGCATGCAACCCATCGAGGTTCCCATCACCAGCCGCAAATGATCCACGCCCAGGCCTTGCGTGACCAAGGCATATTGCGCGGCGACCATGTCGTCATAATCGTATTTGGGAAAACGCGCATGCAAGCCGTCGCTGGGTTTTGAGGATTTTCCATGGCCGATGCCGTCGGGCAGGATGACGTACATCTTGGCCGGATCGAGCAAGCCGCCCGGGGCAAACAAGACGTCGGCGAATTGCGGCCGCAAGAATTGATGGCCATCGCCGCCGGTGCCGTGCATGACGATCACCGCATTGCTCACATGGCCGTCCGCATCGCGTTTTGGCGTTCCCAGCGTGGTGTAGTGCAGCTTCAGCGCGGGCAGCGTTTCACCGGAACGGAATTTGAAATCGCGTATGACAAAATCCCCTTCCTTGGTCGCCGGCGCCGGCGCGGATTGCGCTAGCGCCGCGGAGCCGCTGGTACAGAGGACTAAGGTAAAAGCGCAGGCGGCCGCACATTTGGAAAGAAAACGGGTCATGGTTGGTCTCGATGTCTTGGTTAATGGAATGGTTGTTACGTTAATCAAGCAACAGTGCAGTGTCAAACTGGCGGGTTATTGTCGCCGACGCCATTGAATATGCTGTTGACGTTGGACAAATTTAGACAAATAAGTAAAAATTGCTCGCATCATCCAATCAAAGACAACAATTGCCTCCATGGACAGACTTGAAGCAATGCGTCTCTTCACCCATATCGTCGACCTGGGCAGTTTCACCAAAGCGGCCGGTGTGCTGGAAATCCCTCGCGCCACCGCCACCCACGCCATGAAGGAACTGGAACGGCGGCTGGGAGCGCGGCTGCTGGAGCGGACCACGCGCAACGTCAAGCCGACCCTGGACGGCCGCGCATTCTATGAGCGCTGCTGCCGGATCCTGGCCGACGTCGAAGACGCCGAAGCCTCGCTCGACACCAGCGCGGCCAACCCCGGCGGCGTGCTGCGCCTGGGCCTGCACGGCACCCACGCTACCCAGATCATCCTGCCGCGGCTAGCCGAATTCCGTGAACGTTATCCGCGCCTGAACATAGCGATCAGCAGCGGCGACCGGCTGGTCGACCTGGTGGGCGAAGGCATCGACTGCGTGGTGCGGGTCGGGGTGCCCAAGGATTCCTCGCTGATAGCAAGGCGGCTGGCTTCGCTGCCGGAGGTCATCTGCGCCAGCCCGGATTACCTGGAGCGCTGGGGCACTCCCCTGGTGCCGGAAGACCTGGCGGCACACCAGGCGGTCGGCTTTTTCACGCGCAACCACAATATCCAGTATCCATTCACTCTCATGCGTGACGGCCAGGTAGAAGAATACAAGGCCGGCAGCTGGATAGCAGTCGACAACGCCGACAGCTACGCGCAATGCGCGCTGCTGGGATTCGGCCTGATCCAGGTGCCGCGCTTCCGGGTCGAGCAATACCTGCGGAGCGGCCGGCTGGTGGCGGTGCTGAGCGACCGCACCTGCCCCGAGCTGCCGGTGCTGGCGCTGTATCCGTCCCATCACCAGCTGTCGCCCCGGGTCAAGGTGTTTGTCGACTGGGTGGTGCAGGTGTATGCCGAATATTTTGCCGGCCAGGCTTAGGGCCTGATAACCGGCAGGCAGTATACTGTCTCACTTTTAACATTTTGCCTTACCTGAAAGACAACACCATGAGCACCTTGCCCGCATGTCCCCAATGCAATTCCGAATTCACCTACGAAGACGGCGGCCTCTACATCTGTCCTGAATGCGCCCATGAATGGTCGGCGCAGGCTGCGGCCGAGTCCGGCGCAGACGGCGCCAAGGTGTATCGCGATGCGGTCGGCAACGTCTTGCAGGACGGCGACACGGTGACGGTGATCAAGGACCTGAAACTGAAAGGCTCGGGCGGCGTGGTCAAGGTCGGCACCAAGGTGAAGAATATCCGCCTGGTGGACAGCGACCATGACATCGACTGCAAGATCGACGGCTTCGGCGCCATGAGCCTGAAATCGGAGTTCGTCAAGAAGGTGTAATGTGTGCTGGAGCGCAGGCTCCTGTAAAAATGCGGTTTCCGAGTTGCCCGACCAAGTGCGTCCCATATAGACACCATGCCGAGACACAATCCAGCACTGCACCGCATACAAAAAGCGCCGATGACCGCACAACGCCTGCGGCTCCTGATCACCGGCGCGGTCGTGGCCATCGCCGTGCTGGGCTGGGCCCTGGTGACCATCCTCAAGCCGGCCACCCAGCGCACGATTGTCATCACCGCCGGCGCCGACAAAGGCATCTACAACGGCTTCGCCGAACGCTATGCGCCGCTCCTGAAGCGCGAAGGCATCACGCTGGATATCCGCAGTTCTTCCGGCTCGGTGGAAAACTACCAGCGGCTGAAAGATCCCGAGAGCGAATACGAAGTCGGCTTCATCCAGTCCGGCACCACCACCCCGTCCGAGAACGACCAGCTGCAAACCATCGCCGCCATCTCATACGAGCCGATCTGGGTGTTTTACCGCGGCGACGCCATCGTCAACCGCCTGGCGCAATTGAAGGGCAAGCGGATTTCCATCGGCGTTCCCGGCAGCGGCCTGCTGAAAGTCTCGCGCACCCTGCTCGGCCACAGCGGCATCACGGCCGACAACGCCAAACTGCTGGAAATGGACGCCTACCAGGCTTACCAGAACCTTGAAAACGGCCAGCTGGACGCCGCCTTCTTTATCGGCAGGCCAGATGCAGCCATGCAGCAGATGCTGCTCAACAGCGACCTGAAGCTGATGAGCTTCGCCCAGGCCGACGCCCTGGTGCTGAAATTCCCTTCGCTCTCCAAGATCATCTTCCCGCGCGCCTCGACCAGCGTCGCCAACGACCTGCCGCAAGCCGACGTCACCTTGCTGGCCGCGACCGCGCTGCTGGTGTCCAAGGACACCCTGCATCCGGCGCTGGCCTACCTGCTGCTGGAAGCCGCCAATACGGCCCACGCCCGCGAAGACTATTTCACCCCGCGCGGCACCTTCCCCAACCTCAATACCGACGATTTCCCGATTTCCGACGAAAGCACGCGCTATTTCAAATCCGGCCGCCCCTTCCTGCAACGCTACCTGCCGTTCTGGCTAGCCAGCTTCATCGAGCGGCGCCTGCTGATCCTGCTGCCCTTCATGGCGCTGCTGTTCGGCCTGCTGCAGGCGCTGCCGCGCATGGTTGAAGCGCGCATGAAAAACCGGCTGGTGGTCTGGTACCGCGAGATCAAGTCGCTGGAAGATGAAATCTGGAGCACCAGGCAACCCGGCAAAGAACAAATTGCGCAGTGGCGCGACGATATCGAAAACATCGATGCGAACGCTAGCCAGATACGCATTCCGCAACGGTACTTCCAGGACGTCTATGCCCTCAAGCAGGCGATCCGGGTAGTGCGGGAACGGATTGTCCAGGTGGCCCAGAAAGTTGAGCAGTGAATTTAACCGCTAAAAACAACCGCTATGTACAGGAGGCAGTCATGGAGATGAAACGCATCAATGCCGGCAAACTGCGTGCTATCGGATATGACCCGCGAGAGCGTACGCTGCGGGTTGAGTTCGAAGATGGGAGCGCAATAGATTATTCAGGTGTTGGAAACGAGGTCTGGCGCCGGCTGTCGACATCGGGTTCGGCCTGGAGCTATTACCGCGACAACATAGAAGAAGAATTCACAGGCCGTCGCGGTGTCGCGCGCACCGAAAAGAAACCGAATCCCCTTGACGATCTGTTCAAACCGCCCGGTGATGATGCGGAATAACACGCAGCTCTGTCCACGGTTCGGGATCAGTCTTCCACACGGCCCCAATCGCCTGAATGCCGCGTGCGCGCGACAAAACGTAGGACGGGCTGTTGGTCTCCGCGATTCTCAAACGGGCCCGTTGATCGCCCTGCATTGCACACTCGCTCGCTCAACGTCTCGGCAATGGCCATCCGATGCCGAACTGATTCAACATGTTCCCTTTTTGACATTGCTGCTCGACCGATTTGGCAGGATGGCGCTAGTGACAATGTGAACGAGATGATCGGCCCGTGGCGCGAATGACGGTAGGTCGACGAGCCAGCCGAGCGCCGCCATCAGGCCGAACAGGTCGTCCCCATTCATATCGGTGCGTGCCGTTCCTTCGGCCTGAGCGCGGAGCAGTAGTCGCGCGCTCGCTGAGTGCACCGCTGCGCATGAAGCATAAAGAGCGGAGTCCGGGTTCGCGTGGGCGGCCGCCATCAGGGCGACGACGCCCCTATAGCTTTGGGCGAATGCCATCCATTCGCTAAACCAAGACACGAGCGCTTCGGCAGGTGAATTCGACGTTTCGAGTTCGTCTGCCTTCTGCGTCAGTTCGTCCAGATTCGTACACAACAACGCTTCAAACAAGGCTTCTCGCGTCGGGAAATGACGCAGCAGTGTAGCCAACCCGACGTCAGCCCGGCGGGCGATATCTCGCATGGACGCGTCGACACCGTGCTTGGCGACAACGTCGTGCGCGACTGCAAGTAAATGGCTGTAATTTTTTTTGGCGTCGGCTCGCATGGGGCTCCTTGACAAACGGATCGCTGATCCGTATAATTGGATCACTGGTTCGGATGCTGCGAATCAGGATCTGGATCTGTGATCCAAATGATACAGCGCCTTTGTACCAATGGGAACAGCGGCGCTGCCTTACAGCACATACGAAAGGTGAAAGATTGTGAAAAAATTAGAAGGCAAGGTTGCAGTTATCACGGGCGGAAGCAGCGGGATTGGCTTGGCCACAGCCAAGCGCTTCGTGGAAGAAGGTGCGCACGTCGTGATCACTGGGCGACGAGAGAAAGAGCTGAAGGAGGCCGCCGCCTCCATCAAGAGAAACGTTACGACGGTCGTGGGCGACGTGTCGCGCTTGGAAGATCTGGACCGGCTCTATGCCGTCGTGAAAGAGAAACATGGTCACATCGACGTTCTCTTCGCGAACGCGGGCGCAGGGACAATCGCACCGCTCGCGGTAGCTACTGAGGCCCATTTTGACCAGACCTTCGACGTGAACGTGAAGGGAATGTTCTTTACGGTACAGAAGGCCCTTCCCCTCTTCAAGGACGGCGGTTCGATTATCCTGAACTCTTCGGTCTCAAACGTCCTCGGGCTTCCAGGATTTACTGCTTACGCCGCGAGTAAGGCGGCTGTGCGCAACTTCGCGCGCGGCTGGGCTTTGGAATTGAAAGACCGCAAGATCCGCGTAAATAGTATGAGTCCCGGAGCAATCGACACCCCGGCCTTGGCGACGACGACGGGCCTTACCGCTGAACAGGCCGAGCAAGCAGTCGCACAATTCACCACGCAGATCCCAATGGGCCGCAGAGGCATGCCCGAGGAAATCGCGGCAGCAGTCGCGTTCCTCGCCTCCGATGAAAGTTCTTACATCACCGGTGTGGATCTCGCCGTCGATGGAGGCATGGCGCAGGTCTGACCCCGGCGCGCTCCCGTGACGGCGCAGCAACGGAGATTGGTGCGCTTGCGGAAAATCTCGGTTTCTCGCCGATCAAACCTGGCGGGCTTTCGGAAGGTGGACTGCTTGTGCAGGGGCGCGGAAATAGCTGGTGTCAATTGATCTTTAAGGACCTGGTCAAGTTCGACTGATGGATCGCGATCGCAGATGTCGCTGCAATTACCTATACTATACCCAACCGTAACGGAGATTCCCGATGTACGAACAATCCAAACTATCCGAGTTGATCCAGTTCGCACGAGTTGTTGCGGGCTCTACCGTCATCGATGTTTACCCAGGCGACGGCGACTGGACCCGTCTCTTCTCCGACATCGTGGGACCCCGAGGACGGGTCTATAGCTTCGTGCCGGCCGAAGTCGCCAACTTCAAGAACGATCCGCTAGGCCGCATGCGGACGCTCGCGAAGAAGCCGGGCCGAGAGAACGTCGAAGCCGTCTCCGCGGACCTCGTGGCGATGCCGACGGCCACGCAACCTGCGGACGTCCTGTGGTTGCACCTGTTCTACCACGATCTCCACACCGAGCTGATGCAGGCCAGGGGCGCAACGGCGGCCCACTTCAATCGAGCCGTCTACGAGCGGCTGAAGCCCGGCGGGTCCTACGTCATCGTAGACCACGCCGCCGCCGTCGGGGCGGGCACGAGCGACGCCCAGTCGCTGCATCGGATTGAGCCTGCATCCGTTCGCGAGGAGGTGGAGGCGGCCGGTTTCGTACTGGACGCGGAGAGCACCATGCTCGCGAACAATGGCGATCTGCACTCGATCAAGGTGTTCGATCCGTCGATCAAGGGCGAGACCGATCGCTTCGCCTATCGGTTCGTGAAGCCCTGACAGGTCCAGGAGCGACCATCCAATCAATCCGCGAATCGGACATTTAATCCAATGGTTTCACAACGAACCAAACAGTTATTGCTCATTGGCATGTTCTGAAAATTTCAACGATCCCGACCGGCGGCGTGGTGTATAAATATAAGGTGTCATGGCGCGTGTAACGAGCGGGGCCCGCGAGTGTGGTACTCGCTCAGAAATCATCCTGAGGAGACTGCTATGCCAAAGTATGTAATTGAGCGTGAAATTCCTGGAGCCGGGAAGTTGTCGTCACAAGAACTCCAGGCCATTTCGCAGAAGTCGTGCGGTGTGCTGAACAAGATGGGGCCGCAGATTCAATGGCTCCAGAGTTATGTTACCGGCGACAAGATCTACTGCGTCTACATCGCGGCGAATGAAGAGCTGGTCCGGGAACATGCGCAGCAAGGGGGCTTCCCTGCGAACCGTGTCTCGGAAGTCACCTCGATAATTGACCCGACTACGGCAGAGTAGTACAGCCCAGCCAGGCGCTTCACCGACGTCCCTGCCTCGGCTTCACGCCGGCAGGGACGCGGCTGAGCTTGCGCGTTAACCGGCAGCCGCCTGGGCTGCATTTACGCGCTCTCCCGGAGCGCCTCAACCAGCTGGCCAAGGTCCGTTCCTTCGTCGATTTTTTGCAATGCATCTCACGGCGCATCGTCTACCACAGAAGGATTGCCGGCACGGCTGGCTGGCATTGCCAATTGGCCGAATTCACCACGTCGATACGCTGACAAACGATCGTCCATCTGCTCAATGCTGTTCATCGCCAGCGGCCCATGCTTGACCATGGGCTCTCTCAGCGCCGGGCCCGACAAAATCACGAAGTGGGCGGCATCCGGCGCTGTCAGCCTGACGGCGCTTGCCTCGGTTGCCCCTAGCGCGCGGCCTTCCGCCAACGGCTGGGTGCAGGCAAAAGCGTCCACGCTCAGGCTGAGCGTTCCCTGCACCGCGTAGACCATGGCGTTCCAGCCGGCCGGAATGGCATGTTCAAAGGTGCCGCCGGCTTCCAGAAAACCATCCAGCAGCGTGAACGGCTGTGGCAACCGCGCCGGTGAGCGCAAGCCCTGCGACTCTCCGGTCACCACCCTCACCCGTACGCCCGGGGCCTGGAACACGGGCACATCGGCCGCATCCACATGCGTTGCATGCGGATCGATCATTTTCTGGGCGGCAGGCAGATTCACGAAAATCTGCAAGGCATGCACATGCGGGCTGTCGCCTTCCGGCTGCTCGGTATGCACTGCGCCGCGCCCGGCGACAAACCAGTGCAGGTCGCCGGCATGGATCGGCCCCCGGTTGCCGAGCGAATCGTAGTTGTGGTGCGGGCTGGCGGAATCTTCAAACACGTAAGTCACCGCCGAGATGCCGGCGTGCGGATGCGGTTCGAAGGTAGGCGTTGTCATGTGGAAGTGATCCAGCATGATGACCGGATCGATCATCCCCTGGAAATCGTTCTCCGCAAAATGCCTGGCGTTGAAACCCTGGCCGATGCGCATTTCATGTCCGGCCACGGCCGGCGAGACAGATGCTCTCTGGTTCATGTGAATTCTCCTGTTGGATTAATGACCGCTGTCTTATTGCTTGCCGAACGCACTGTGCAATTGCCAGACCAGGCCGGCGAACGGCATGTCCAGCGCTGCGTAGACATCCTGCGCCTTCGGATCGGTGTTATCCCTCAGCATTTCCACCGCCGCCGTCGCATAGTCGGTCACCGGCACGCCGGCGCCAGCCAGCCGTTGCAGACCGACCGTGCGCTTGGCGTCGTTGAATGTGCCTGATGCATCCAGCACCACGCGCGCATCGTAGCCGGCAGCCTTGGCGGACAAGGCCGGGAAGGTTGCGCAGACTTCCAGCGAAACGCCGGCGATCAGGATTTGCTTGCGTCCGGTTTTACGGATCGCAGCCTGCACCTGCGGATCTTCCCAGGCATTGACCACCGTGCGGTTGATCACCGGCACGCCAGGCAAGGCTGCGCGCAGTTCCGGAATGGTCGGCCCCCACATGCCATCCGGCATGGTGGCCGTCATGATCACGGGCACGCCCAATGCCTGCGCCGCCTTGGCCAGCGCCACCACATTGTGCCTGAGCTCGGCGACGGGCATGTCGCGCACGCCGGTGAACAAACCGACCTGGTGATCGACCAGCAGCAGCACGGTGTCGTCGCGCGATTGCGGGGCGAGATAGGCATTGCCGCCCTGGATATTGGTGGCGGCCGCAGCAACTGGGGCGGCGGCAACGTTAGCGGCGAATAGCGAGAAAGCCAAGGCAGCGATGGCGCCAGCCTGGATAAGTTTGCTGTGTTTCATGTGATTCTCCTGTGGATGGAAACGGTTTTGGTAAGAGGTGGGTTACTTTCCTCGCCTGGAATCCATAATGCGCTTGCAACGATGGTTCTTAAAGGCGCAAAATAACAACTTATCGTTTCACTGGCGGAACGATAAAAATAGCAAAGCGCCCACTTCCATGAATCCTCTAGCGATCGACCTGAATGATCTTTATCTGTTTGCCCAGGTGGTGGAGCGGCACGGCTTTACCGCGGCCGGCGATGCGCTGGGGATTCCGAAATCGCGCATTTCGCGCCGCATCTCGCAACTGGAAGCGCGCCTGGGTGCGCGCCTGCTGCAACGCACTTCGCGCCGCATGAGCCTGACCGAGGCCGGCCAGGAGCTCTACCGCCATTGCGCCGCCATGATCGCCGAGGCCCACGCTGGAGAAGATGCGGTCCGCAAGCGCCTGGACGAACCCGTCGGCACCGTGCGCGTCAGCCTGCCGATGGCGATCGCGGACATTGCCTTGCCGCGCCTGCTGCCGCGCTTCATGCAGCAATTCCCCAAGGTGCGCCTGATGGTCCAGGCCAGCAATCGCCAGATCGACCTGATCGAAGAAAACATTGATGTGGTGGTGCGTGGCATAGGCGCCCAGCTGGAATCATCGAGCCTGGTGCAGAGCAGCCTTTGCTCGGTGCACTGGGTGCTGGTAGCCAGCCCGCAATATCTCACGCGTAACGGCCCGATCGACGAGCTGCCGGCACTGGCGGCTGCCGACGCCTTATATTACGCACCGTTGAGCGACGACGACATCGCTTGGCGATTGCTGGGACCGGGCGATACCCAGCATCAGGCGGCAATCGGCAAACTCCGGCTGCAGAGCGACAATTTATCCATCCTGATGCAGGCAGCGCTGGCCGGCATGGGCGTCGCCACCTTGCCACGCTATGCGTGCAGCGCCGAACTGGCTGCCGGCACGCTGCAAACGGTGCTGCCGGAATGGCGGCCCAAGGCCGGCAACCTTGTGGTGCTGTTTCCATCGCGCCGCGGCCTGGCGCCGGCGGTCAGGGCATTCGTCGATTTCCTGAAAAACGAATTGCCGGCCGCCCTGGCCTAGGGCCGCCAAGCGCGCAAGCCGAGCTTGCGGACGTCCCCTCGATGGCAGGATCAGGCCTCGGGTTCGTGGCAAACCACTTCGATGTTGTGCCCGTCCGGGCCAATGACAAAGGCTGCATAGTAGTTCGCGTGGTAGTGCGGGCGCAGGCCGGGCGCACCATTGTCTTTGGCGCCCGCCTCCAGGGCCGCGCGATGGAAGGCTTCGACCTGCCGGCGATTCTCGGCCATGAACGCCAAGTGAAGATGCGCCGGCCTCTCCTCGGTCTGGTGCAGGCACAATGAAGCCTTGCTGTTCGGGCTGATAAGCTCGACACCGTACGACGGCTGCCCCTCCCCGGCAACAGTCACGCCGAGCGGTTCGAGCGCCTTGAGGAAGAACGCTTTACTCGCTGCATAGTCGCTGACGCCGAATTTGACGTGGTCAAACATGAATTCTCCTGAAGTGTGTAGGCCCGCGCGAGGCTTGACGCAACATGCCCGGACCCAGGGTCAGCCAATTCACTCACTCCAGCTTCCAGACATACTGCATGCGCGCAGCCGATTGTACCGGCTGCCCATCCGCCATGGCGGGCGTGAAATGGCACAGGCTCCAGGCTTTCAGCGTGGCCCGGTCCAGGTCCTTGTAGCCGCTGCTTTTTTCAATCGTGGCGTCCACCACGCTGCCATCGGTGCCGATCACCAGCTTCACGTTTACCGTGCCCTGCTCTTCATTGCGCAAGGAAGTCCTGGGATACTCCGGCTTTTCGCAATGCCCTGCGACTTTCGCGCTGGTATGCGCCGGCGGGCCGGCGGCCTGGGCCGTGGCGGCCGGCGCCGGTTGCGCGACGGAAGTGGGCAGCTCGTTGCTCGGCGGCTTGACATTGGTGACCGCGGCAATCGTGTTTTCCTGCGGCTGCGGCTGGACCTTGACCTCTGGCGGCGGCACGTAGGGGGGCGGCGGCGCGGCCGATTTTGGCGGTGGCGGCACCGGCTTGTCGGGCGGCGGCGGGGGTGGCGGCGGCTTGATTTCTGCGATGAGCTTGGTGATCACCGGCTCCTGGACGACCTCGACGACTTTGCGCGCCAAACCTGTCACCAGTGCATATACGACCGCTATATGCAGAACCAAGACTACCGTGAAACCAACCAGTTTCCTGGTGGGTTTGCTCCCATCCAGTGCGAAATCCATTGAAGGACTCCTGTCTGCCCGCCTGACGGCAATCCTGCCCGTTTACTTGGCGGATTACCTACTTTCATACTAGCAGCTTAGCGGCAACAGTAAAGGAGCCAAGGCCAAAACTTCCTGCCTGGCGCGAGGTTCAGTCGACGATGAACAGCTTGGCCCCGGCCGCGGTAAACGACTTGTGCGGCTCGGCGCCGTCGGCAACCTGGTAGCTCATGCCGGCCGCCAGCAAGAACCTGCGGCCGTCTTCGAGCTCGGTGTGCAATTCGCCTTCCAGGCAGAACAGGATATGCCCTTTGCTGCACCAGTGGTCGGCCAGGTAGCCCGGCGTGTATTCGACCATGCGCACGCGAATGCCGCCGAAGTGGCGGGTGCGCCAATAGGCGATCCCGGTCTCGCCCTTGTGTTCGGTGCGCTCAACGGTTTCCCAATCAGTCGTGCCAAACGGAATATCCGTCATCTTCATGTATTTTCCTTCACGTGTTTCACGGCCGCTCGACCATCCGCAGGCCGTCGGTATTGACGGCACAGCTGGACGCCGACACCGCCACCCGTCCCCGGTTGCGCAGCATCACCAGTTCTGCCAGCACCGATACCGCAATTTCGGCTGGTGAACGGCTCAGGATGGACAAGCCGATGGGTGCGTGCAGGTCGCTAATCTGTTCCGGGCTCAGGTCCAGCATCAGCAATCTTTCCTTGCGTGCCTCGGTGCTTGCCATCGAGCCGATGGCGCCGACGTAGAAAGCATCGGTCTTGAGTGCTTCCATCAGGGCCATGTCGTCGATTTTCGGGTCGTGGCTGAGGGTGACGATCACGGTGCGGCGGTCCGGCTTGAAAGCCAGCACGGCGTCGTCCGGCATGCCATCCAGCCAGACCACGTCGTCGACCTGCCAGTTGCGGCGCTGTTCTTCGCGCGGGTCGTTCAGGTACACCGAAAAATCGAGCGCCGGCGCCATCTGCGCCAGGTATTCCGACACCTGGCCGCAGCCGATGATCAGCAAGCGCCAGCGCGGGCCGAACACCTGCAGCAATTCCTGTTCGTCGAAATGCAGGGCGAAATCGGCCTCGCTGGCTTCGATGCTGGCCTGGCCGCTGCGCATGTCCAGGCGGCGCTGCACCAGCTTGCGGCCGGCGACGGCGTCCAGCAGCGGCGTCAGCGAGGCAGCGTCGGACAAGGGTTCGATCACCAGTTCCAGCGTGCCGCCGCAAGGCAAGCCGAAGCGCTGCATCTGTTCGGCGCTGATGCCGTAGCGCACCAGCTCTATGCGCTCCGGGAATGCCGCGGCAAAACGCTGCATCAAGTCGTCTTCGATACAGCCGCCCGAAACCGAACCGGTGAAGTCGCCATCGTCGGTGATCGCAAACAGCGAACCGAGCGGCCGCGGGGCCGAGCCCCAGTTGCGCACTACCGTCACCAGCGCCACCCGCTTGCCCTGCTGGAGCCAGCTGACGGCGCTTTTCAATACTTGATAATCGACTGCGTTCATGGCGTGCCTGATCTTTTTTAGGTTTTTACCAGTGTAATGAAAAACAGGACCTGCCGCTTGCACGGCCGATCCTGTTCCTGAGGCCGGGCTTCAGTGCGCTGCCGTCAGCCGCATGCCTTTGATGCGGTCCGGGGTGATGTCCGCCGCCTGGCCGCCCCAGGCGGCGCGCAGGAAGTTGGACAGTTGCGCCAGCTCCTTGTCGCTCAGCTGGCCGGCGAAACCCGGCATGTCCTGGAGGCTTTCCGTGCCGGGAAATTTCTGCGCTTCGATCCCGTCCAGCATCGCCACGATCAGGTTATGCGGATCGGCGTTGCGCACCGTCGAATTGCCCTTCATCGCTACCGCCACATGCGGCTTTCCTTCGCCCTGGAAACCATGGCAACCGGCGCAGACCGCCGTATACAAACGCTTGCCGGCATCCAGTTCGGCGGCATCGGCGTTGATGGCCTTGACTGCTTCGGGCGGCAACGGCTTGTCGCCCAGCAGGTAGGTAGTGACAGCGTTCAGGTCATCCTTGTTCAGGTATTGCGTACTCAGGTGCACCACCGGGAACATTTCGCCGTAGGCCGACCCCTGAGGCGCGATGCCGGTGGCGAAGAAGGTCTGCAGATCGGCCGCCGTCCAGCCCACCGCAGCCAGGCCGGCGGGCGTGATATTCGGCGCGGCGACGCGGCCCAGCGCGGCGCCGGCCAGCGGTTTCGATAAATCGAGCTGGCCGAATGCGCCGCGCGGCGAATGGCATTCCGCGCAGTGGCCGAGCGCATTGCTCAGGTACTGGCCGCGCAGCCAGGCAGGAGACTGGCCGGCGGAAGCGTCGCTCAGCGAATTCTTCAGGAACGGCACATTCCAGAACATCATGCCGAAGCGCATGTTGTACGGGAATTTCAGGTCCGCTTCCTTACTCGGCACGGCAATCGGCTTCTGCTGCATCAGGTAGGCATAGATGGCGTCGCTGTCAGCGCGCGTCATCGAGCGGTACGAGGTGTATGGCATGGCCGGGTACAAGTGCTTGTCCGGCGTCACACCGTCATGCAGCGCCTTGTAGAACTGGTCGGCGCTCCATTTGCCGATGCCGTGCTGTTTGTCCGGCGTGATGTTGGAGCCGTAGAATTTGCCGAACGGCGAAGCCAGCTCGACGCCGCCGGCAAACGGCGCACCGCTGGCGGTGGTGTGGCAGGCAGCGCAATCGGCGGCTTTGGCCAGGTAGCGGCCAAGCGCCAGCTGGTCGGCGCTGCCCGGCTTGACCGCATTGCCGGCGGCTGGCGCAGCCGGGCTGCTGCCGCTATCGCAGGCGGCCAGCAAGACCGTCGCCAGCAGCGGCGCGGCTGCCACGCGCAAAACCTTGCGCAGGTATCGGAGCTTGGTCATCACTTGCCGTCCTTTACCAGTCCCGGCGTCGCCAGCGCCACTTCCTTGACCGCCTCGAAGTAGCGGACGTAGCCGGTGCAGCGGCAGATATGGTCGTTCAATCCATCAGTGATGGCCTGGTCGAGCAGCTCCTTGCCGACCGGCTGGCGCTTCAGTTTTTCCAGCAGCACCGTCGCCGCGTTGACGAAACCCGGGGTGCAGTAGCCGCACTGGAAACTGTAGTGTTCCAGGAATTTCTGCTGGATCGGCGACAGCGCCACCACTTCGCCCTTTTCGTTGCGCTGGGCGTGGCCTTCGACGGTGCGCACTTTCTTGCCCTCGAAAAAATGGGCGCCGGTGATGCAGGAACGCACTTCTTCACTAGTGCCGTCGGGCTTGTCGAGGATCACCACGCAAGCGCGGCAGACACCCTGGCCGCAGCCCAGGCGCGAACCGGTCAGGTCCAGGTATTCATGCAGGAAATCGATCATCATGATGCCTTCCGGCACCGGCACCGGTCCAACCGGCTTGCCGTTGATATGCATGGTGATGGGATGGATAGTCATGCTCATGCCAGAGCCTCCTGGATATTTTGTGGGGTTACCGGCAGGTCGGTGAAACGATGGCCGATGGCGTGGGCGATGCCGTTGACGATGGCGCCGACCACCGGGATCATCACCACTTCGGCGATGCCCTTGGGCGGGTCGGTTTCGGTCAGCGGCGGCAGCACTTCGCTGGTCTGGCTCCAGACCGCGACATCCTTGGCGCGCGGCAGCTGGTAGCGGTTGAAGTTCCAGCTGCCGTTGCCGGGGCCGTCCTCGTACAGCGGCAGATACTCATGCAAGGCATGGCCGATGCCCATCGCCAGGCCGCCCTGCAGCTGGCCGGAAACCAGCTGCGGCGAAATCTGGTTGCCGCATTCCATGATCGAATGATGGGCCAGCAATTCGACCTTGCCGCTGGCTTCGTGCACCGCCAGTTCGACCAGCGTGCCGACCGCGCTGTAGTAGGTGACGGCGGCGTTGTTGCGCTGGGTCGGCGGGATGAAAATCTTCTTGCGGTTCAGCACTTCGTACCCGCCGGCGGTGCTCATCCTGGCCTTGCGCACCTTGTCGGCGCCCGCGCCGTAACGCAGCGACAGGCCGTCGAGCGGGATCCTGACCAGGCTGCCGAGAATCTCGAACTCGGCTTCGGTCCATTGCCAGCGGTTGAACACGTGCACGGTGGCGCCGGTCACCAGCCCCAGCTCGTGGGTTTTCTTCACCAGCTGTTCATAGGGCAGCGCTTCCAGCCCGGCGGCCGACAGCTTGCCGTCGACCCAGCGCGCATCCTCGACCCGCACCACCAGCGGCGCGGCCTGGCCGCCGCCTATGCCCTGGCTCCAGATCGCCATCGCCGCCGGCCACAGGCCGTGCATGAAGATCACGCGCGCAGCTTCGCGCGTGCTGTGGGTAAAGTAGAAGGCTGAGTTGGTGGCGCTGGATGGCGAGGAATAACCCGGCGACCAGCGCGGATTGGCGGCCAGCTTGTCTTGCTCGGCCTGGCTCATGATGTAAGGATCGCCGCTGGTGACCACCGGCAGGTCGCTCCAGTCGGTGACCGAGGTACGCACTTCATGGGCCGGCTTGCCCAGCCATTTGGCGCAGGCGATCGCTTGCGAGGTCGACATGCCGGTGCCGATCTCGGCCGCGCTGTGCGACAGGTGGATCTGGCCGTCGGCGCTGATTTCGACCTTGGCGAACGAGGTCTCGGCGCCGGTGCCGAAGTCCTTCTGCACGCAGGCAAATCCTACGCCATAACGATAGCCCGGATGGCTGGCTTCGTATTTGGTTTTTTTCTTGCCGCGGTTGATCCACAGGGGATGGTTCTTGGCTTTCTGCAGCACTTCGTCGACCCGGATCGCGCCGGCGGGAATCGCACCCTGGGTGTTTTTCATGCCTGAGCGCAGCGCATTCTTGAGGCGGAAATCGATGGCGTCGAGGCCGAGTTTTTCCGCCATTTCATCGATCATCATCTCGGTCGCCGCCATGCTTTGCAGCGTGCCGTAGCCGCGCGCGGAGCCGGCATCGATCGCGCGGGTGGCGATGGCGACCGCAGCCAGGTCGTTTTTCGGGAAATAATAAATCGATTGCGCGGCGGTGGCGCCCACCATCGCTACCGACGGCGAAAAATTGGCGCGGCCGCCGCCGTTGGCTTCGAACTCGCCCTTGAACGATTGCAAAAGGCCGGTTTCGCGGTCGACCGCGATGCGGTAGCGCATCTTGAAGGCGTGGCGCTTGATCGCGGTCTGGAACTGTTCGTAGCGGTCGTTGGCCAGGCGCACCGGCTTGCCGTCCGCATACAGGGAAGTCAGCAGGCCGTAGAACGGGAAATTGTAGTGGTCCTTGGAGCCGTAGCCGACGGTATAGCAAGGATGGAGGAACAGCTGCTTGAGCGGGAACTTGCCCTTTTTCATCATCTCGATCGCGCTGTCCACCACTTCGCCCGGCGACTGCGTCGGCACCACCATGTGCAGGGCCTGATTGACGCTGTCGTACCAGCAGTTGGCGTTGTCCGGCTCCAGCGCGGCGGTGTCTACCGACTGCGTGCTGTAGTCGCGCTCCATGACCAGCCAGCTTGCCGGCGGATGGTCCAGCTGTTGCTGGATCTGGGCCGCATGGAACATGCCCTGCTCGCCCAGCTTGCCGTGTTCCTGGCCGTCCGGCCATACCGGCTGGTGCTTGCGCATCATGCTCGGGAATACCGGCGCGTTCTTCAGGCTGGAAAAGACATCGTCGTCGAACGATGTCGCGCCGCCGACACGCACGAAACGGAAAGTGCCCCAGGGATCGCGTTCCAGCGGCCCGGTGATGGGGCCGTACTGGATCACTTCATCCTTGAACTGCAATTTATCCTTGGCGAAACGGAAGCTGGCGAAATCGTTGTAGATCAGGATCGCCACGGCATGCCCCAGATAGGCTGGGGTCTTGCCGGCCGGCAGCAGCATGTCTTCGCCGTAAAACGCCGGGAACGCCACGCCGTCGCGCGCCAGGTCGGCGGCGGTGACCACGCGGTCCGGCTTCAGTTCGTCACCGAGCAGGCCGAGGTCGACACCGAGGAAACTGCGGTCAGCCTTGGTGGCGCGCAGGATGAAGGCGTGCGCCTGCCTGTCCGGCCAGTGCGGCATGTCGCGGGCGCGTACGTCGCGCGCGAACACCTTGGCGCCGGTGACCTTGGCGATGCCATCGATACGAAACTTGACCTGGCCGTTGCTGCTGTCCCACTGGATGGGCGTCAGGATTTTTTCTTCAAACAGGGCGGCGAACGCTTTGCCGCCCATGGGCGCCACGTAGACCGAGACCCCGGCCACTACGCTGGCCTTCAGAAAACTGCGACGCGAAAGGTCGAGTTTTGTCATGTATTTCTCCTCAAAAGCCAAGGAGCACCCCAACCGTCGTTCGCTAGCGGTTGTTGCAGATGCTCATCGGATCCATCAAAAGCCCCTGCCGGGCATTCATCTGGGGGTCGGCATTTTATTACATTGGAGAACTGGCAACATAAGCACTATGACATGATGAGAATAGACGATTGGATGGCATACGCAACCGGATTTGTAGCTAATCGCGGCAAATGCATGGGGATAGCCGGCTGCTTGCTTGAAAGAATGCCATTTTCTCTGGCAAGCTGCTTCCGCAATTATTGAGAGTTTCATCATTCATGACATCGCCACGGCAAGAGTCATGTGGGGTCAGAGTGAGGTGTCCCGGTTTTGGTGGACAGGTTAATTAAGCACTTTTGAACTGTGCCTCGACTTCGGTAGGTGTGCGG
>NZ_JBANDC010000023.1:0-79952 GCF_038896935.1 Collimonas rhizosphaerae
CAATTGCCGTTGGTGGGGCAAGTCAGGCAATCGAGCGGATGGTCGGAGATGTACAGTTCCATCACGCCGCGCCGGATATCGGCCAGCTTGGGTGTCTGGGTCCTGACCTTCATTCCTGGCTCGCACGGCGTGGTGCAAGACGCCGGATAACCCTTCTTGCCGTCGATTTCGACCAGGCACAGCCGGCAGGAACCGAACGGTTCCAGGCTGTCGGTCGCACATAATTTGGGGACGTTGATGCCGGCTTCCACGGCGGCGCGCATGACAGAGGTGCCGGCGGCCACTTCGACGCTGACGCCGTCGATTTCCAGGGTTACCGATTTTTCGGACTGCTTGGCGGGTGTGCCGTAGTCAAGTTCGTTAAGCTGATTCATCACATGCTCCTGGTTCCGGTGGAACGTGGGTGGTGTTTATCTGAATGGCGGTCAGGCGGCCTTGTCCAGCGTGCCGCCAGCGAAATCTTCGGGAAAATGATCAAGCGCGGACAGCACCGGCAACGGCGTCATGCTGCCCATCGCGCACAGGGAGCCGTTGACCATGGTGTCGCACAGGTCGCGCAGCAGATGGATCTGCTGGAGATGAATCTGTTGAGTCTGCCCCGCAACGATCTTGTCGATCACTTCCACCCCGCGGGTCGAACCGATGCGGCAAGGCGTGCATTTGCCGCAGGATTCCACCGCGCAGAACTCCATCGCGTAGCGCGCCTGCCTGGCCATGTCGACGCTGTCGTCGAACACCACGATGCCGCCGTGCCCCAGCATGCCGCCGACGGCGGCGAAAGCTTCGTAATCGAGCTTGGTGTCAAACAGCGATTCCGGCAGATACGGTCCGAGCGGGCCGCCGACCTGCACCGCGCGTATCGGCTTGCCGCTGGCGGTGCCGCCGCCGAAATCGAACAGCAGTTCGCGCAGGGTCACGCCAAATGCTTTCTCCACCAGGCCGCCGTATTTGACGTTGCCTGCCAGTTGCATCGGCAAGGTGCCGAGCGAACGCCCCATGCCGTAATTCTTGTAAAAAGCAGCGCCGCGCGCCAGGATGATAGGCACCGAGGCCAGCGAGATCACGTTGTTGATGACGGTCGGCTTGCCGAACAAGCCTTCGATCGCCGGCAGCGGCGGCTTGGCGCGCACCACGCCGCGCTTGCCTTCCAGGCTTTCCAGCAAGGCGGTTTCCTCGCCGCAGATATAGGCGCCGGCGCCTTTGCGCACTTCCAGATGGAAAGCGCGGCCCGAGCCGAGAATATTCTCGCCCAGGTAATTGCGCTCGCCAGCCGTGCCGATCGCCTGCTCCAGCGCGGCGATCGCATGCGGATATTCCGAGCGGACATAAATGTAGCCGCGGGTCGCGCCAACGGCCAGCGCAGCGATCGTCATGCCTTCGATCAGGACGAAGGGGTCGTCTTCCATCACCATGCGGTCGGAAAAGGTGCCGGAGTCGCCTTCGTCGGCGTTGCAGACGATGTATTTCTGCGCGCTCTGGGCGCCCAGCACCGTCTTCCATTTGATGCCGGTAGGGAAAGCCGCGCCGCCGCGGCCGCGCAGGCCCGACTCCAGCACTTCCTGCACGATGTCGGCGCTTTGCATGGCCAGGGCTTTTTGCAAGCCCTGGTAACCTTCGTGCGCCAGGTAGTCATCGAGCGACAGCGGATCGGTAATGCCGACCCGGGCGAAAGTCAGGCGCTCCTGCTTCTTCAAATAGGGAATTTCATCGACCAGCCCCAAAGCCAGGCGATGCTGGCCGCCAGCCAGGAAATCCGCATCGAACAGGCCGGCGACGTCATCCGGTTCAACCGGCCCGTAGCCGATGCGGCCGGCAGCCGTTGCCACCTCAACCAGCGGCTCCAGCCAGAACATGCCGCGCGAACCGTTGCGCACCAGCGTGATTTCCTGGCCGCGCCTGGCCGCTTCGGCCACGATCGCTGCGGCGACTTCATTAGCGCCCAAAGCCAGCGCGGTCGAATCGCGCGGTACGTAGATAGTGATGCTCATGCCGCACCTCGCTTGGCCCGCACCAGCTTGTTGAATTTGTCGTTGCTGACACGCGCATGCAGGTCGTCGTCGATCAGCATGCTCGGACCGCAAGCGCACTGGCCCAGACAATACACCGGCTCCAGCGTGAACTGGCCATCGCTGCTGGTGCCGTGGAAATCGCAGCCCAGCGCCGCCTTGGCGTGCGCTTCGAGCGCTGCCGAGCCGCGCGCCTGGCAAGCCTCGGCACGGCAGATCTGCACCAGGTGGCGGCCCGCAGGCTGCTGGCGGAAATGGTGATAAAAACTGATCACGCCGTGCACCTCGGCGCGCGAAAGATTCAGCTGCTCGGCGATCAACGGCACCGTCGACGACGGCACGTAGCCAAGCGCATCCTGGATGGCATGCAGGACCGGCAGCATGGCGCCGGGCAATGCCTGGTATTTTTGAATAATGGATTTGACCTGGTCCAGGTCGACAGACGGGTCCGACGGAACTACTTGAGAACTTGGCTCGATTTGCATCTTCACGACAGTCTCCTACCGGTGTTCGATGTTACAAAAGGTGCGCAGAATGGATGTTCTTGTTATGACTCGATGCACCTTGATCGGCGCACCGCGGTGCGTCCTGAATCTGTACTGCAACTGCTCTTGGCTTCTTGCCTGTTCAACCGCCGGACGGGCATTGCTGCCCATCCGGCCTGACTCAATTACTTAAACAATACTGCGGATTTCTGCAAGGTGATCGAGATCCCCCAAACCAGCGGAATAATCACCGCCGCCCACGACAACCATAACACCAGCGGGCTGCCGCCGCTGCCAATACGCGCCATGTCTTCGGCTGAAACCGTCACGTCCGGGTTGGCGGAAGCCTGCTCGTGCGCCAGTTTCTTTTCACGGGCCAATTCTTCCGGCGTCATGAAATGCTTTTCAGCAATCGGCTTGATCATCAGGTTGCACAGCAGGCCCACTACCAGGAAACCGGCCAGGATATACATCGTGGTGTTGTAGACCGATTCGCGCGGCATGCCCAGCGAGAGCTGGTATTCGCGCATGTAGTTCACCACCACAGGTCCAAGGATGCCCGCGGTCGCCCACGCAGTCAGCAAGCGGCCATGGATCGCGCCCACCATCTGGGTGCCGAACAGGTCAGCCAGGTAGGCCGGCACCGTGGCAAAACCGCCGCCATACATCGACAGGATCAGGCACACCGCGGTCACGAACAGGGCCACGCTGCCGGCCGCGCCGGACCAAGGCAAGCTCACATACAGCACGAAGCCGAGGACAAAGAACACCACATAAGTCATCTTGCGCCCGATATAGTCCGAGCAGGAAGCCCAGACGAAACGGCCGCCGATGTTGAACAGGCTGATCAGGCCGGTAAAGCCGGCGGCAATCGCTGCAATCGCGCCTTTTTGCTCCAGCGACAATTCAGTGAACTTGGTGCCGACGCCGAGCAGATGGCCGCCGAACACTTCCTGCAGCATGGGCGAAGCCATGCCGATCACGCCGATGCCGGCCGAGACGTTCAGGCACAGCACCAGCCATACCAGCCAGAATTGCGGGATGCCCCACACCTTGCTGACATGCACGTGATGCTGGGTGATCATCGCATTGCCGTTGGTGGCAGGCGGCGTCCAGCCGGCCGGCTTCCAGCCGCTAGGCGGGATCCGGTAGCCGAAGGCGCCAGCCATCATGAACACGAAGTAGATCAGGGCCATGACGACGAAGGTCTGCCAGACGCCGACCGAGACGTCGGAAGCAAAATGCTTCATCAGCTTGTCGGCCAGCGGGCTGCCGATCAGCGCACCGCCGCCGAAACCCATGATCGCCATGCCGGTAGCCATGCCGCGCCGGTCCGGGAACCATTTGATCAGGGTCGACACGGGCGAGATGTAACCCAAGCCAAGGCCGACGCCGCCGATCAGGCCGGAGCCTATCCACATCAGCCAGATCTGGTGATGGTAGACGCCCAACGCCGAAATCAGCAAACCGCCGCACCAGCACAAGGCTGCCACAAAACCCGCTTTGCGCGGACCGACGTGTTCCAGCCAGCCGCCCCAGATCGCTGCCGATGTTCCCAGCAGCACGAAGAACATGGTGTAGATCCAGCCCAGCATCGAAATCTTCCAGTCGCAGGTACTGGCGAATATTTCAGCAAAGAAACTCATATCCTTGGAACAGGCCAGCGACTCCTTGATCCCGATCGCCTTAGACAGCGGCAGCCAGAACACGGAAAAACCGTAAGCCATGCCGATACACAGATGAATTGCCAACGCCGCAGGCGGTACCAGCCAACGGTTGAAACCGGGACCTGCAATGGTCCGCTCTTTATCTAAAAATCCCACTTTTCCCCCCGGAAATTAAAAATGCTTATATGTACCATAGGTAATTACTTACATATAGTTTTATATGAAAAATATTTTCTCTAACTACAATTTTACCTATATTGACCTTTGTATATATGAAAAATATCACTGGCAACCAGGCCACTCAATAGGCTATATTTTGCATAATGTATAAAGTGAAAATCAAGCCGCACTGGGAAATCTCGCGCGACACCGAGCAGCCGCTGGATACCGCTGTGCTGCTGACGCTGCTCACCGCCGTCCAGGAAACCGGCTCCATCGCCAACGCCGCCAAGCAGACCGGCAGTTCCTACCGCCATGCCTGGGGTTTGCTGCGCGACGCCGAACGGATGTTCGGCCATCCCCTGATAGAGACCGGCCGCGGCCGCGGCAGCCGCCTGCTGCCGCTGGCGGAAAAACTGATCTGGGCTGACCGCCGCATCGCGGCGCGCCTGTCGCCGACCCTGGAAACCCTGGCGTCCGAGCTGGAAGGCGAACTGAGCAAGACGGTAAGCGGCCAGCCGCAAGTGATCCGCCTCAACGCCAGCCACGGTTTTGCCGTCGCCGCGCTGCTCAACCAGCTGAATGAACGCCACCTGCCGGTAGACCTGCGCTACCGCAACAGCGCCGATGCAGTGGCCGCGCTGGCGCGGCAAGAATGCGACCTGGCCGGCTTTCACGTGCCCTTGGGAGAATTCGAGGATGCTTCGGTGGCCAGCTACAGCCGCTGGCTGGACAAGAACAAACACTGCCTGATCCACCTGGCGGTGCGCAACCAAGGCTTGATGGTGGCGCCAGGCAATCCAAAGCATATCGCCGGCTTGGCCGACTTGAGCCGCGCAGGCGTGCTGTTCGTCAACCGCCAGCCGGGTTCAGGCACCCGCATGCTGCTGGAGCTGATGCTGTCCCGGCAGGCGCTGTCGCCGAACGCCATCGAAGGTTTCGAGAGCGCCGAATTCACGCATTCGGCGATTGCCGCCTTCATCGCCAGCGGCATGGCCGACGTCGGCTTCGGCGTACAGACCGCCGCTCATCGCTTCGGCCTGGACTTCATCCCGCTGGTCCGCGAACGCTATTTCTTTGCCCTGTCAAACGCTGCCATGAAAGATCCGTTGATGCAGCAGGTCATCGCCATCCTGCAATCGGCCTCGTTTCGCGACATCGTCAACCAGCTCAACGGCTACGACGGCAGCGCTACCGGCGAGATCCTGTCGCTGTCCGAAGCATTCGGAAGCCTGCAATAGAATCGCGCCGGCCCGGCCTCAGGATGCGGGCTGGAGGATCGCAAGCGCCTGGCGCAGGTAAGCCAGCAGCTCTTCATTGAGCCAGGTGCCCCTGGCCAGGCTCGGCTCCTGCACCATGGCGTTGCGGATTTTCTGCTGGGTCTCAGGATTGTCGCCTGCATAGGAGCGGAACAGTTCCATCCACACCTGCGCCAGCCGCTGCGGCTCCGCGTCGCCGGGCGTGGCGCCGCCATCCATCTGCTTGCGCAAGGCGGCGATCAGCGGCGGCCACTCTTTCATGCGCTTGCCGTAGTTGGCGCGCATGAAGGCGAACTCGGCGGGCGACAGGTACTTCTGGTACACCTGCAGCTTGCTCTCGGCGAAGGCCCGCATCACATAGCCGATCATGTCGGGCGAGATCCCGGTTTGTTCCTGCATGCCGGGTTCGTTGTCGTGCATGGCCCTGAGTTTGGCGAACAGGGCTGGGTCGACCAGCGTATCCTGCTCCACCATGTTCATCCAGCGCACCGCCAGCGCCTGCGCCTGCTCGCTGCCGGCCGGCGTTGCGCCGGCCATCAGGGCCGCCACCTGCTCCACCAGCGCCGACCACTGCCGCCGCCGGGCCGTATCGGCCTGGTAGAACGGCAGCTGCTTGAGTTCTTCCTGGGTGAAATATTTATCGTACATGTTCATCAGCTCCATCGTTGTCAGCCATTCGGCCAGTTCCGGCTCTTCTCCCGCCATGAACTGCGCGCGCAGGGTGGACAAACGGTCGCGCAGCCGGACAGACTGCGCGATTTGCTCATCCAGCATGCGGAGCTGCTGTTCGATGACAGAAGCCAGGGACAGCTCCGGCCGGGTCAATAGGGCTCCGATCTCGCCCAGTGATACCCCCAGGCGCCGCAGCGCCTGCACCTGGTGCAGGCGGGCGATATCGCCACGGTTGTACAGCCGGTAGCCGGCATCGGAACGCGCAGAAGGAGCGAGCAAGCCGATTTCGTCGTAGTAATGCAGGGTCCTGACCGTCAGGCCGCAGCGTTTGGCCAGTTCACCTACTCGCAACAGCATGGTCTTGCTCCTTTTTTCTTCAGCGTCCATTGATTCTGGAACCTCACGTCACGTCAGGGTCAAGCAGCTTATCGCAAAAAAAAACCACACCTGTCATTTCCGACATGGCATTCGGCGAGGCACGCCTCGCTGACTGCACCTGGCCGGCCGCACCTAGCCGGCCGCACTTATCTGCAATCTATCTATATAAATCATTGTTATTTGCATGGATGAATCTAAAATAGCGGCTTATTCCAGGCAATATTGTTAATATGCCAATCTCACGGCTGGAACACTCTACCGACCTTACAGGAGCTACTCAATGAATCGCATTTTCAATCTGGGCCTGTGCGTGCTCGCCCTGTCGCTGGCAGCTTGCGGCAAGCAGGAACCGAAAACGGCGGCGACGCCTGCACCAACCGAATACCTGGTCGGCGCCGAAGCGACTTTTGCGCCGTTCGAGTACCAGAATGAACAAAAGGAAATCGTCGGCTTCGACGTCGACGTCATGAACGCCATCGCCGACAAGGGCGGCTTCAAGATCAAGTTCGTCAATACGCCGTTTGAAGGCATCTTCAATTTCCTGGCGCAAGGCGACCGCGATCTGCTGGCGTCAGCCATCACGATTACCGACGAGCGCAAGCAGACTGTCGATTTCTCCGAGCCCTACTTTGAAGCCAACCAGCTGATCGTGGTGCCGAAAAATTCGAAGGTCACGAAATTCGCGGACCTCAAGAACATGAAAGTGGGCGTGCAAAGCGCTACCACCGGCGACGAGATCGTGCAAAAGGAACTGGGCAAGAACAATCCCAATATCAAGCGCCTGGAATCGGCGACGCTGGTCATGAAAGAACTGGAAGGCGGCGGCGTTGAGGCCGTGGTGTCCGACAACGGCGTGGTGAAGAACTACATCAAGAACAATCCGTCCGAAGGCTTCCGCTTGATCTCCGACCCGGCCTTCTCCAAAGAGTATTACGGCATCGCGGTCAAGAAGGGCAACGCCGAGCTGCTGGCCAAGGTCAACAAAGGGCTGGCGGCAATCAAGGCTGACGGCAGCTACGACAAGATCTACGCCAAGTATTTTGCCGACACCGCTAAATAACCGCCGGGGAAAAACATGAAACAACGATACCTGCCGGCGCTGACCCTGGCTTTGCTGTGTTCGCTGGCTGTGCTGGCTGGATGCGGCAAGAAGGATAGCAATGCCGCGGCGAGCGCAGGCAATGCAGCCACTGAATACGTGGTGGGCGCGGACGGCGCATACGCTCCCTTCGCTTCCGAGAATGAACAGAAGGAACTTGTCGGATTCGACATCGAGATCATGAAAGCCGTGGCCGACAAGGCCGGCCTCAAGATCAGGATCGTCAATACGCCGTTCGACGGCCTGTTCAATGCGCTGTCCCAGGGCGACCGCGACATCCTGATTTCCACCATCACGATCAACGACCAGCGCCGCCAGACCATGGATTTCTCCGAACCCTACTTCGTGGCAAAACAGCTGATCGTGCTGCCGTCGAGTTCGAAGGTGACCAAGTTCGAAGACCTGAAAACCCTGAAGATCGGCGTCCAGAGCGCCACTACCGCGGATGAGGCGGCGCAAAACCTGGTCGGCAAGAACAGCCCCAGCGTCAAGCGCTTTGAATCGATGCCGCTGGCGTTCCAGGAACTGGAAGGCGGCGGCGTCGACGCCGTGATCGGCGACAACGGCGTGGTCACCAATTTCGTAAAGAACAATCCAGGCAAGAGCTTCCGCATCGTCAACGATCCGGCTTTCCCCAAGGAATACTACGGCATCGCGGTCAAGAAGGGCAACGCCGAACTGCTGGCCAAGCTCAACCACGGCCTGGAACAGATCAAGGCTGACGGCACGCAGGACCGGATCTACAAGAAATATTTCGCCGACGAGAAGTTGTAAATTCGACTGATTTTTACGAGAACCCCATGAAAAAAATGTTAAGCCGCTATCTGCCGCTGTGCGCTCTCAGCCTGGGCTTGCTGGCAGTCGGCGCCTGCAGCAAAAAGGAAGAAGCGCCGGCGGCGGCCTCCAAGCAAACCCTGTACGTGGTCGGCGTTGAATCGGCCTACGCGCCGTTTTCCGCCGAAAATGAAAAGAAGGAAGTGGTCGGCTTCGATATCGACCTGATGAAAGCGATCGCCGCCAAGATCGGCATCGAGGTGAAATTCATACCGACGCCGTTCGAAGGCATCTTCAACTTCCTGGCGCAGGGCGACCGCGACCTGCTGATTTCCGCCATCACGATCACCGATGAGCGCAAGCAGACCGTGGATTTCTCCGAGCCTTATTTCGAAGCCAGCCAGCTGATCGCGGTCCCGCAAGGCAATACCTCGGTCAAGCAGTTCACTGACCTGAAGACCATGAAGATCGGCGTGCAAAGCGCCACCACCGGCGACGAAGTGGTGCAAAACCTGGTGGGCAAGAACAACCCCAGCATCAAGCGCTTCGACTCGACCACGCTGGCCCTGAAGGAACTGGAAAGCGGCGGCGTCGACGCCGTGGTGGCTGACGATCCGGTGGTCAGGAACTACATTACCAACAATCCGTCCGCCAGCTTCCGCGTGGTGCCCGATGGCGGTTTTCCGAAAGAGTACTATGGCATTGCGGTACGCAAGGGCAATACCGAACTGCTGGCCAAAATCAACCAGGGCCTGGCTGATGTAAAGGCTGACGGCAGCTTCGCGAAAATCAATGAAAAGTACTTCGGCAACGGTAAGCAATAATCCGTGACCTGCCCGCAGACCGGCTGTTTTTGGCGGTCTGCGGCAACTACGGTATAATTTTGCGCTAATTTTTATTATCTTATGTTTAACCCGGACCAGCAGCACGCCGGATTACGCGTCCTCTCAGCCCGTCGCACCGTTTCTTCTCAATAACACTTATGGATTTTCGCTGGAGCATCATACAAGGCTACGCGCCGCTATTCGTCAAGGGCTTCTTCATGACGGTCCAGGTCGCCGTGATCAGTATCATCATCGGCACCATCCTCGGTCTGTTGCTGGGCATGCTGCGCCTGGCGGAAGTCAAGCACGGTCCATGGAAATGGCCGTTCCGCCTGTTGAAATCGCTGGCCAGCTTCTATGTCGCCTTTTTCCGCGGCACCCCGCTGTTCGTGCAGATCCTGCTGATCCACTTTGCAGTGATGCCGGTGCTGATCCACCAGGACAACGGCCTGTTGATCTCCGGCGAGCTGGCGCGCACCATCAAGCAAGATTACGGCGCCTTCATCTCCGGCATCGTGGCCTTGTCGCTGAACGCCGGCGCTTATATTTCAGAGATTTTCCGGGCCGGCATCCAGTCCATCGACCGCGGCCAGTCTTACGCCGCATCCAGCCTCGGCATGGGCTACAAACTCACCATGCGCTACGTGGTGCTGCCGCAGGCGTTCCGCCGCATGCTGCCGCCGCTCGGCAATGAAGCGATCACCCTGCTCAAGGATTCGTCGCTGGTGTCGGCGATCGGCCTGGCCGAGCTGGCTTATGCCGCCCGGACCGTGGCGGGCGCCTACTCGCGCTACTGGGAGCCGTACATCACGATTTCCGTGGTCTATTTCGCCATGACCATGATACTGGCGACGCTGGTCGGCCGGCTGGAACGGAAATACGCGGCGCCCCACCATCGTTGATGGCAACCGAGTAGCCCCTTCCGAAAAAACCCTTATTTTTCTCATCGAAAATAAGGGTTTTTTTTTAACTAGTCGACTTCCGACAAGCGCCCATCCACAGTCAGCAAGGCGGTACGCAAACGCTTGCCGGCAAACACTCCTTGCGCCGCCTGCCGGTAACTGCGCAACTGCGCGGTATAAGCCGCCCGCTCGCTATCAAGCAGCTTGCGCTTGTAGTCCAGGATCCACACTTCGTCCTCGAAGATCACCACGCGGTCGAAGCGCAGCACCGCATTGTCGGCGATGATTTCCATTTCGTTGCGGGCGTGCAGGTGCATGGCTGGATTGAAAAAATGCTCCAGCTCGGCCTGTCCCAGGATGGTCTGTGCCTGCTGCCGGACCTGCTTTGCCAGCGCCGGCGGGCATGGCAGCCAGCGCGCAATCGTTGCGGCGTCCGGCAGCACTACCGGCCACAACCCATGCTGGGTCACTCTTTCCAGCAAGCCGTGCAAAGCGATGCCTTCAGCGATTGCTTCGCTGTCAAAAGTCGCTGCGACCGGAGTCTCGGCCGGCGGCAATTGCGGCGGATCAAATATTTCCTGTTCAAATTCCTGCACGCTGCCGGCAGCCGCGGCGTGTTCGGCGATGGCATCCAGGCTGGTTTCGGGGACGTGCTCCAGCCGTGCATACCAGCTGTCTTCGGTCACGCCGCCGCTCCTGCCGGCGACGCCGCTGACGATCAGCAGCTGCTTGGCGCGGGTAGTGGCGACGTACAGCAGGTTCCAGTCTTCCTGCATCTTGAAACCTTCTTCCGCCGCGAACAGCAGATCGCGCGCGGCGCCGCGCTCGGCACTGCTGCCGAACGCGGAAAAGTGCAGCGGCGCCTCCGCATCCTGCGGCCAGTCGCACAAGATGCCGTAGTCGTCGCGCGCCGGCTTGCTGTGATTGGCGTCCAGCAGCACCACTACCGGCGCTTCCAGCCCTTTGGCGCTATGCACCGTCAGGATGCGCACCGCATCGGTGGCGGCGTCGATGCTGGCTTCGTCGGGCGCATCGCCGCCGGCGGCGTTTTGCAGGCCGCGCAAGGCATCGATGAACTTCGGCAGGCTGGGATAACGGCCGGCATCCATGTTCAGCGCCAGCTCGACGAAGGTTTCGATGTTGCCTATCGCCTGGCTGCGCGTCAAAGGCGAAGCCGCCTGGGCATAACGCGCCAGCAATTGTCCCTGGTGCAAAATCACATCGAGCAAGTCATGCACCGGCAAGCGCGGCGCCGCCTGCAGCCATTGTTCCAGCAAGGCGGCGGCGCGCTGCAGCGCTGGAGCGGCGTCCTGGCTTGCCGAGGCCGCCCGCAGGCGCGCCCACCAGCCGCGCTCAGCGCGTTGCGCCAAGGCGATCAGGTCGTCGTCGCTGGCGCCGAAGATCGGCGATTTCAATACATGGCCGAGTGCGCGCGCATCGTCCGGCGTGATCAGGAAAGTCAGCAAGGCAACCAGGTCGGAAATTTCCAATGACTCCAGCAGGCCGCCGCGCTTGTCCGACATGAACGGTATGCCGGCTTCGCGCAGCGCGCTTTCATAGGCGCCCAGGTGGCTGCGCTTCTTCACCAGCAGCATCACATCCGACCAGCGCAGCGTGCGGCCGCCGTGTTCCTGGCGCACCGTCAGTTCTTGCCTGGCGCGCCATAACGCTTGCGCCAGCTGCCTGCCTTCGTCGCGGCGGCGAGCGTCTTCCGATTCTTCGCGCGCGGTGGTCAGCGGATTGCGCAAGCCTTGCGGCTGCTGTTCCGCCTCATCGTCCGCTTGCCGGACCAGGGGCAGGCGCCAGACCGCGCCGCCGGCTTCGCCCAGCGTGGTTTGCGCGGAAAACAGCGGGTTGGCGTAGAAGCTGGCGTTCAGCACCTCGACAATCGCAGTGGCGTTGCGCCTGGTCTGGTTGGCTTGCAATACCGTGGCGCCCTGCTCCTGCAACAGCTTGCGCGCAGCTTCGAACACCCGCGGCTCGGCGCGCCGGAAACGGTAAATCGACTGCTTGGGATCGCCCACCACAAACACGCTGGGCTGGCCGGCATCCGCGCCATACGCGCTTAGCCAGGCGCGCACGATGCTCCATTGCAGCGGGTTGGTGTCCTGGAACTCATCCAGCAGGATATGCTTGTAGCGTGTATCGAGCCGGCTTTGCAGGTAGGCCGCGCTTTCCGGATTGGTCAGCAGGCGATAGGCTTGCCATTCCAGGTCGGCGAAATCGAACACCCGCTGTTCCGCCTTGAGCGCCTGGTAGCATTCCAGGTAGGCGTTGCCGACGCTGAACAGATGCTGGTTCAGGCTGAGCACGGTGCGCTCGTGGCTGCGCTTGCGCAACTGCTTGAGGGCTTCTCCGGTCGCGTCGAATTGCGCGTCGAAAGCATCCAGGGCATTGCCGCCCAGGCTGTTTTCCAGCGCTTTCAGTAAATCCTTGGCCTTGCCGTTGCTGCGCGGCTTGCCGGCATCGTCAAAGAACTGATGGCACAAGGCGTCGAAATTGACCGCCGCGGCGCCAGCCGTCAGCGCCATTTCAATCGCGGTAGCGCGTTTCTGGTTGGTCGCCGACCCCTGCCCCAGCAGCCAGGCGATCTGCTTGACCTGCGACAGGAGTTTCTGGTCGTCCCACAACGACAGCCTTGCATCGATTTCAGCATCTACGCCGCACATTTCGCGCAGCCATTCGAGCGGCGCATCCACTCCCTGCTGGATCACAGCCCACCATTCGGCGCGTTTATCGATGAAAGCATTCAGCAGTTTGCGGGTGCTGAAATCGCCGACCAGCTGGTACAGCGCCAGCAGATCCTGCCTGGCCTGGCCATTCTCTTCGTCGTTCAGCGACTGCATGAAACGCAGGTAAGCATCCGCCAGCAATTCGCCGGTTTTCTCGGTCAAGGCATAACCGTGCGGCACGCCGGAAGCCAGCGGCGCAATTTGCAGCAGCCGCGCGAACCAGCTATGGAAAGTGTCGATCGACAGGCTTTGCGGACTGGCCAGCACGCGTTCATACAGGCCGCGCGCCGCCGGCAGTGTGTGCGCCAGGTCTTGCTGGGCGATGCCGCGTTCCAGCAGCAGGTTGCGCACCTTGGCGTCCGGCTGCAAGGCCAGGTCGTGCAGCAGCTCCAGCAGGCGCTCGCGCATTTCCTGTGCGGCCTTGCGGGTAAAGGTGATCGCCAGCAGTTCCGATGGCGCGGCCCCGGCCAGCAACAGCCGCAGCATGCGCGCCACCAGCAGCCAGGTCTTGCCGCTGCCGGCGCAAGCTTCCACCACCACCGAGTGCTGCGGATCGCAAGCGGCGTTGGTGAAGCCCTGGGCTTCGACGACCACGCCGTTCAAGCGATAAGCGCTCGGCAGTCCGGCTTGCATCGATTCGCTCATTCCCATGCTCCCTTGCGGCACAAACCGCGCACATCGCAATACTGGCAAACCGACGCCACGCCGTTGGCAGGCAGGCCGACGCCGCGCGCAATCGCTTGCACATTGACCGAAATCTGCGCGGCCAAGGCGCGTTGCGCTTCGTCGTAATCGGGAGCACTCACGTCGCCGACCTTGTCTTTCGTGGTTTCCAGCGCGACATAGTGCGCCGCCGCGACCGGCCGGTCCGACAGCAGGCCGTAGAACGCCAGCTGGTGATCTTCATGGTCTTTCAGTTTTTTATTCAGCACGACCAGGTTGTTGGTCTTGTAATCGAGCACCGCGCGCTCGCCGGCGCCGTTCTCGTCGACGCGGTCGATCCGGCCGTGCAGCATCAGTTCGCGGTCCGGCAGCACCATCGGTTTTTCATAAGCCTGTTCGCCGAACACGAAGCGCCAGCCTTGCGCTTCGTGCTCATTGGCCCAGACGACATAAGCCGCAATGACTTTTTGCCAGCGCGAGTAATAGCCCAATGCAGCTGCGTTCTTTGCGATGACGCTGTCGAACAATTTCTTTGAAATATCGGCCAGCAAGGATTCGCGCTGGTCCGGCGGACATGGCTGGTCACGCAGGGTTTCGTGGTAAGTCTCCAGGATTTCATGCAGCCAGCCGCCATAGTCGCGCTTTTCCGGCAGGTCGGACAATTCGTCCAGCGACGCCAGGCCCAGCATGCGCCTGGCGAAGAATTGATACGGACAGGCGATAAAGCTGTTGTAAGCGCTGGCCGTCAGGCGGCTCGGCGTCAGCTGCGGCGCCGCCGGCGCCGGCATGGCGGACGGCCTGGCTTGCAGGCTCTGCGAGGCAATCGGCGCCCGCCGCTCTGGCAGCGCCGGCGCGGCAGGAACGGCCAGCGCCAAAGTCAGCTGCAGGCGCTGGATCCAGGGGCTGGCCGGATTCGGTTCGCCATCCTTGTGCGCCTGCCACGACAGCACTACCTGCGGATTCATCGCCAGCAGCTCGACTACGTCGCGCAGTTGCTGGCGCTGGCGGCTCTCGCGTGTCGCCAGGCCCAGCTCGCGCCGCACGGTATTGGCGAAGAACAGCGTCTCCTGCGGCTGCGAAGGCAGGTGGTCGGCATCGGCACCCACCATCAGCACGGCGTCGAAGGTACGCAAGCGGGCGCCGTTCAGCGGCAGCATCACGACTCGGCGGTCATCGGCGGCGCTGATGAAGCTGGTGTCGTCGAGCTGCAGGCTGACCAGCGCGCGCCACTCGGGAAATGAAAACAGCGCTGCAAAATCATTGCCGGGCGGCGCGATATTCTGCAATAGCTGCAAGATCTGCTGGCCGGCGGAATCCGCGCTGAGCGCCGACGACACGCCCAGCGCATCGAGCGCCGCGGCGGTGGTGGCGATCCAGTCGCGCAGGTTCTTCCGGCCGCTGAACAATGCTGCCTGCTGCGCCAGCAAAGCTACCGCTTTTTGTTCCGCCGGCGCCGCGGTCAAGGCATTGATTACCGCGCGCCACTCGCCGAGCACATTGGCGCGCCGCAGCAGCAACTCTATTTTCATCACCAGCGCAGATTTGTTGGCAACGCTGTCCTGCGCATCGTGCAGCAGGTCGCTAGGCGCCTCATTCAGCACAAACGGCGATTTCAGCAGATCCAGCAAGGCCGTGGTTTCACCGCGCGCGGCGACGACGTCGAACCAGGCGGAAATGGCGGATGCAGCACGCGTGGTAGACAACTTCCAGCCGGTTTCATCGGCCACGTGGACTTGCGCCCGCTCCAGCAAAGCCCGGATGCGCCGCGCCACGACACGGTCCTGCGCCACGATCGCCAGGCTGGCCTTGCCCTCCTGCAGCCAGTCGATCACCATCTGCGCGCCCTGCACCGCCTCGTCTTCGACACTGCGCGCCGCGCACAATGCCAGCTCAGGCGGCGGCGCGTGATTGCTTGCTGCGATATCCGCGGTTTCTCCATCTGCCGCGGCTTCCACCATTTCCGGCCAGGCCAGCGCATGCGTCGGCAAGATTGCGTGTGCACGCCAGTCGAGGGTAATCGTCAGCACCTGCTGGCGCCTGGCATAAGCATCGAGAAAAGCCTGTTCCAGCGGTTCCGGCGCCACCGAGCTGATCCAGGCCAGCGGCTGGCTGGCGTGTTCCGCGACCTGCAGCATTTGCGTAAAGCGTGCTGCGATGGCGTCATCGGCGTCCAGCTGACTTTTCCAGATCGACCATACCAGCTGCGTTTCATCCGACAGCAGCTTGCGCGCGTCCGGCGACAGCTGCTCCAGTGCGCTTTGCCAGCGCTGCTCCGGATCGCCTGCTGCCTCACCGGCATGCAAGGCGGGCAGCAAGGCTTGCGTCAATTCGTCTGATAACGCTAACAGCGTCTGCGCCAGCGGCAGCAGGTCTGTGTTGCGGCGTGCAGTGAATAATTTTTTCAGCCAGCCGTGCTGGCGCAATTCGGCATACAGGCGCATCAGCCGTTCGCTGGCGGGCAGCACATTGGGCAGCGGCGGCAAAGTCGCCAGCCAGCCGGACAAGGTAAAGAATTGCGGTGGCACGAAAGTCCCGCCCAGCTCCGCGTTCATGGCCGCTTTCAGCGGCTGGGCGTGGGCAAAGGTGGGCAGCACCACACGCCATTGGGCGAAATCGCGCTGTCCCTGGTCGCCGCTGGCCTGGCGGCAGGCTGCCAGCAAGGCACGTGCAGCATCCGGCCAGAAGTTGGCAGATGGCACGATTTGGATGGATTCTGATGGCATGTAACTCACTGGAAGCGCGAGAACGGCTGCTTCGCAGCTCTCGCATTTTTGCAACAATTAGCTATCATTTTATGCGAGCCCCTGGAAAAACAAGCCTCAAATAATTACATGGCCCACACTTTTTCATAAAATCGGTTATGATTTAGCGAATATCCCGCCGCAATACCTCTTACCGCACCCACAAAAAACTTGAATTCGCGCACGGCATCCCCACTTATTCAATAGAATAGGGAACGCCGATGGCAGCCACCAAGCAGGAATGGTAAGTCGTCTTGGCACACATTGATTCTTTTTCCCTCACACTGAGGAAACCATGAGCGAAAACATTAAACACATTACCGACGCATCTTTTGAAGCAGATGTACTCAAATCCGACAAACCGGTCCTGGTCGATTTCTGGGCCGAATGGTGCGGTCCATGCAAGATGATCGCCCCGATCCTGGAAGAGGTGGCCAAGGAATACGGCGACAAGCTGCAAATCGTCAAGCTGGACGTCGATGCCAACCAGGCAGTGCCTGCCAAGCACGGCATCCGCGGCATCCCGACCTTGATCCTGTTCAAGAACGGCGTCCCCGCGGCACAGAAAGTCGGCGCGCTGGCAAAAGGCCAGTTGACCGCATTCATCGATTCGAATATATAATAAAGAACCGCGGCGATGCGCCCGCATCGCCGCTTGTGTTTTACTAATACACCACGCAGTTCCCTCCCCCACCCAATATTTCCCATCCCGGGACACTCATACCTATGCATTTATCTGAATTAAAGGCGTTACACGTCTCCGCCCTGCTAGAAATGGCAATCGGCCTGGACATCGATAACGCAGCGCGTTTGCGCAAACAAGAACTGATGTTCGCGATCCTGAAAAAGCGCGCGAAATCAGGAGAACAGATTTTTGGCGACGGCGCCCTCGAAGTCCTGCCTGACGGCTTTGGCTTCCTGCGCTCGCCCGACGCCAGCTACATGGCGTCCACCGACGACATTTATATCTCGCCTTCGCAGATCCGCCGTTTCAACCTGCACACCGGCGATTCGATCGAAGGTGAAGTGCGTACGCCGAAAGACGGCGAGCGCTATTTCGCCCTGGTCAAGGTCGACAAGGTCAACGGCGAATCGCCGGAAGCCTCGAAACACCGCATCCTGTTTGAAAACCTGACGCCGCTGCATCCGAACAAGCCATTGCCGCTGGAACGCGACATGCGCGGCGAAGAAAACATCACCGGCCGCATCATCGACATGATCGCACCTATCGGCAAGGGCCAGCGCGGCCTGCTGGTGGCGTCGCCGAAGTCGGGTAAATCGGTCATGCTGCAGCATATTGCGCATGCGATCACCACCAACCATCCCGACACCGTGATGATCGTCCTGCTGATCGACGAACGTCCTGAAGAAGTGACCGAAATGCAGCGCTCGGTGCGCGGCGAAGTGGTGGCATCGACTTTCGATGAACCGGCTACGCGCCACGTGCAGGTTGCTGAAATGGTGCTGGAAAAAGCCAAGCGCCTGGTTGAAATGAAAAAAGACGTGGTGATCCTGCTGGACTCGATCACCCGCCTGGCGCGCGCCTACAACACCGTGATCCCTGCTTCCGGCAAGGTGCTGACCGGCGGTGTCGACGCCAACGCGCTGCAGCGTCCGAAGCGTTTCTTCGGCGCCGCCCGCAACATCGAAGAAGGCGGTTCGCTGACCATCATCGCTACCGCCCTGATCGAAACCGGCAGCCGCATGGATGACGTGATCTACGAAGAATTCAAGGGTACCGGCAACATGGAAGTCCACCTGGAACGCCGCCTCGCCGAGAAGCGCGTGTACCCGTCCATCAACCTGAACAAGTCCGGCACCCGCCGCGAAGAATTGCTGATCAAGCCTGACCAGCTGCAGAAGATCTGGGTGCTGCGCAAGCTGCTCTACAGCATGGATGAAATCGAAGCGATGGAGTTCATCCTCGACAAGATGAAGTCAACCAAGAACAACGCCGAGTTCTTCGACATGATGCGACGCGGCGGCTGATCAGCATCAGCCATCAAGAAAGCCTGGCCCATGCAAATCGGCCGGGCTCTTTTTTTATGTGCAGCTGACAGCGCCATGGCCGCCGGGCCGCAAATACTGGCGTCATGGCATATTGCCATGTGAAAACTATAATTTACCGGCAAAAGAAGCGTCAAAACACGCTAAATGCTATGCTTGCGAACCTCCATTTTCGCAACGGCACATCATGGCGACAACTCAATCCAGCCAATCGAAATTCGGCACAGTCCTGCGGGTTACCAGCGGTAACTTCATGGAGATGTTCGATTTTTTCCTGTTCGGCTTCTACGCAACATATATCTCCAAAACCTTTTTCCCGGCCGGCGACGAATTTGCGTCGCTGATGCTGACCTTCATGACTTTCGGCGCCGGCTTCCTGATGCGTCCCCTGGGCGCCATCATCCTCGGCGCCTATGTCGACCGAGTCGGCCGCCGCAAGGGCCTGATCACCACCCTGGCGCTGATGGCGCTCGGCACCATGCTGATTGCCTTTGTGCCTGGCTACGCCAGCATCGGCTATGCGGCGCCATTGCTGGTGCTGGTCGGCCGCCTGCTGCAGGGATTCTCGGCTGGCGTTGAACTGGGCGGCGTGTCGGTCTACCTGTCTGAAATGGCGACCCCGGGCAACAAGGGCTTTTACGTCAGCTGGCAATCGGCCAGCCAGCAGGTAGCGATCATTGTCGCCGCGGCCCTTGGCTTCGGCTTGCAGGTATGGCTGCAACCGGCGCAAATCGCCGACTGGGGCTGGCGCGTGCCGTTCTTTATCGGCTGCATGATCGTGCCGGTGCTGTTCATGATCCGCCGTTCGCTGCAGGAAACCGAAGAGTTCATGGCGCGCAAGCACAAGCCTGCCGTGCGCGAGATCCTGCGTTCCATGGTCGATAACTGGGGCCTGGTGATCGCCGGCATGATGCTGGTGTCGATGACGACCGTTTCGTTCTACCTGATCACCGTCTACACGCCGACTTTCGGCAAGAGCGTGCTCAAGCTTTCTACCATCGATGCACTGGTGGTGACCTTCTGCGTCGGCATTTCGAATTTCATCTGGCTGCCGGTGATGGGCGCCCTGTCCGACCGCATCGGCCGCAAGCCGCTGCTGCTGGTGTTTACCATCCTCACCATCCTCACCGCCTACCCTGCCCTGTCGTGGCTGGTGGCTGACCCGACTTTCCAGAAAATGCTGATGGTCGAGCTGTGGCTGTCGTTCCTGTACGCCAGCTATAACGGCGCAATGGTGGTGGCCCTGACCGAAATCATGCCGGTTGAAGTGCGCACCGCCGGTTTTTCCCTGGCTTACAGCCTGGCGACGGCGATTTTCGGCGGCTTCACGCCAGCCATCGCGACCGGACTGATTGAATACACCGGCGATAAGGGCGCGCCCGGCATGTGGATGACTGCTGCAGCGATATGTGGCTTGTTTGCAACATTGTATTTGTATCGCAAAAACGGCAACCAAATCCTGGCAGCTGTCAAAAGCTAAGGTCGTATTGGGCGGACTCGCTGTCCGTCCGAGGAAATGATGAAAAGATAATATTGAAAATCCGCCCTGAATTAACCCCAAGGCACTGATTTCATTCATTTTTTCGAATTCACGACCGGATTTATTGTATAATTTGCGGTTTTCCACCCCCGGCAAGTGATCGACAATCGGGTCAAGAAGCAAGACGACCGACGAAGTGATTGATTGGCTACCACTCAATTGAGGCAATTATGAAAGACGGCATTCACCCAAATTACCGCGAAGTCCTGTTCCACGACGTTTCGAACGATTTCAAGTTCGTCACCCGTTCGACAATCCAGACTCGCGAAAACATCACTCACGAAGGTAAAGAATATCCTTTGGTGAAGATTGAAGTTTCGTCGGAATCGCATCCGTTCTACACCGGTCAACACAAAATCGTCGACACCGCTGGCCGCGTTGACAAGTTCCGCAAGAAATTCGGCGCTGTCGGCTCCAAGACTTCGATCGCAAATACTTAATTCGATCGCTCGTTTTAAAAAGGCAGCTACGGCTGCCTTTTTTTGTTTATCAGGCTCGCCAGCGGCATCGCAGACGGCTCTTTGATAAATCGTAAAGAAGTGTATGTTTTCTTGAGAACACCAGGAACAAAAACTACGCTCAGTAATAGCGCAGTAACCCGCTATCCGGCACAATACCCAGCAATTCAACATTGATCAAACGCCATTGTGATGAAGCCCGTCCGTCTTCCCGCCTCCGCCACTAGCGCACTGCCGCGCTGGGGCTTATGGGCGCTGGGATTGCTATACATACTGCCGGGCCTGATCGGGCGCGATCCGTGGAAAAATGAAGACGCTTCCAGCTTCGGCATCGCCTGGACCATGGCCCACGGCGGCCTCTCCGACTGGCTGATGCCGAATATCGTCGGCTTGCCGATGCCCGGCGAAAGTCCGCTGCCTTACTGGATCGGCGCCATCTTCATCAAGCTGTTCGGCTGGCTGCTGGGCGATCCGCTGGCGGGCCGCTTGCCGGCCGTGGGATTCTTCCTGGTCGGTTCGCTGTCGGTCTGGTACGCCACCTACCTGCTGGGACGCCGCACCGAAGCACAGCCGCTCCGCCTAGCCTTCGGCGGCCAGCCTGAACCGCGCGACTTCGGCCGCACCCTGGCCGACGGCGCCTTCCTGATTTATCTCGGCAGCCTGGGCCTGCTGCTGCAGAGCCACGAACCTACCGCCAAAAGCCTGCAAGTCTCGCTGGTCGCCTTTTCCATCTACGTTGCAGTGCGCCTGTTCGAGGCACGCAGCCTGCGCAGCGCCGCGCTGCTCGGCCTCAGCTTCGGCCTGCTGGTCCTGACGCGCGGCTGGCTGCTGCCGCTAGCCATGCTGTGCGGTTTGCTGACGCTGGCGCTGATGCGAGAAAAAGCCATCGCCCGCGACATGCTGCTGGCGACCGTGCCGGTCACGCTGCTGGTTGCCGCGCTCTGGTTCATCGTCAGCTGGGCCCTGCTACCAGGCGCGCCGGCCCGCTTCGCCATCTGGGAAACCATCAACCTGCGCCAGCTGAGCTGGCCGACCTGGACTGCCTTATCGTATTACTTTAAATACGGCATCTGGTTCGCGTGGCCCGCATGGCCGTTTGCCGGCTGGGCGGTGTATGCCTGGCGCCAGCAGCGCTCGACCTTGCATATCGCATTGCCATTGGCGTTTTTCATCAGCCTGACGATCATGCTGCTGCTCAATCCGCATCCGGAAGAAGGCATTCTGCTACCGCTGCTGCCGCCGCTGGTGATCCTGGCGGCATTCGGTCTGCCGACCATGAAACGCGGCGCCATCAATGCCGTGGACTGGTTCTCGGTGATGACCCTGACCGCCTGCGCAGCATTCATCTGGCTGGCCTGGATCGCCAAGGAAAGCGGCTGGCCGGCGCAGATCGCCAGGAATGTCTACAAGCTGGCGCCCGGCTTCAAACCGGAATTCAACCTGATCGCGCTGGTGATTGCGCTGCTCGGCTCGGTGTTCTGGATCCTGCTGGTGAACTGGCGCCTGTCGCGCCGGCCGGCGGTCCTATGGCGCGCGGTAGTGCTGTCCTCGGGCGGCGTGATCCTGTGCTGGCTGCTGCTCACCACCTTGTGGCTGCCATGGATCAACTACAGCAAGAGCTATGCCGGCGTAGCCGCCCAGATCGACGAGCACCTGCCGGTCGTCAAGCAGTGCGTGGACACCAATGTCGGTCCGGCGCAGCGCGCATCTTTCGCTTATTTCGGCCAGATTCCATTCGGCGAATACGGCCAGCCGCATTGCGATTTCCTGCTGTACCAGGACAATATCTCGGTCAAGTCGGATGACGCGATCTGGCGTGAATTCAAAGGCAACTGGAAACTGCTGTGGACCGGCCGCCGGCCGTCGGACCGCGATGAACGCTTCCGCCTGTACCAGCGGGTCGGCAACTAGCCCCGCAGCAGGCCGTTTGCGGGAAAATTGATTGGCCCAGCTATTGATCGGGCAGCAGAAACCAGTCATAATAGCGGACGCGTTGCCGAGATGGCGGAATAGGTAGACGCACGGGACTCAAAATCCCGCGCTGGAAACAGCGTGCCGGTTCGATTCCGGCTCTCGGCACCAACAGACATAAGGCTTCCAGAAATGGAGGCCTTTTTGTTTTGCCTCATCAGAATCGGCGACCAGGCCCGCCATCATGCTGCCGCGCGGCTTGATAAAGTCGGTCGCGATGGCGCCACGCAAAAAAAATCGGGACACGCAATATACGCATCCCGATATCTTTCCTGCCAGGCGCCAAGGCGAGTCCCTGGCGCCAGATCCGCACCGCGGCGGAGTTACTTCTTGCTGGTGGCCTTGGCGTCGCCGAAATTACTGTTATCCAGCATGGTCTGCTGGGCTTCCAGCGTACGGATGCGGGTTTGCAAGCCGCGCAATTCGTTGCGTGCAGCTTGCTGCTTGTTGCTCAGCAGCTGTGCCTGCTGACGCGCCTGATCCTGCTGGACACTGACGTTCTGTTCTTGCTGCTGCTGCACTACCAGATCGTTCTGCAAGGCGTTGAGACGGGTTTCCTGGGCTGCAATCAGCTGCTCGGTGTAGGACTTGTCCGCTTCCAGCTTGATGCGGCGGATATCCACCTCGGCCAGCTTTTCGGTCTGGCCGACGAAGCTCTTGTAGATTTGTTCGGCTTGCACGTCGGACGTGGTTTTCACGACGCGCCAGAAATTCTTTTGCTGGAACAAGGCGACATAATAGGTGCGGCTCTCCGGCTTGAACAGCAGGCTGGAACCGTAGTTACCGTTATAGGTAGTACGCATTTCGCTCACGCCCTGGCTCTGCATCAACTGCTGCAGTTCGCTGATGGTGCTGTTAGCGCTGACGGCTGCGGGCTGAGGGGCTGCGGCCGGAGTTGGCACGGCTGTGGCGGCGGCAGAGCTGGCGGATGACGGTTGCGCCAAGACGTTGACCGACAAGCCGGCAATGAGCATCCCCAATCCTAAACCGCGGACTGCATTGCGTACATTTACATTCATCCCCTGATTCCCTTCGCTAACATTAATTTAGTCGATATTTGACAGCATGCGGGCAATTTTATCTGCAATCCTATTGTTGCTGGGCATTGTTTTTACCCAAAGCATTATTGTTGTTGTTTTAATACTCGTCCTTGACAAACTATTCGGCCTCGCCGACCGCTTCCGTATCGGCGATCTGGAATTTGCGCATCTTTTCCCACAGCACCTTACGGCTGATGCCAAGCGCATGCGCGGTATCCTGGCGCCGCCAGCCGTTGGCGTCCAGCACCGAAAGAATCCGGCCGCGCTCGGCCAGGTCCCATTTCTTGCGCACCGCGGTCAGGTCATTGCCTTCATTGACCCGCTCCATGGTGCCGAGCTTGTCGAACACCCGGTCGATGCGGACCCGGTCCCAGACGCCCAGCTGGCGATAGATGATGCCGACCCGCTCTGCCACATTGCGCAGCTCGCGCACGTTGCCGGCAAATTTTGCCGCCGCCACCAGCTCCAGCAGCCAGTCCGGCGGCGGCGGGATCTGCTCGTAGGTCTGCGCCAGCAAGGTATTGAAAATCGCAATCTTGTCGATCCTGCCGCGCTCTTCCAGGTTAGGCACGCGCAGCTCGATCACCGCCAGCCGGTAATACAGGTCGGCGCGAAACATATCTTGCTGCACCTGTTCGCGCAGGTTGCGGTTGGTTGCCGCCACCAGCCGGAAATCCAGCTTGACCTCGGTTTGCGAACCGAGCCTGGTGACGGTGCTCTGTTCCAGCACACGCAGCAGCTTGACCTGCTGGTACAAGGGCAAGTCGCCGATCTCGTCGAGGAACAAGGTGCCGCCGTCGGCCTGTTCAAAATAACCTTTGTGCGCCAGCAGCGCGCCGGTGAACGCGCCTTTGGCATGGCCGAAAAACAGCGACTCGAACAAGCCGTCCGGAATGGCGCCGCAATTGACGGCGACAAACGGGCCATGGCGGTAACGGCCATGGCGCTGGTGCAAAAGCTGTGCGATGCGCTCCTTGCCGACGCCGGTCTCGCCGATGATCAGCACGCTGGATTCGCAATCGGCAAAGGCTTCCGCTTCCGCCACCAGCGCCTGCATGCTTTCGGATTGCGCAATCAGCGGCTGCGGCGCGCGATCGGCGCTAGCGCTGGCGTGCAGCTCCGACGCCAGGCGGAACACCAGCTTGCGCAGCTCGGCGCAGGTAAAGTCAAGCATCAGGATATGCGAGTACTCGACCGGATACACACGCGGATTGGCGGTGCGCCCTACTTCGGCCACCCAGATCACCGGCATGCCATGCGATTTCTGCCAGGCGTCGACGGAAAACTCGGCGTGCTCGATCACCGTCACCGAAATTACCGCGAGCGACGGCCGCGACGCTACCTGGTCACGCGTCACCGCCATGCCGTCGGCCCGTATTACCTCGATATCGAAACTCGCCAGGCATTGCGAAATCCGGTCGGCAATATCCGAACTGCCTTCCCATACGTAGATGTCGAGACTTTCTTGCAAAGGTTTGTTTTGCATGGTCAACTCTTTCAGTCACCTTCGCGCAAGGCTGGTTGGATCGTTACTGCCGTTGCGCCGTGACGTGCTAATAAATCGCGGATTTCAACCAGTCGTTCGTGGGTATTCATCACATCGTTTCCATCAATTGATATTTTTGTTTTTAATAAACCAGTTTCACATCACCGCAGCTAATTGACGATAAATTGAGCGTACTTTGCCCAATACCCAGGCCCAGTAACGAGAAAGTCGTATCGAGCAAAGCACCGACAGCTCCCAATACCGGGTTTAGCACTGCACCTAAAGTAATAAGCAGCGGATTCAGCAGGCTCAGGAGTCCACCGAAAACAAAAGTTCCCGGCTGGAGAATTCCTCCCAGGATCGCCCCCAAAGACGAACCGACAAGCTTACTGCTAGGGCCATCTGGAGGCACACCCGCAGGAGGAGGCGGATATAAGGTTGCGCTTGTATCTGGGCTGGTCAGCGACGCATTGATGCCGAGACTGACCAAAGGTAAAACTGCGACCTGGTTCGCAGGCTTGGACACGTCGGGACATGAAAATGGCGCGCCCATGCCAGTCTGTCCGTTTGCCAGGCAAACTTCTGCCACACCTGTTGTTATCTTGAATGTCGCGTTTTTCGGTGCAGTACATTGCAGGCTTTGGAGTTGGGCCTGCCCCGGAGCGACATCGATGAAAAGAGGAAGATTAACCAAGCCTAACAAAGCATTCACATTGAGCGCCAGCCGCACTTGCGCCGACGTTGCCGTCGCACCGACCCCGCCGACTCCCATCTGCGGCGGCTCAATCAGCTTTAATTGCAAGCCGACTTGCCCTAACGCACCGAGATCGATATTCGCGCCCAGATCTATCAGGTTATTCTTGTTAGCGACTTGCAAAGTCCCAACATTTATCAGATCCAGCACATTGATTTGCGCACTTAAGGCTGCAATCCCGTCTGTAGCGTTGACGTTCAGAATGTCTCCAAGTTTCAGCAGAGTCCCGCCTAATGCCCCAGTGGTTAAATTCCCCAGTTCGGCAACATTTATGCTCGCCGCCTGCGCCGGCGACAGCGCCTGGATGGTCGCATTTATCAGCTGGGCCAAGGTTACCTGGGTATTCAATACCTGGTCGAGAGTACCTACATTCAAACCCAGGTTATTTATAATTTGCAGCAACGAAACCTGCGACCCAAGCAATCCGTTGTAAGTCACCGCACTTAAACACACGTTACTGCCCAAGAGACCGTTGACCAAGGGATTCAGCAAGGGGCTGGTGCCGCTGCACACGGAAAGCAGCCCCGTGCCAAGAGAGAAGGTCGCATAGGGACTACTGCCCGAAGCAATTGCTTGCCCGCTGATAGTGCGCTGGCCCAGGCCAAAAAATGCCGGCACGGTCTGCACCACAACCACCTTCACTGCATTCAGCTTGGCTCCTGCGATAGGGGCCGCAAAATAATTTGGCGCCTGCGCTACATTGACAACCGGGTCCCAGCGACCGCAAGTAACTGTAATGGTATTTGACATCTTGTTAGGAGCCGTAGTCGCAAAGCCGTTGGCCTGAGCATTCCCTATGGCAGCCAGCACAGCCGTGTCGGTTGCCGCGCATGTCGTGGGATTGCCGGCTGGAGGCGTAGTGGTCAGCTGCAATGCGCCGGCCAATGCCGCCAGGTCAGCGGTTTTTTGCAAGTCGCGTTTCATATAAAACACATATCCGATGTCAATCGACGACGCTAGAATAAATACAATTGATAAAAAAATCGCCACCATCACTATGATGGAACCGCTATGGTGATGTATCCCACGCTGCCGCGCGTTCGCGCCAACGGAATGGCCAACCATGGTGCCGAGAAATGCATTCATGCAGGTTGCTGTTGATTTGGTATGGTTATCCGTATTGGAATGATTAATTCGACGTGTTCTTCGATACTTTATTTTCAAAAAATTCCGGTAGTGGATGCTTAAAACTATCCATATAACGCGCCCAGCTAGCATCGGCTGTCGCGCCCAGCATAGGTAAACGCGGACCTGCCACGCGTCCATCGGCTTGCGCCTGCAACAGGGCATGCGTGACGTCGCCGACGCGTATTCTGTTTTCCGGCCCGGTCGATGCCGGTGTCTCTGGCTGCTGGACAGGAGCAGCAGCCTGCGATGCAGCCGCTGCTGACTGAATCGCTGTAGGCGCGCTGGCGGTTGCAGAGACCGCCGGGGCTGGCCTGGCGGCAGGATCTTGCAGCAATTTGCCTGTAAGCGGCGACATATTCTGTGCCCAAGTACTCGAAACTCCTGCGCTTAGCAACAGTGCAGAACCGACAAACAGCATGTATTGACCGATAGTTCCCTGTGCTTTCATTTGCCGACCCCTTGAGCAAAAATTAAATTGCATGACTTTCAGCCGCCGTTGCCAAACCGGTCCAGCATCGATTGGAACGGCGTCGCCGGCAGCTGCACCGGATTTGTTTTTTTCCCGGCCGTTGCTGCAGAACCGCTCCCGACGAATTGCGCGCCCCCGGCAGAATCCTGCACCGCCGCCACGCCAGGCCGCCGCTGTCCGATTTCCGCGGCCAGGCGATATATAGCCGCGCGGCTATCCATGGACAGGTTGGCCTTGTCCATTACGGCGCGAGCTCTTTCTGCATCGCCTGAAACCAGCAGCAACAGCGCCAAATTGCCTATCATCTTGCGATTGTCAGGCGCCAGTTCTGCAGCTTGCGCCAACGGCACGCGGGCGCCGGCGAAATCTCCGCTGCGCAGCATTGCGTAACCAAGATCGCTCAGCATCACGGGATTGGTCGGCTCACGCTTTACCGCTTCCCTCAGCGAGGTGATCGCATTCCCGTAATCGCTGTTCTGTGCCGCCAGCAGGCCCAGCCCGTGCCAGGCCGCCCCCGCTTCAGGCGAATTCAGCAACTTGCGATATGCCGCTTCCGCTGCAGCTGCCTGGCTGGTTTCGCGCAATGCGTCGGCACGCAAACGCTGGACTTCCGGCGTACTGCCGTTCTGCTGCTCGTAGGCATCGATGTGCGCCAGCGAGGCAAAATACATGCCCTGCTCCTGCATCTGCCGTATCAAACCCAGGTACATGCCCTTGTTATCGGGTGTGGGCGCCTTCTCTTCCGCCTGCTGCCGCAACTGCGCCGCTTCATTCTGTTGCGCATACAACTTGGCAGAATTGCTTGCACAACCGCCAGCCAACACCGCGACCAATGCAATGGCGAACGGTGAAAACCAGGCCGGGCAAGCCGGCCGCCGTGCCTCGTGGCTACCCGTGTCCGGGCGCATATCGAAAATCTTCATGCATTTGCTCCCATTCTTGACAGAGCCCTGATCACCGCCAGGAACCCGACGCCGCCGGTAATCACCAGCAGTCCTGGCAGCAAGGTCATCACCATGACTCCCGTCATCTTCACTGTCAGCTTTCCGATCTTTTCTCTCATGTCCAGCTTGCGCTGCTCGCGGATCCGTTCGCTAAACTGCTTGAGCGGTTCCTGCACCGCGCCGCCGTGATGTTCCACCTGCACCAGCAGGCGCGAAACCGCGTGCAAATCCTCATTGTCGAACACCGTCGAAAAGCGCCGCATCGATTGTTCCCGGCTGCGTCCCGTGCTGTATTGGCGGCTGGCGATCGCCAATTCTTCCCCCAACACCGTGAGCACATTTCCGAATTCGTTTTCAATCACATGCAGGCTCTGGTCGACCGACAAACCCACGCCTTGCAATAAGCGCAGCAAGTCAATCAGCAAGGGCAATTCCTCGGCCGCCAGCCGCTGGCGCTTGAGCGCGACGCTCCGCATGATCCATTTCGGCAGCATATGGCCCAAGGCAATGCCAAAAAAAAGAATCAGCAGCAGCGAAAGCCATCCTCCGCGAGGAATCAGAAAAAACCCAAGCAGAGGCAAGCTGACTGCAAGCACCGCTCGCGCCAGAAAAAACAAGGATTTACCACGCACGTCATTGACATTGCATTGATCCAGCAGATGGCGATCTTCTTCCGCCACCAGCTGACGTCCTACCGGCGTATCAAGCCAGCCGGCGCTGACCGCTACCAGCCGGTCACGCAAGGATGTCGGTTTCGCACTGAGATTGGCATTGATATTGGCGCTGGCAGCCGGACGGTCATGGGATGCGATCTTTTCGTCAATTGTGGCCAGATTTCGTTTGAGCCGCCATGCTCTCGCCAACAGAGCTCCTCCCATCAGCAACAAGGCTGCGGCCAGCAGCAGGACCGCCAGGATGATCAACGTATATTGTGTCGAATTCACTTTATCCCCGCTTCATATAACGCTTGGCAGCATTACCTGCTACACCGTTTTTGCCAGTCGATACAGGCCGTAGCCGCCCACCACTTCGAGCACGACCGCGCCAACCAGCATTTTTTTCCCGATCGGGTCCTGCCACATGCTTGCAAACATATTGTTATTAAAAATGATCAGGAAAATACCAATAGCGATCGGCAAGATGCCCATGATCCAGGCCGACAAACGAATTTCGGCAGACAGCGAAACCAATTCATTCTGTGCATGTTCCAGGTCGCGCATGAAAGCTGCCATGCGTTCCAGGACCAGGTCCGAACGTCCGCCAAAGCGAGTCGACACACCAATCACGGCAGCGACCAGATCCAGTTCCTTGAATCGGTAAATGGCAGCTTGCAAACGCAATGCATGTTCCAGCTCAACGCCGGCCTGCACCTGTCGGTTTGCACGGTCCAGTATCACCCGCAACGCCCCCTCAGTGCTCAAGATACCGGTCTGGAAGGCCGAGCCGATACTGTTGCCTATTGTGACCAGGCGCACCAGGGTATCGAGGAACCCCGGCAATTGCCGCACCATGGTCCGCTGCAATTTGGCCGTCCGCAGCCAGAAATAAAAATAGACCAGCATCGTATATAACAGCAGCGTTCCGACTGCTGACAATGCGCCACCCAATATCAATGCCAGCAGCGTCAGGCAGATTCCAGGGACCAGCAGCTGGACGTACAGTTTGCCGCTAGGATGCTGGATCCCTGCGCGCAAGAAGAAATGGCGCAAGGCTTCTATCGACACTTGCAGTTGCGGCGCGATCTGGTTCGCATCCTGCGGTTCCTTCTGGACCAGCTGCATTCCTTGCAGCTGCCGGTTCACGAATGCAGCGCTGACGTCCTGCTGAGAGCGTTGTTGCGCGCGCTGCCACAGCCAAAGACCGGCACCGGTCAATAGCAGCGCAGCAGCAAGCAGCCAAAGAGCAATATGCATGACTAGCGCCTCCCCGGCTGGCCACCTGTCGAACCATGGCCGAGACCGCCGGTATTCGGACTGCCGGCGCTTTGCTGCCCAAGCTGGCGCTGGCGTTGCAGTTTGGGTGCATGCGGGAAGATACCCAGCGATATCCAGCGATCCGCTTCTTCACCATCCGGTCCGATATAGCTTTCATGCCGATACAGTTCCTGCAGGGTGATGATGTTGTCGCCCATGCCGGTGACTTCGGTAATCGAGACGATGCGGCGGCGGCCATTGGAGAGCCGGCCGATCTGCACAATGAAATCAAGGGCGCCGGCGATTTGCCGCCTGAGGCTGCTTTCGCTTCCCTGGAAGCCGGCAAACCCTGCCAGCATTTCGATCCGGTACAAGCATTCGCGCGGCGTATTGGCGTGGATCGTTCCCATCGAGCCGTCATGGCCGGTATTCATGGCTTGCAGCATTTCCAATACTTCGGCGCCGCGCACCTCGCCGACAATAATCCGGTCCGGCCGCATCCGCAGGCTGTTGCGGATCAAGTCGCGGATACTGACTGCGCCGCTGCCTTCGAAGCCGCCCAGGCGCGATTCCAGGCGCACCACGTGCGGATGGTTGAGCGACAGCTCTGCTGTGTCTTCCACTGTCACCACACGTTCGTTCTCCGGGATGAAAAATGCCAGTGCGTTCAGCAAAGATGTTTTACCGGAGCTGGTGCCGCCCGAGACCAGGATATTGCAACGGGCTTTGACCGCATTATCCAGCAGCGAATATATTTCCTCGTTCATGGTGCCGAGATTGAGCAGGTCGGTAGGTTTCAGCGGCTCCTTGCGGAATTTCCGGATCGACACCATTGGCCCATCCACCGACAACGGTTCGATCACCACGTTGAGCCGGCCGCCGTCGGGCAAGCGGGCGTCGACCATCGGATTCGATTCGTCCAGCCGGCGTCCCAGCGGCGCCAGGATGCGCCTGACGATGCGCAGCAGATGGGCGTTATCGGTAAAGCGCAGCGTCTCACGCTGCAATACGCCATGGCGCGAAACAAACACGTCGTTGTAACCGTTGATCAGGATATCTTCGACCGTCATGTCGGCCAGCAGGTCTTCCAGCGGCCCCAGGCCCGCCAGTTCCTTGGTCAGGGCGTCGGCGATCTGCCGTACTTCGGCTTCATTCAAGGGAATGCGCTGCAGGCGGACAAAACCGTCGACGTCCAGATTGACGAATTGCTGGATCGCGCTGCGCGACCAGCGGCCGAACTCCGCCCCCAGTTCTTCAATCCGCGTCAGCAGATGATCGTAGGCCGCAGTCTTGATATCCTGGAATTCCTGGGTGTTTGTAAACGCTTGATCGTCGTCGGCAAATTCAATCTGGTTACTCACGTTCGTTTCTCCCGTCTTTCATCAGGGGCCGCCTTTTCCTGTCTTTTCCTGGCCAGGTTCTGAGACAGCGGCGTGCATCGTATCTAAATCGGCTTGCTTGCTTACTTGCTTACTTATTTTCGCAATAAAATTTTCGGCAGCCAGCGTCCCACTCCATGTTTGTGCGCTGCCGTCTCATCATGGCTGAGCAAGCCATCAATCAGGCCGTCCACAGCTTTGACGTAAGTATCGTGCGGAGCAACTTCATGCAGCAGCTTGCCGCGGTTGGCGCTGGAGGTCAGCTTCAGCGTACGTTCCGGCAAAGTCGCCAGCAAGGGCAATTTGAAACGCTCGGCAATCTGGTTTGCCGCCATGCCGAAACGGTCGTCGTAACGGTTCACCACCAGGTGGCGCTTGCCGTCGTCGGGATGGCGGCCGTTCAGTTCCTGCAAGGTGCCCGCCAGCGATACCAGGGCGCCGACGCTCTGGTCGGTCACCAGCCATACCTGGTCGGCGGCGCCGGTCAGGTTGGCGATGAATTCATGATTGGTGAAGCCGCCGAGATCGGCGATCAATACGTCAAAGTACAGGCGCAGCCGATCCAGCAAGGCCAGTGCATCGTGGTGCGACACCGTGCGCATTTCGCTCAGGCTGTGCGGCAGCGAAATCACGGTAACGCCGCCAGGGCTGCGCGGCAGTGCCGTATGCACAAGGGTCTCGTCAAAACGGCGCAGGTTGCGCACCGCTTCGGCAAAATCGAAATTGCCGTTGGCGCTCAGGTACAGCTTGCCATCCCCGGCCGGCAAGCCCAGGTCAAGCAATGCGACCCGGCTGTCGGTCGCATTCCGCTTGCCGCCGTGACTGGTATTGCGCAGCTGGATCATGTCCGCCAGGTGCGCTGCCAATGTGCTGGTGCCGATACCCGGACGTACGCCGAGCAAGGTCACTAGCTGGCCGCGCTTGACCGGCGCCGGGGCTCGCGCAGCAGCCTTGGCCAGCACCCGCTGCACCACATCGCGCGCTTCATCCTCGGAAGCGCTGACGTCGATGAAATCGCTGACGCCTGCACGCAAGGCCGCAATCGTCCCTTCGGGAAACGCCATGGAGCCGACCGCCACCAAAGGCAAAGTCGGAAGGGTTTTACTCAGGGCGCGCGCCAATTCGGTTGCATGCGCGGTTGTGCCCAGAGAGTCAAGCGACAGGACGCCGGCGTGGTCGCTTACTTGCTCTATACCTGAGAAATCCAGCAGCACCAGCAAAGGATTGAGCTCCACTATGCGCGACAGCAATTCCGCTACATCGGCTTTTTCCTGCAATAGCGTGCCCCATTTGCCAAGGGCCGCACCCAGCCATTCTGCTTGCGTGCTGTTGCGCGAACAGAAGACGAAACGGCTAAGCGCCGTCAGTTCATTCAAAGCCTTGTTACGAGCATTCATCATGTGATCCAAGAAATTGGGCGCTTATTTTGAAAATCCCGGCAATTCGTCGCGGCTCGCTCCTCCTAGCAGATAACTTCCCCACGCGGTGCCAGCGGTATTGCGGCGTTCCTCGGTTTCGCCAGGCAATGGCAGCGGCACATTTTTTGCGATTGGCTGGACAATGTGCGGAGTGACGATAATCACCAATTCCTTTTCGTCCTGGGAGTAACTCAGATTACGGAAGAAGCTGCCGATAATAGGCAAATCACCCAGCAGTGGAATTTTTTTGACATTGGATAGCGTAGTGCGTGAAACCAGGCCGCCGATGATGAAGCTTTCGCCGTCGCCCAACTCGACCGTCGTATCTGCACGCCGGGTATTAATCGACGGCACGGATACGGTGTCTGTGATGACGACCTTGGTATAGTCGACGTCGCTTGCTTCCGGTGCGACCTTGAGAGCGATCCGGCCTTTCGCCAGTATGGTCGGCGAAACAGTCAAGCCGATCCCGAAAGGTTTGTAGACGATCGTGGTGGTGCCAAGGCCGCCGGACTGCGGAATTGGCAGTTCGCCGCCAGCCAGGAAACTCGCACTTTGGCCGGAGAGAGCGGTCAGCGATGGCTCCGCCAGCACGCGCGCCATGCCATTTCCTTCAATCAGGCGCAAGTTGCTGCTCAAACTGTAACTACCTCGGCTGAACTTCGTCAGCAAACCGAACGCAGACGATGCCGTAGTCAGCCCACCGTTGGAAGCGAGGTTGCTGCCCAGGTTAAAACTGAAATTGCCGCGGTTTACCAGCAGCCCGAAATCGAAACCGACTTCCTTCAATACCGATTTGCTGAATTCGACGATCTTGACATCGATCTGCACCACGTTGCCGCTATCGATGGTCGAGATATCGAGCACCTTACCCTTGCCTGCCGCGTCCGCAGCGGCAGCACTGCTTTTTATATGGTCCAGAAGCGATGGCGCCTGTCCGCTGATCACGCTGGCAGCGCCACGCACCTTCACGTCGGCCCCGCCTTGCCCGGCCACAGCCGCCTGCAAGTCACCTTGTACCGTAATCCTCCATGTATTGGCCGGCATGCCCTTGGCCCATGCCGTCACGGTGGTGACGCCGGCTTTTTTCCCGACCAGGATCACGCTGCCATTTTTGCCGCCGGAACCACGCACCATCAATACATCCGCCACTTCCGGATCGGCTATCGCAATGCGTTCCAGCGTACCCGCAACCGGCAGGTTTTGCTGTTCGTGCATGGCGAGCGTGATATCCGCAGTGGCAGCCATGGAAAAGACTGGAATTGCACTCGCGCTTAACAGCAATGGCAGGGCTAGTTCGTGAATTTTCATGAGTTACGGTCAATCCTGTTATTGATATAAGCCCGTCATTGAAAAACTTCTCGCGTCAGAAAGCTACCGACTCCCGCTGGGTGCCACGGATGACCTCAACTGTGCCGGGAATATTGGCGCCACGTGCTGCCCCAGGTCGTGGCGCGGCGGCTGCCTTATAGCTCGCCGACGATCTGGAATCGCCTGCCAGCCCGTTCATTTCCATGCCGGCAAATGCCTGGTTGTCCGGTAGCTTCAACGCCTCTTGCTGATCGCGTGTGAGCTCTCGTTTGCCTGCCAGCACGGTGGCCGGGGACGGAAACAGCGCCAGATCCGGAATTGCTTCGTCGCTGGGGTTACGCAGCGCCAGCATCAATTTGCCATTCTGGGTTGCCAGCAGCAGGCGATTGACATCCGCGACCGGCGTCGCCAGCACTGCGGTCCGGGCAACTGGCTGAGCCTGCGCCTGTGCCGGCTGGCTTGTCTGCGATGCCTGCTGAGGCGGCGTCGCTCCGCCGCTACCGCCAGCGGTACCGATCACCGCCGCCCCGTATGACAGCACATGCAGGCGCGACATCAATAAACGCGCTTGCGTCTTTTCGCTATCCTGGCCTTGCTTGAGCGTGAAAAATACATCGACATAATCACCCGCCTGAACACGGTTGCCGGCGCCGACAATCTCATCGACCGGAATTGCCACAGCCCGCTCGCCATCAGCCAGCTTCACTGCCAGGCCGCTGGCCAGGCCGCTTTCGGTAATCGGCGTACCGGCGCCGATGTCAATCAGAGGAACCTTGCCAACCACCGAACTGGCCTGGCTGTACGCACCGGCCGGATTGATCGGAAGAGCCACCAGGCTGATATCGTCGGTACCGATTGCTTTGCCCGCGACCAGCGCACGTGCTGCCACTACAACCTCATACTGGCTGGCATTCCTGGCGATTGATGCAGGCGCCGCGGAAATCGTCGGCGGCGGACGGCTGCCTAGCCACCAAGCTACAAACGCCAAACCGAGAGCAGCCACCACCAATATTGCTGCAACAATTTTTGTAAGGTTATTCATAGGGTGTAGTCGATGCCTATCCGAACAGAGAGAAGTTCAAAATGCTTCCATGCCACATCACATCTACGTCAACCAGAGCACCAAGCTATTCACTCACTGACGCTATACCGATAATGTTGTGGGTAGTAAATAAATAATTCTTGTCAACGGCATTCTCAATTAATTTGCACCGTGGCAGAGCTCGCCAACGTCGCGGGTACCGCAACATTCATTAGTGGTCCCAGCAACAGCGGCACCAAAGGCTGAGTGCTATATGGGTATGAGACTTTGACTGTGATGCATTGCGCGCTGGTGCCCGCGGGGAATGCACACACGACGGGGCCGGTCGGAACACAGGTGGCAATCGGATCGCCATTGCCATTGCTACCTAGCCACTTAACAAGCTGAGTCGCGGTGTTGCAGGCAATCGTGCCGCGATCCGCAGTGGTGTAGCGCAGCGCAGCGCGCGCGCCTTCTTCCGCTGCCAGCGCCAAAGATTGCTGGGCCAGGAAAATCAGTACATAGGTAATGATTCCGTACAGCAGTACAAAAAGCACTGGGAAAACCAAAGCAAATTCTATCGCTGCAATACCGCGCTGAACGGTGCGCCGTACTCCCGATGCCCTCCCGGGACGGGCCGTATCTTTATATTTGTAATACATCCCTGCTCCCGATCTTTACCGCTGATACGATCAGTGCACCGCCGGCATCCGCCTGCCAGCATGCATGATGCAAACAAGAACTCAGGTAAACCCTAGCGCTATCCCAGCGCCATGCACCCCTATCCAAGCCCCGGCTAATGCCAAGTACGCTGCATAAGGAATTCCCACACGTTTGCCGCGTTTTTCCAGTAGTCGCTGGCACAATGGCCAGCGCATCACGCGCATCGCAATCAACTGCATGCGAGGCACCATTCCCAAACGCGAGGCATACATCACTGCTGCATGGGCACCTGCAATCAAAGAAGCGATCAGGAAGGCTGGCAACAACGCTCCAGGTCCAAGCAGGAAACCAAGCACAGCAAAAAACTTGACATCACCTGCCGCCATCGCTCGCAATGCATACAACGGCAAGAAAAACGCCAATCCGACTGCGAAACCAGATAAAGCATTCAACCAGCCGATACCGTTCAAGCCTTTACCCAGCCACAAAAAAAATCCTAGCTGTACCGCAATCGCGATCAACAAGAATTTGTTAGGAACGCGGCGAAATAAACAGTCGTATGAAAAAATTGCAGCGCAAAACAGCAAAAATAGTGGCAACAAACTTAAATCCGGCATTTGTTTTCTCTGTCCAATTAGCAGCGACGGCTAATTGGACAGCTCATGGTGTTCTGTACAGTTGGAATTAAGTGCCAATTGGTAATCTACCGGCTATGTTGTTGAACAACCGCGATAGATCGGTGCCCAGGAGAGTAACCGCGACAATGATCGCTACTGCGACCAACCCTGCAATCAGACCATATTCGATTGCAGTAACCCCATCTTCATCCCGAAGAAATTTCATTAATTTGGCGTTCATTGTGATCTCCTGAAAAAGCACATACCTCATTAAATCTGCAGCCTTTTTGCGCAACAATCCGCGGTCGAACGACTCCACATTCAGCCGCAAATCAAACCCTCTGAATTCAGACTACGCGGTATCAGCATAGCCCCGATTAAAAATTACCTCAAGATAAATTTTTCCTTTAAGAAACATATTATTAGAGCAATCCCTCTAGTCGGTTCTTCATAGGGAAAACAAGGTTTTGGCTTGAAATAGCATTTTACATTATGAAAATAATAGTTACACCAAGGCAACCAATAATTACTTTTGGGTAAGCTAAAATTTCGATTGTCAGCATGCACTTTCTACAATCTTGTTCATCATAAAAATACAGATTGGTCTTACCACTTTTGCACACAACCGCACACCATGGATCGGTGCGCAGAACTACTGTTTTTAGCGACAGATGCGCGATACTTCCTTAACGTTGGAGTCGGTACGAACATGGACAGCAAATCGTCCCAAGCCGACAAAAAACCCGGCGGTAGTACGTGGCCCGAGATTCAATCCAGCCAAGGCGTCGTGAAATTTAATCCAGCTGATACGAATAGCTCGCATTCACACGCGGCGATCTCGAGCTGGAATTGACAGGAACATCCGCCACCGGCTTCGCCAGCGACAGGTCCAGGGTGTAATAACGACCATCCGAAAAGCGTACCCCCAGCGCAACAGAACCCAAAGTATCGTGGATCAAAGGACCCGCATTCGAATAAATTCGGGAGTGATCCACCAGAAAATATGGCTGCACCGACTTCAGATAGGTGTAGCTCACCGGGAACCGGCGATTGATTTCAGCCGATATGCCCCAGCCCTTGTCGCCTGCCAGTTCGCCGGCCGGATATGCGAGGCCGAACAGCTTGCCGCCGAAGCCGATCTGCTCGGAGGTCGGCAAGATATTGCTGCTGTATTGCGTGCCGACCGCCACCGCGACGCCGAAGCCCCCCGGCAGCTGGTTCGATTGCGCTGCCTGCATCGTGACCCTGGTAAAGCCCAGGTCGACATTGCTGTTCTCGCGCTTGGCGCCGAGCGCGTCCACGCCTTTATATACGCCGACATTCAACTGGCGCGTCTGCTGCAGTTTTTCCGGACTGGTCTTGACATCGGTCCAGGCGACCTCGGCGCTCAATACCCGCACCTGCGAACTGAGCTGAATCGACATCGGCGTGACCGGTACTGAACGGGTATACACCTGGGTATTTTCAGCGGCATAAGCGCCGCCGGTGACAGTCAGGTTATGCGTGTTATCAAGTATCACCGGATAACTAAGAGAACCGCCAGCGCGTACGGTTTTGGTTTGATAGCGATTCTGGAATTGGATGTTTTCCAATGCCGAATTTTCCGGTTTGGCGCGATAGTCGGACCAGTTCAGCCTGGCCAGCAAGCCATCGGTGCCAATCGGCTGGACATAATTGATCGCATAATACTTTTCATCTTGCGGCCCGCTCGGCTGCAATGTGCTGACGGTCACCTGCTCGCCCAAGGGCGTCAAGCCGTTGGTGCTGGCGGTGAGCAAGCCACGGATGCCAGGCTGCCGGTAATCGGCCCCAACGCCGACTGTAATCGGGCGCCGCGTCACTGTCAGTACCATATCGGCGGCGCCGTCGGTCGTGGTGGGCGGCGCCACGTTGGCGACAATCTTGACGCCCGGCTGCAAGCTGAGAATGCCGGCCACCCGTTCAAAAGTGGCGCGCCGCAGCGGCCGGTCCTGCTGCAGCTGTTCGGCAACCCGCTTCAGGCGCTCTTCGCTGCCGCCGGGATTGCCTTCTACCTTGACATTCTTGACATAGCCCTCGACCACCGTGACCACCACCACGTTGCCCTCGAAACTCTGGGCCGGGATAAAGGCAAAGGAAAGCGGATACCCCTGGTCCTGGTACATCTGCGTGACCTTGTTGGCAGCAGCCAGCAATTCGGCGACGGTGGTATCACGGTTGGCCAGCGACGCGAACAGCGCGGCTACCTGTTCGAACGGCAGGGTCTTGACGCCGGCGATCTGGAAACGCGACGGCGTCAGATGGCTGGCCAGCAGATTTTGCAACGCGGGATCGACTGCCTGGGTCTGGACATTGATGGTCACCGGCGCGCTTGGCGGCGCCTCTGCCTTGGGCAAGGTATCGATCGGGTTGCCTTGCACCGGGCTGCGCGCATCGGCGTGTGCCGGCAATGGATACGACGTAGTGAGCAAACATGCGCCGCTGACCATGATTACCGCGGCGCGGCGGTAGCACTTCGATTTGGATAATTGCATGCGGCTACGGCTCTCGTTCGTTATCGACGGCAAAACCTGTCTATTCATCGGGACCTGAAGTCACTGTTAAATTACGGCAATAATTCATCCTGTGCAACAATTTTGTTGTTGCGTACGTTGCCATTTCGCCTCTGTACAGCCTGGCTGTTTTCCCGCATAACCCAAAAAAAAGCCTTGGTAAAAACCAAGGCTTTTTGCAAACCGCCGCTACTGCTTATTTTTTGGTTAAACCACCCAGCAAGCCGCTCAGCAGTCCTGAGGTTTGGCCGCTGCCTGTGGTGCCGGCGGCACCGGAGGACGCTGTGGTGGTCAAGCCGGCGACCAGGTTGGTCACTGGCGCCAGCAGGTTGCCAGTGCTGCCGCCGGTGCCGGCCACGCCGCTCACGCTGCCCAGCAGGCCGGTTACCGGAGCCAAGGGATTGCTGCTGCCGCCGGCACCGCTCACAGTGCCGGTCAAGCTGCCCAACAGGCCGGTCACAGGCGCGAGCGGACCGCTACCGCCGGCTGCGCCGCTCAAGCCACCGGTCAGGCTGCCAGTCAAGCCGTTGACCACGCCGACCACTGGAGCCAATGGCCCGGCAAGGGCGCCAACCAGCGCATTGTCAGCCGGCTGCAAGATACCGCCGGTCTGGTTGCCCAGCAACGGCTGGCCGGTGGTGGTTATACCGTTGACAGCAAGGCTGCCCACCAGGTTGCCGGCGTTGTTCACGACCGGGCCTACATTGCTGACGACAGGCACGCCCGAGTTGGTCAAACCGCTGCCGACGCCGGCGACAGTACCGCCCACCACGCCCAGCAGCAGATTGGCTGGCTGGTTCAAAGCAGTCGCGTTACCCGCCGTCTGGAGCAAGTTTGCAGCAGTGTTGGTCAAAGGCACGATCGCGCTGCTCACAGTTTGCGTGACTTGCTGTACCGGGCCGGTGGTCAATGCGGTAGTCAGCGTTGGCGCTACGGTGCCGGAAATGGTGTTGCCTATGGTGCTGACCAGGCCGCCGACCGGTGCTGTCACCGGCGCCAGGGCGCTAAGCGGGCCGCTGCTGCCAAGGCTGGTGACTACCTGGCCGGCGCTGTTGACGGTAGCACCGACCTGTGCCACCACTCCGCCTGCGCTGCCGACCGTGATGCCGATCGGATTCTGCGCCGTGCCGATTTGGCCCAGGCCATTCGTCAAGCCGCCGCCGAGCACGGTGACGATGCCGCTGGCATTGTCAACCACGCCGTTCAATGCAGTCTTGGTGCCAGGTGTGACCAGCGGCAGCTGGTTGATCAGCGTGCTGCCGACGCCGTCTACCGCTGTACCTACGCTTGATACGGTGGTGCCCAGGTTCGAAACCAGATTGGACGAACTGGCAGTCGGCGTGACTGGCGTAACTGGATTGGTGGGCGTGCCGCTGCCATCAGGGCTACTGCCCGCAGGCGTCGCAGTATGGCTAAGCGAACCGTCGCTGGTGCCGCAACCTGTCAACAATGCCGTCAGCAATATGGATGCTGCAAGCACCCCGTTCTTTTTCAATGCTTTCATGATCGATCTCCCTTTTTGATGAATCGGATAAAGCTCTGCCTACTGTCTTTTCGCAAAGAGCGTGCCAGCCGGAAACGCCCTCGAAACAGCAGTCCGTGCAGCTCATCCAATTTCACAAATCGAAAATAAAGATCTTTAAAATCAATGACTAACAGCGATTTCCAACAACCTTCCAGGAAAATGCGGCCGGTACTGCAGAGGCCTTTGACACGTAACATGTAACGTAACAGCAGGGAACATGCCGCCTTCGACATTGCAAGAATCATTGTAAAAAACACCACCAGACAAACTCGGGCTTGCTGCCCCGTCGGTGCTTAAGCAAGCGCCTATAATGAGCGCTCCCGCTACATCCTTAAGACCACCGCCCATGCCGCAGTCCTTAGATAATTTGCTGGTGATCGGGATTTCATCCCGCGCGCTATTTGACCTGGAGACCGAAGAGGCCATCTTTCGCCAGCACGGCCTGGAAGAATATCGCCGCCACCAGCTGCTCAACGAAAATGAAATCCTGAAGCCGGGGGCCGGGTTCGCCCTGGTCAAGGCGCTGCTGAAACTGAACCGCCTGACAGGCCAGCGTTTTGTCGAAGTGGTCGTGATGTCGCGCAATTCCAGCGAGACCTCGATGCGCATCTTCAATTCGATCAAGCATTACGGCCTCGACATCACGCGCGCCGTATTGTCCGGCGGCGCTTCGCTGGCGCCCTACCTGCAGGCTTTCAATGTCAGCCTGTTCTTGTCCTTGCATGAAGATGACGTGCAGGCAGCCGTCAACTCCGGCGTGGCGGCGGCTTTGCTGTACCAAAAGCCGGAGAACGCGTTGGAAGAGCTGGAACAGATCCGTATCGCTTTCGACGGCGACGCCGTGATTTTTTCGGATGAATCGGAAAGGATTTACCAGACCGAGGGGATTGAAGCCTTTGAAAAACACGAGCGCGAAAACGCTTTGCTGCCGCTGCCGCAAGGTCCGTTTGCACGGCTGCTGCTGGCGCTGTCCTATATCCAGAATAATTTCAAGAATCCGGACGGGCATGCGGCGCCTATCCGCACCGCACTGGTCACGGCGCGCTCTTCGCCGGCCCATGAGCGGGTGATCCGCACCTTGCGCGCCTGGAATGTAGCGATCGACGAAACCTTTTTCATGGGCGGCATCGTCAAATCTGATGTGCTGTCCGCGTTCAAGCCCCACATGTTTTTTGACGACCATCCCGATCATTGCGATCGCGCCGCCAACAAAGTACAGACTGGACGCGTGCCGTGGAAACAGGCGGGAGAATTTGAATAAACCCGCCGGCGCCTGGCGTCAGGCGTCACGCGGTTGGCAAGACATGCCCTTTGAACTGTTCCCGCAATTTGTTTTTCAGCAGCTTGCCGGTGGCGCCCAGCGGCAAGGCGTCGACAAACACCACATCGTCCGGCGTCCACCATTTGGCGACCTTGCCCTCGAAAAATTTGAGCAGCTGCGCGCTGTCCACTTCCATGCCCGGCTTCCGGACCACCACCAGCAATGGCCGCTCATCCCACTTCGGATGAAAGATGCCGATGCAGGCGGCCATCTGCACGGCCGGATGCGCCATCACGATGTTTTCCAGGTCTATGCTGCTGATCCACTCGCCGCCTGACTTGATGACGTCCTTGCTGCGGTCGGTGATCTGCATGTAGCCGTCGGCGTCGATGGTCGCCACGTCGCCGGTAGCGAACCAGCCATCCTGCAGCACCGCCCCGCCCTCATTCTTGAAATAGGTATCGATGATCCACGGCCCCTTGACCAGCAGGTTGCCGTAGGTTTCGCCATCCCACGGCAGTTCCTTGCCGGCGTCGTCGACAATCTTCATGTCGACCCCGTAGATCACATGGCCCTGCTTTTGCAGCAGCAGTTCCTGCTGTTCGACCGGCAGCGACAGATGCCTGGTCTGCAGGCAGCAGGAGGTGCCCAATGGCGACATCTCGGTCATGCCCCAGGCGTGCACCACCTCGACGCCATGGCGATGGCGCAAAGCCTGCATCATCGCCGGCGGACAGGCGGAGCCGCCGATGATGGTGCGCTTGAAGCTGGAAAATTTCAGCTGGTTCTGGTCCAGGTAATTCAGCAGGCCAAGCCAGACGGTCGGCACGCCGGCGGAGATCGTCACCTGCTCCTGCTCGAACAGTTCATACAGCGATTTGCCATCCAGCGCGGCGCCCGGGAACACCATCTTCGCGCCGGTAATCGGCACCGCATAGGGCAGACCCCAAGCATTGACGTGGAACATCGGCACCACCGGCAGCACGGCGTCGCGCCCCGATATGTTCATGGTGTCGGGCATGATCGACGCCAGCGAATGCAATACCGTTGAACGATGCGAGTACAGGGCGCCCTTGGGGTTGCCGGTGGTGCCGGAGGTATAACACAGGCTGGAAGCTGAATTCTCGTCAAACAGGGGCCAGTCGTAGTCGTCCGAACTGGCCTCCAGCAGCGCTTCGTAGCACAGCAGGTTCGGCAGCTTGCTCTCTGGCGGCATGTGTTCAGGAGCACACAAGGCAATGTAGCCCTTGATGGTCTTGGCCAGCGGCGCGACCGCCTCGACCAGCGGCAGGAAGCAGATATCGAACAGCAGGTACTGGTCTTCGGCGTGGTTGGCGATATAGCCGATCAGGTCGGGGTGCAGGCGCGGATTGATGGTGTGCAGCACCGCTCCCGACCCGGACACCGCATAGTACGCTTCCATGTGCCGGTAGCCGTTCCAGGCCAGCGTAGCGACCCGCTCGCCCATGCCCACGCCTAGCGCGGCCAAGGCATTGGCGAGCTTGCGCGCGCGCCGGTGGCAATCGCTATAGGTATAACGGTGGAGATCGCCTTCGACCCGCCGCGACACGATTTCATTGCGGCCGAAATAGCGGTCGGCGTGCTGGATAATGCTGGAGATGAGCAATGGCTGGCTCATCATCTGCCCCATCAGCGGGCTCTTGGGATATTGGGGCATCGCATCTCCTGGCGCGTATTTTTTCACATTGGAATGCCACTGTTTTTATTGCAATTTACACGTTTTATCCGCGCCGGAGATGCATGGCACAAAAAAAAAGACCCAGCTTTGCCGCCGGTCACTTGGCGGTAAAGCTGGGTCCTTCTATTCCTGCTGATGTTTTATTGCTGTTTCTGGCTTAGCGCGCGGAAATCGCATCCACCACGCACAGCGCAGTCATGTTGACGATACGGCGCACGGTGGCCGACGGCGTCAGGATATGGACCGGCTTGGCGCAGCCGAGCAGGATGGGACCAACCGCAACGCCGTTGCCGCAGGTATTCTTGAGCAGGTTGTAGGCGATGTTGGCGGCGTCGATGTTAGGCATCACCAGCAGGTTGGCGTCGCCTTTCAGGGCCGAATCCGGCATCACTTTGCGCAGCAGCTCGGTATCCAGCGCAGTGTCGCCGTGCATTTCGCCGTCCACTTCCAGATCCGGCGCCTGCTCCTTGATGATGGCCAAGGCATTCCGCATTTTTTGCGCCGAAGCGCTGTTGCTGGTGCCGAAATTGGAATGGGACAGCAAGGCAGCGCGCGGCTTGATGCCGAAACGCAGCATTTCTTCCGCGGCCAGGATCGTGATTTCCGCCAGCTGCTCGGCAGTCGGATCTTCGTTGACATGGGTATCGACCAGCACCAGCTGCCGGCTCGGCAGGATCAGCGCATTCATCGCGGCGTAGACATTGACGCCATCGCGGCGGCCCAGCACCTTGTCGATATAGTTCAAATGCAGGCTGGTAGTGCCGTAGGTGCCGCAGATCATGCCGTCGGCATGGCCCTTGTGGATCGCCATCGAACCGATCAGCGTATGGCGGCGGCGCATTTCCAGCTTGGCGTACTGTTCGGTCACGCCCTGGCGCTTGGTCATCGCCAGGAAAGTCTGCCAGTAGTCGCGATAGCGTTCGTCGAAATCAGGATTGATGACTTCAAAGTCGACATCCGCTTTCAGGCGCAGGCCAAAGCGCTCGATGCGCTGCTGCAGCACCGCAGGCCGGCCGACCAGGATCGGACGCGCCAGGTTTTCGTCAACCACCACCTGCACTGCGCGCAGTACGCGCTCCTCTTCGCCTTCGGCGTACACGATGCGCTTTTTCTCGGCCGACGTCTTCTTGGCGGCCTGGAACAGCGGCCGCATGAACGTGCCGCTGCGGTAAACGAACTGCTGCAGCTTGTCGATGTAGGCTTCCATGTCCTTGATCGGACGGCTGGCGACGCCGGACGCCTCGGCAGCCTTGGCCACCGCCGGCGCGATCTTGATCATCAGGCGCGGATCGAACGGCTTTGGAATGATGTACTCAGGGCCGAACGACAGGTTGGTGATGCCGTACGTCGTTGCGACGATGTCCGACTGTTCGGCTTGCGCCAGTTCGGCGATCGCATGCACCACCGCGATTTCCATTTCACGGGTGATGGTGGTGGCGCCGCAATCGAGGGCGCCGCGGAAAATGTACGGGAAACACAGGACGTTGTTGACCTGGTTCGGATAGTCCGAACGGCCGGTCGCCATGACGGCGTCGTCGCGCACCGCCTTGACGTCTTCCGGCAGGATTTCAGGCGTCGGGTTGGCCAGCGCCAGCACCAGCGGCCGCGCCGCCATCGCCTTCACCATGTCTTGCTTGAGCACGCCGCCGGCCGACAGGCCGAGGAAAATGTCGGCGCCGGGAATCAGTTCAGCCAGGGTGCGCGCATCGGTCTCGCGGGCGAAACGTTCCTTGTCCGGGTCCATCAGTTCAACCCGGCCTTTATAGACCACGCCGGCCAGGTCGGTGACGAAAATATTCTCGATCGGGAAACCGAGGTCAACGATCAGGTCCAGGCAGGCCAGCGCCGCGGCGCCCGCGCCCGACACCACCAGCTTGCAGCTCTTGATGTCTTTGCCCACGACTTTCAGGCCGTTCAGGATCGCCGCGCCGACGATGATGGCGGTGCCGTGCTGGTCGTCATGGAATACCGGGATCTTCATGCGGTCGCGCAGCTTGCGTTCGATCTCGAAGCATTCCGGCGCCTTGATGTCTTCCAGGTTGATGCCGCCGAAGGTCGGCTCCAGCGAAGCGATGATGTCGCACAGCTTTTCCGGATTGGTTTCGTTGATTTCAATATCGAAGACATCGATGCCGGCGAATTTCTTGAACAGCACGCCCTTGCCTTCCATCACCGGCTTCGACGCCAGCGGCCCGATGTTGCCCAGGCCAAGCACGGCGGTGCCGTTGGTGATCACGGCGACCAGGTTGCCGCGCGCGGTGTAGCGGAAAGCATTGGCCGGATCGGCCACGATTTCTTCGCAAGCCGCAGCCACGCCTGGCGAATATGCCAGCGCCAGGTCGCGCTGGTTGGTCAATAGCTTGGTCGGGGTAACGCTGATTTTCCCCGGGGTCGGAAACTCGTGGTACTCAAGCGCCGCCTGACGCAATTGTTGACGAAGTTCTTCTTTTTTATCGATCATCGAATCCATATGCGTCTGTCCCCAAGCGTAACAAGTGAAAGTCATTGATTTTATCAGACTGGTCGCGGCCGACTATGTGAATTTCGCATGGTGAACAGCTATTTCATAGGATAATCTATAAAAACTATTGAATTCTATAAATAAAATCTTAAAAACTATCAACCTCCATGCAGCCACTCCGTCATCCCCGCGCACGCGGGGATCCACCTTGCCGGCTAAAATGGATTCCCGCGTGCGCGGGAATGACCGGGGCGCGGAGCTGGGGTCGCCTAGACCGGGGCGCGGAGCCGGGGTCGCCTAGACGCTGCAGAAGTTATTCCCGCCTTAACCGAACGGTATTACGCCGCAGGGTCTGATTTAGAAATGATTGAGATCCAAGCGCTTGTTGTAAAATTGGCCGCCGCAAACTTCGCGGCGGCGAACATGCCGCGCATCGCGTTCCTCGCTGCCGCCAACCATCTTTCAGGACATTCATGAAACCCATCATCATCATCGGCGCCGGCATGGCTGCATATTCCCTGGCGCGCGAGGTGCGCAAGCTGGACAAGACGGCCGCGCTGCTGATCATTACTGCCGACGATGGCGGTTTCTATTCCAAGCCGATGCTGTCCAACGCTTTCGCGCAAAAGAAACTGGCGGCGCAGCTGATCTCGCAAAGCGCGGTGCAGATGGCGGAACAGATCGGCGCCAACATCATGACCAAGACCCGCGTCAACGGCATCGACACCGCGGCCAAGGTGGTCGATACCAGCATGGGCGCTTTCGAATACGCGCACCTGGTGATTGCCGTAGGCGCCCAGCCTATCCGACTGAACATCGCCGGCGACGCCGCCGACCGCGTGCTGTCGGTCAACCACATCGAAGACTACGCCACCTTCCGCGCCAAGCTGCTGCCTGACCAGCAGGCAACGGCGCGCGTGGCGATCCTGGGCGCCGGCCTGATCGGCTGCGAATTCGCCGACGACCTCGCAGCACATGGCCACACGGTGACGCTGATCGATCCCAATTCGCTGCCATTGGCTGCGCTGGCGGCGCCGGCTTTATCGGAAGGTTTGCATGCCGCGCTGACTGCCCGCGGCATCGCCCTCCAGCTCGGCACAACCGCCGCCAGCATCGACCATGCCGACGGCGCGATCAAGCTCACCTTGTCGAACGGCGAAGTGGTGATTGCCGATGTGGTCCTGTCCGCAGTCGGCCTGCGTCCTGACCTGGCGCTGGCGCAAGCAGCCAAATTGGCTACCGGCCGCGGCATCATGATTGACAGCCATGGCCGCACCAGCGCCGCCGACGTGTATGCACTCGGAGATTGCGCCGAGTACCGTGTCGACAGCGAAGGCCGCACCAGTCCCCTGCCATACATCGCGCCGATCCTTACCGCGGCACGCGCGATTGCCAAGACCCTGACGGGCGAAGATACCGCGATCGACCTGAAACATTCGCCGGTGATCGTCAAGACCCCGAGCTATCCGCTGGCGCTGGTGCCGCCGCCGTCGCACACAGTGGCGGCGGGCCGCTGGGAAACCGAATTGAATGGCGCGACCACCATTTGTCGCTTCTTTGATGCACAGGGAGTGATGGTAGGTTTTGGCGTAGCGCCGCAAGAAGCGAAAATCCGCCAAGCCTTGATGGCGGCCTTAGGCACTACGATTTAAGGAATTGGGCGGCGCTGCTGTCGGGCGCCGCCGGGACCTCAGGCAAATTCGGCAATCAGCTCAACGATTTCCGCACCGTAGGTCTCCAGCTTTTTCTCGCCGACGCCGCTGACGCCGCGCAGGTCATCCAGCGACGACGGCTGCGCCTTGGCGATTTCGCGCATGGTGGCGTCGTGGAAGATGACGTAAGCGGGGACATTGTGCTTGCGCGCAGTCTCGACCCGCCACCAGCGCAGCTTCTCGAAAATCGCCTGCTCCAGCGTCGACAGGTCGGTTTCGACATACCCCTTGGGCTTGCTGCCGCTGCGCTTTTGCTTGACCGGTTTCTGGTACTCGCGCAACTGCACCTGCTGCTCGCCGCGCAGTACCGGCCGCGCCGCATCGGTCAGCTTAAGGGCGCTGTATGCCTCATGGTCGACCGTGATCAGGCCCAGCGCAATCGACTGCCGCAGGATCGCCCGCCATTCGGCTTCGCTGCGGTCGCTGCCGATGCCAAAGGTGGAAAGCTGGTCATGGCGCCACTGCTTGATCTTGTCGGAATCTATGCCGCGCAACACATCCATCACGTGCATCGCGCCGAAACGCTGGTCGACCCGGTAGATCGTCGACAGCAGCTTTTGCACCACCACGGTCGCATCGAACGATACCGGCGGGCTCATGCAGGTATCGCAATTGCCGCAGCGCTCGGAACCCTGGCCGAAATAATCCAGCAAACGTACGCGCCGGCAATGCAAGGTCTCGCACAAGCCGAGCATCGCATCCAGCTTGACGCCCAGCACCCGCTTGAAGATTTCGCCGGCCTCGGATTCGTCGATCATGCGCCGCTGCTGCACCACATCCTGCAAGCCATACGCCATCCAGGCATTGGCAGGGGCGCCGTCGCGGCCGGCGCGGCCGGTTTCCTGGTAGTAGCCCTCTATGCTTTTCGGCAGATCCAGATGGGCGACAAAACGCACATCCGGCTTGTCGATCCCCATGCCGAAGGCGATGGTGGCCACCATCACGATGCCGTCTTCGCGCAGGAAGCGGCCCTGGTTCTTGGTTCGTTGCGCATAGTCCATGCCTGCATGGTAGGGCAAGGCCCGGATCCCCTGCTGCTCCAGGAATTCAGCGGTTTCTTCCACCTTCTTGCGCGACAGGCAATACACGATGCCGGCGTCGCCCGCATGTTCGCTCTGGATGAAATCGAGCAGCTGCTTGCGGCCGTTGGCTTTCTCGACAATCTGGTAGCGGATATTGGGACGGTCAAAAGAGGAAACGAAACGCGCGCCCTGCTCCAGCTGCAGACGCAGCGCGATTTCCTCGCGGGTCTGCTGGTCGGCGGTCGCCGTCAGCGCAATCCGCGGCACTTGCGGGAAGCGCTCATGCAGGATCGACAACTTGATATATTCGGGACGGAAGTCATGCCCCCATTGCGATACGCAATGCGCCTCGTCGATGGCGAACAAGGCAATCTTGGACGATTCCAGCAGGTCCAGGCAGCGCGGAGTCAGCAAGCGTTCCGGCGCCACATACACCAGGTCGAGATCGCCGCTGCGCACGCGGCGCTCGATCTGCGAAGCTTCTTCGTAGGTTTGCGTCGAATTCAGGAAAGCAGCGCGCACCCCGACTTCGGCCAGCGCATCGACCTGGTCCTGCATCAGCGCGATCAGCGGCGACACCACCACGCCGACGCCGTCCCGCAGCAGGGCCGGGATCTGGTAGCACAGCGACTTGCCGCCGCCGGTCGGCATCAATACCAGCGCATCGCCGCCGTTGGCTACATGGCTGACAATCTCAGCCTGCTGGCCACGGAAAGAGGGATAACCGAATACCGTTTGCAGTATATGGAGTGCTTGCGGGTCGGAACCGGCGGATGCATCTGAATGTGGCATTAAATACTTGACGAAGTTTTCTTTTAATTAAGGAAGCCGTTATGTACCGCCACCAGGAGGAAAATCCCCAAAGCGATGCGATACACGATAAACGGCCAGGTCGAGAAGCGCTCCAGGAATTTCATCAAGCCCCAGATCGCGCCGAACGCCGAGACGCTGGCGACCACCAGGCCGAAAATCAGCAGCATCCAGGTTTCCGCCGGCATGTGCAGGTGGAACAGCACCAGCAATTCTTTCAAGCCGGCCAGGGCGATCGCCGGCAGGCCGAGCAGGAAAGAAAAGCGCGCCGCTTCTTCGCGCTTGAAATTAAGGAACAAGGCGGCGGTCAGGGTGGAGCCGGAACGCGACACGCCCGGAATCAGCGCCCCCACCTGCGCCAAGCCGACAATCAGCGCGTCGCGCAGGCGCATCTCGCCGACCGTACGGCGATGGCGGCAACTCAATTCCGCAATCGCCAGCAATACGCCCATGGCGATACAGGCGTAGCCGATCACGCTCAGGCTGCGCAGCGGCGAGCCGCAGGCGTTCAGCACCGGCGCCAGCGCCAGGCCGGCAATCCCGATCGGGATCGTCGCCAGGACGATCGCCACCCCGAGCCGGAACGACGGGCTGCTGAAATTGCGCTCACGCACCGCCGTGATGCTGCCGACCGTCACCTCGCGCACATCGCGCCAGAAGTAGCTGACGACGGCAGCCAGCGCAGCCAGCTGCATCGCCGCGGAAAACGCCGAGCCGGGATCGTGCCAGCCCAGTATGGCCGGGACGATGCGCATGTGCGCAGTGGAAGAAATCGGCAATAGCTCAGAGATGCCCTGAATTACGCCAAGGATCGCGACCTGCACGTAATCCAGCGATGCAAACCCGATATCGGTACCAGCGGAACATACACCTGCCACAACACTCTCCTGTTCAGGATCAAATAACGGCCGTTTTCAGATCCGGCCAACTTTTCTGCGGAAGCCCCGCTCAGTGCGCCCAATTCACCCAGCCGGTGTAGCCGGTCACGATCACCACCAGGCCAAACACGATCCGGTACCACGCAAACACGGTGAAATCATGGCTGCTGATATAACGCAGCAGCCAGCGCACGCACAGGAATGCCGAAACAAACGCGGCAACGGTGCCGATCGAAAACAGCGGGATGTCGGCGGCGGACAGCAGCGCGCGGTCCTTGTACAGCGAATAGATGGTGGCGGCAAACAGCGTTGGAATCGCCAGGAAAAACGAAAACTCGGTGGCGGCCTTGCGCGACAGGCCGAACATCATGCCGCCGATGATCGTGGCGCCGGAACGGCTGGTGCCGGGAATCAGCGCAAACGCCTGGGCAATCCCGATCTTCAATGCATCGAGCGCGCTCATGTCGTCCACCGACTCGACCCGGGCGACACGGTCGCCGCCCTTGTTGCGGCGCTCGACCCACAGGATGATGAAGCCGCCGACGATCAGCGCAATCGCCACCGGCAAAGGCGCAAACAGTTTTTCCTTGATCATCTTGCTGAAAAACAGGCCCAGCAACGCTGCCGGCACGAATGCGATGATCAGGTTGACGACCAGCTTGCGCGCCTTGGGGTCGCTGGTGAGGCCGCGCAGGACCGCGCCGATGCGGGCCCGGTATTCCCAGCACACTGCGAAAATCGCGCCGGCCTGGATGGCAATCTCGAACACTTCGGCTTTTTCCCGCGTGATGTCGGCGGTGAAATCCAGCAAGCTGCCGGCCAGGATCAGGTGGCCGGTTGACGAGATGGGCAGGAATTCGGTGAATCCCTCGACCAGGCCCATGATGAGCACTTTTAACGCAAGAATAATATCCATGTAGTGTGGGAGTAGTAGGAGAAAGGAAATCAAGCGCCGGGCGAATGATACCGCCCTGGCAGTCGTATTGTTGCGAGTGTTTTCTTAAAACCTGCCGGCTATTTTACCGGTTCAAACGTGACCACCAGATTTTCTGCCCGGGTGCCGATCCTGGTCGGCATGAAAGCGACGCCGGCATAACGCAAATCCTCCGGCTTGAAGGTATACAGCGGCAGGTTGGTCAGCAGCTGGCGCGCCAGCAGGTTGCCGATCTGCGTGACTTGGGCAGCGTAGGTGTTGTCCAGGCCGTCAAGCACCAGGCTGTCCAGCCTGGCCTCCTGCAATGTCACCGCGTTATGCGGGTTATCCAGGAACAGCACGCCCGAGATCGCCATCTTGCCGTTCCACGACTTACCCAGCAGCGGCATGGTCAGGACCACGTCGGTTGTCATGGCCAGGCGGTTCTGTTCGGGCGGCAAGCTGAGCTGGGCCTTGTCGGCGGTTATTTCGAACAGGCCCAGGTAACGCTGGGAAAACGGCAAGCGCTTGTCTACCGATTGCTGCAGTTTGGTCAATGGGAATTCGACATCGCGCGGTCCGATCAGGGCCGCACAGGAAGACAACAACAGAGTCGCCAGCAAAACCAGCAGCGCCGGCATTTTCGTAACAGGCATGTAATTTTTCATTTGCATTCGGATTTTCCTTATTCTGTCTGCTGACAGACCCTACATGGCGGTCAATCGTTCCAGCGTCGCCAGATAATGCATGGCGTGCGTGCGGGAATTGCCGCACATGTCCAGCGCCGGCTTCAGGCTGGCGCATACCGCGGGACGATCGGGACTGCCGAAAATCCGGCAAAGGTTGGCCTGGTCCAGCTGGATGCAGCGCACGCCAGCCGGCTTGCCGCCGGGCATGCCGGGGATCGGCGACGAAATCGACGGCGCCGTGCAGCAGGCGCCGCAATCGGGACGGCAAGCGATGCTTTGCACGCTCATGCCCTGCCCCCGCCAATCCATGTATTTTTTGCAAACATCCGAAACCTGTAACAACGCCGATTTAACCGAAGGCCAGATTCTACCGGCAATCGCCGCGCATCCTTCAAGTTCCAGTGCAGACGCCAACCTTTCTTGACACTCCAGCGGTTGCCGCTTACATTACTGACTCTTAAGTCAGTAACGAGCAGGTAACCGAGGAAACCAAGGATTCATGAACTGCCCTTTCAGCTCCAAACCCCGCTGGGCAAGACGCAAGGAAGCGCGTCCGCAGGAACTGCTGGCGGCCGCGCTGGACCTGTTCGTCGAACGCGGATTCGCCGCCACCAGACTGGGCGATGTCGCGGCCCGGGCCGGCGTCTCAAAGGGCACTTTGTACCTGTATTTCGAGAGCAAGGAAGATTTGTTCAAGGCGGTGGTGCGCGAAAACATAGTGCCGGCGCTGGCTGAAGCGGAAGACATCATCGACGGCTACCAGGGCCCCAGCGCCGAACTGTTCCGCGAAATCCTGCTGGGCTGGTGGGAGCACATCGGCGCCACCAAGCTGGCTGGCATCACCAAGCTGCTGATGGCCGAATCGGGCAATTTCCCTGAACTCGCAGCTTTTCACCGCGAAGAAGTCAGCGAACGCGGCGAAGCGATGATCGTGCGCATGCTGCAGCGTGGCATCGAGCGCGGCGAATTCCGTGCGATCGACGTGCGCCAGACCGCCAACGTACTGATTGCGCCGGTGATCATGCTGATGATGTGGCAACAACCGCTCAACCCCTGCCACGTGGAGCCTGTGGATGCCGGCAGTTACCTGGACAGTTTTATCGATCTTTGCCTGCACGGCTTGCTCAGCAAACCGTAGCGCGCCCTGGCTTCAGGATTTACGCCAAACTGTCCCGGCAAGGCGCGACGACGAAGACGGTATGGCGTACGGCTAGGAGGAGTAACGCCGCTGGGGCAGTTTTGCGCAAGTCCTAAGGTTTTGAGGGTGGCCTTTGATAGAATGAGCCCTTTATTTTCACTACCGAGCCTTAACCATGAATATCGAACAAGCCCGCTTCAATATGATCGAACAGCAAATTCGCCCTTGGAACGTGCTGGAACTGGACGTGCTGGAATTGCTGACGGTAGTTCGGCGCGAGGAATTCGTTCCTGTCGCCTACAAGAGCCTGGCGTTTTCCGATACCGAGATCCCGCTGCCGGGCCCGAACGGCGAAAGCATGCTGGCGCCCAAGGTCGAAGCGCGACTGCTGCAGCAAGCTGCCGTGAAGAAACATGAGCAAGTATTGGAAATCGGCGCCGGTTCGGGTTATATGGCGGCCCTGCTGTGCTACAAGGCAAGGCATGTGACGACGGTTGAAATCGATCCCGAGCTGAAAGCGCTGGCTGAAAAGAACCTGGCTGCCTATGGCATCACCAATGTCGAGGTAATGCTTGGCAACGGCGCCCAGGGCTGGGACCAGGGCGCAAGCAAGACTTACGACGTGATCGTGATTTCCGGCTCGCTGTCGACGCTGCCGGACGCCTTCCTCAAGCAGCTCAATGTCGGCGGCCGGATTGTCGCCATCCTGGGCGAAGCGCCGGTGATGTCGGCACAAATCATTACCCGCACTTCGGACAGCAACTACAGCACGGTCCACCTGTTTGAAACCAACGTCAAGCCGCTGCGCGAAGCTGCCGTTCATTCCCACTTCAAATTCTAAGCCCGCCCATGCAACATCTCACTGCTTCAGAACTGGCCGCCTGGATCGCCGACCCGCAACGGCCGGCGCCGCTGCTGCTCGACGTGCGCGAGCCATGGGAATACGAGACCTGCCACATCGCCGCGGCGCAGCTGATGCCGATGCAGACAGTGCCGGCGCGCCTGAACGACCTGGAAGAAGACCAGGCGATCGTCTGTATCTGCCACCATGGCGCGCGCAGCATGCAGGTCGCTGCATTTCTCGAGCGTCACGGATTTTCCGCGGTCAGCAACCTGACCGGCGGCGTCCACGCCTGGGCGCAGCAGGTCGATCCGGCCATGCCGACTTACTAGGGCGTGCTGACCTAGGCCCCGACCCAACCGAACCAGACCACACCTGCCTGCCGCCACCGTTCCGGAGAGTGTAATGCGCAATACCCTTATGGCTTCGTTGATCGCAAGTGCATTGCTGGCTGCAAATGCACATGCGGTCGATCTGGTACAGACGTATCAGCAAGCGTTGGCCAACGATCCGGTATACACCAGCGCACGTTACGCGCTCAGCGCCAGCAATGAGGCCAGCATCCAGGGCCGCGCCGCCCTGCTGCCGGTGGTCGGCTTCGGCGGCAACTACAGCCGCGCCGGGGAATCCTGGAAAACCGTCACCAACAACTACAGCCTGCAGCTCACCCAGCCGCTGTTCCGTCCGGCGTATTGGCAGCAGTACCAGGAAAGCAAGCTGTCGGTCGCTGCCGGCGAAGTGAAGTTTGCCCAGGCGGTGCAGGACCTGATGCTGCGCGTCAGCCAGGCTTACTTTGACACGCTGACGGCGCAAGACGTGCTGGCTACTTTGCAAGCCCAGAAAAGCGCGATTGCCGAGCAGCTTGCCTCCGCCAAGCGCAACTTCGAAGTCGGCACCGCCACCATCACCGACACCAACGAAGCCCAGGCCAGCTACGACCTGGTGATTGCGCAGGAAATCGCCGCCAGCAATAACCTGGAAGTCGCCCGCAACGTGCTGCAGCAGATTATCGGCAAGCCGCCGGCGCCGCTGGCGACCCTGCGTCCCGGCGTCCAGCTGAGCGCGCCGCAGCCGGCGGCGATCGAGAGCTGGGTCAGCAGCGCCGAGGAGCAGAATTTCGGCGTGGTAGGTCAGCAAATTGCGCTTGATAGCGCCAAATACGAAATCAAGAAAAACCGTGCCGGCCATCTGCCGACAGTCGACCTGGTGGCCAGCCGCGCGCACTCCGATGTCAGCGGCAGCCCGATTCCTTTTTATAACATTTCTCAGATGAACAACTCGATCGGCGTGCAGTGGACCATCCCGCTGTATGCCGGCGGCGCCGTCAACAGCAGCGTGCGGCAAGCGGTGGCATTGGAAGACAAGGCGCGCTCGGACCTGGAAAGCGCGCGCCGCAACGCAGCGTTGAATGCACGCCAGGCTTACCTGGGGGTCAACAGCGGCTTGGCCCAGATCAAGGCGTATGAGGCGGCGGAGATTTCCAGCCAGTCGTCGCTGGACTCCAACCGGCTGGGTTACCAGGTTGGCGTACGCATCAATATCGATGTGCTGAACGCGCAGCAGCAACTGTTCTCTACCCGCAGGGATCTGGCCAAGGCGCGTTACGATACGCTGATGAATAGCCTGAAACTCAAGTCGGCGGTCGGCACCTTGAAAGAAGAAGACCTGCAGCAGATCAATGTGTTATTGACGCCGGCTGTTTATTGAACGTGTTCCTGAGGGGCCCGGGAACGGTGCATCAGGATCAGGCATCGTTGTTTTTCAGCATGAACGGCGATGTCTTGAACATGTGGATGCAGTTGTCGACTACTTTTGAAACATTGTCGGCGAGATCAAAGCTGTGCGGGCTGAAGGTCCAGTTGCTCAGGATGCCGAACAGCAATCCTTGCACCATGACCGCGGCCATCACCGGATCCAGTTCACGCGGCAGCTGACCTTTTGCAATCGCGAACCGCAGCAAGCGTTCTATGTCGGTACGGCCTTGCAAGAAACACTCATGCTGGCGGATATAGATAGGATCTTCCGGATCCACCAGCTCGCACTTGTGCAGGACAATTTCAAAAATCTTGCGCGACTGCGGATTGAGCGTCGCTTCCTGCAGGGTGAACAAACATCTGTTGCGGAACTGGTTCAGGGGATCATGCGCATTTTCGTCGGCGGTCTTTTCGATCATCGCTTCCATCGGCAGGCGCACCCGCTCACACATGGCGTCGAATAAATCGCTCTTGTTCTTGAAGTGCCAATAGATAGCTCCGCGCGTCACGTCAGCGGCGCTGGCGACGTCGGCCAGCGTGGTGCGCGCCACGCCGTGCTGGTGAAACACCTCCGCTGCCGCATCCAGGATGCGGCTTCGCGTTTCCAGTGCTTCTTCTTTTGTACTTCTAGCCATTTTAAGCCGACCTCCAAACTGTTACGATATTTTGTGCGCTCGCAGCAAATAATTTATTAGCAATACAGACATAACACATACATTCGTGCATGTATGTATAATAGCAGGATTCCGGCTGTTCCACCCGCTTTCTGGCAAGGCATCCGGTGCAACAAAGCAATTACTTATATATCCTATGTCAATTCCAGAAACAGAGTCACCTGTCAGATCTGCAGTCTTTCCTCAATTACCGTGCGAGAATTTTATGAATTCAGTTAGCTCTATCAGTCGTCTCACGCGTATCACCCTGGCTATCGCGCTCCTGTCCGCTGTTGCCGCCTGCGGCAAGAAGCCGGAAGCCCAAGCGCAACCGCCAGCCGGTGTTTCATTCGTCACCATCGCCCCAGAACGCCTCGCCCTCACCACGGAATTGCCAGGTCGGCTGGAAGCTACCCGCATCGCCCAGATCGGCGCGCGGGCAGCCGGCATCGTGCTCAAGCGGAATTTCCGCGAAGGCAGCGATGTAAAAGCAGGCCAGACCCTGTACCAGATCGATCCGGCGCCGTTGCAAGCCGCTTACGACAGTGCCCAGGCAACCTTGGCCAAGGCCGAAGCAAACCTGACTACCGCGACCCTGAAAGCGCAGCGCTACAAACCGCTGGTGGATGTCAATGCCGTCAGCAAGCAGGATTACGACGACACCGTTGCCACCCAGAAGCAAGCTGCCGCTGACGTTGCATCCGCCAAGGCTGCACGCCAGACCGCCAGCCTCAACCTCGGCTACGCCACCGTGACCTCGCCGATTTCCGGCCGCATCGGCAAGGCGCTGGTGACCGAAGGCGCACTGGTCGGCCAGGGTGAAGTGACCCAGCTGGCAGTGGTGCAGCAGATCGATCCGATCTACGTCAACCTGACCCAGTCCAGCACCGATATCCTCAAATTGCAGCAGGCAATGAAGAACGGCCAGCTGGAAAGCGCCGGCGCCGGCCAAGCCAAGGTCACCCTGGTGACTGAAGACGGCCGCACCTACCCGCAAACCGGCAAGCTGCTGTTTTCCGACCTGACGGTCGACGCCAACACCGGTTCGGTCACCCTGCGCGCTGAATTCCCTAACCCGGACCGCAGCCTGTTGCCTGGCATGTATGTACGCGCCAGGCTCGAGCAGGCAGTCAACGCCTCCGCCCTGACCGTGCCGCAACAGGCGGTCCAGCGCGACCTCAACGGCGCTTCGGTGTTCGTGATCGGCGCTGACAATAAAGTGGCCGTACGGCCGGTAATCGCCGATGTCGCACAAGGCGACAAATGGATCGTTGCCGAAGGCCTGAAAGCGGGCGACAAGGTGATCGTTGACGGCTTGCAAAAGGTGAAGCCAGGCGCGCCGGTCAATCCGTCGCCATGGAAGCCTAATGCTGCTCCGGCAGCTACAGCCGCACCCGCTGCAGCGGCCGGCGCCAGCGCCAGCGCGGCAGCTGCCTCAGCTGCTACATCTACCGCTAAATAAGGAGCCTATCAATGGGCAAGTTTTTCATCGACCGCCCCGTATTTGCGTGGGTGCTCGCCATCTTCATCCTGCTCGGGGGTGCTTTGGCGATCACGCAATTACCGGTGGCGCAGTATCCTTCGATTGCACCGCCGACGATTGTAGTTAACGCCACCTACCCTGGCGCAACTGCACAAACCCTCGACGATAGCGTTACCAGCCTGATTGAACAGGAAATGAACGGCGCCGACGGTTTGCAATATATCGAGTCGCAAAGCCAGGCTAACGGCACGGTAGCCATCACCGTGACGTTTTCGCCTGAAACCAATGCCGACCTGGCAGCAGTGGACGTGCAAAACCGCTTGAAGCGGGTAGAAGCTCGCCTGCCGGCGGCAGTCACGCAACAGGGTGTGCAAGTGACCAAGTCGCGCAGCAACTTCCTGATGTTTATCGGCCTGTCTTCAAGTGACGGCAAGCTCGACCCGATTGCACTCGGCGATTACCTGTCGCGCAACGTGCTGAACGAAATCAAGCGCGTGCCGGGCGTTGGCCAGGCCCAGCTGTTCGGTACTGAACGCGCCATGCGGATTTGGATTGATCCAGCCAAACTGGTTGGTCTCAATCTGACGCCAGGCGATGTCACGACTGCAATCACTGCACAAAATGCTTTGGTCGCAGGCGGCACCATCGGTGATTTGCCTAGCCCTGGCACTCAGCAGATTTCCGCCACCGTGGTTGTCACCGGCCAGCTGAATACGGTTGAACAGTTCGGCAATATCCAGTTGCGCGCCAATGCGGATGGATCGGTGGTACGTTTGCGCGACGTTGCGCGTATTGAAATCGGTGGCCAGTCTTATGCGACAGCCGGCCGGCTGGACGGCAAGCCGACTTCCTTCGTCGGCGTGCAGTTGTCGCCAACTGCCAATGCGCTGGGCACCGCTACCGCAGTCCATGCCAAGATGGCTGAGCTGTCGAAGTATTTTCCGCCCGGCGTCACATACACCATTCCTTACGACACCTCGAAATTCGTCAAGATTTCGATCGAAGAAGTGGTCAAGACCTTGGTAGAGGCGATCATCCTGGTGTTCCTGGTGATGTACCTGTTCCTGCAAAACATCCGCTACACCCTGATCCCGACCGTGGTTGTGCCGGTGGCCCTGATGGGTACTTTCGCCACGCTGCTGCTGTTCGGCTTCTCGATCAACGTCCTGACCATGTTCGGCATGGTATTGGCGATCGGTATCCTGATCGACGATGCGATCGTGGTAGTGGAAAACGTCGAACGCATCATGAGCGAAGAAGGTTTGTCGCCGCGCGATGCAACCCGCAAGGCGATGGGCCAGATCACCGGCGCGCTGATCGGTATCACCCTGGTGCTGATCGCGGTGTTCATCCCGATGGCGTTCTTCAGCGGCGCGGTTGGCGCGATTTACCGCCAGTTCTCGCTGTCGATGGTCGCTTCGATGGTGTTCTCGGTGCTGATGGCGTTCACGCTGACACCGGCGCTGTGCGCCACCATCCTGAAACCGGTGGAAGCTGGACATCACCACGAGAAGAAGGGTTTCTTCGGCTGGTTCAACCGCAAGTTCAACGCGACCACCAACGGCTATCAAGGCGTTATCGCCAAGATGCTGACCAAGACCGGCCGTTACCTGCTGATATATGGCGCGATCCTGATAGGCGTCGGTTTGCTGTATGCCCGCTTGCCGGCGTCGTTCCTGCCGGCCGAGGACCAGGGCTACATCATCACCAACGTGCAATTGCCTTCCGGCGCCAGCAGCAACCGCACCTTGGAAGTCATCAAGACGATTGAAGACTACTATTCGAAATTGCCTGGTGTGGCCCATGTGGTTGCCATTACCGGGTTCAGTTTCTCGGGCAACGGTCAGAATGCCGGCCTGGTGTTCACACCGCTCAAGGACTGGAGCGAACGTGGTCCGGATCAGTCGGCCGACGCAATCGCCGGCAAGGCATTCGGCGTGTTCACGCAAATCAAGGACGCCATCGTCTATCCTTTGAATCCCCCGCCGATTCCAGAACTGGGCAACGCCACAGGCTTTACCTTCCGCCTGCAAGACCGTTCGGGACAAGGGCATGCCGCGCTAACCGCAGCGCGTAACCAAATGCTGGGCATGGCATCGCAAAGCAAGATCCTGGCTGGAGTTCGTCCTGAAGGCCTGGAAGATGCGCCGCAGCTGCAGCTCGATATCGACCGCGACAAGGCCAATGCCCTGGGTGTTTCGTTCAACGCCATCAACAGCGCGCTGTCGACCGCGCTTGGCTCTTCCTACGTAAATGACTTCCCTAACCAGGGCCGTCAACAACGGGTAATCGTGCAAGCCGATGCACCGCAACGGCTGCAACCGGAAGACCTGGCCAGGTTGTATGTCAAGAACACCCAAGGAACCATGGTGCCGTTCTCGTCATTCACCAGCTCGCACTGGACTAACGGTCCGGTACAGCTGACGCGCTATAACGGCTATCCGGCGATGAAAATCTCCGGTGGCGCATCACCTGGCCACAGCACAGGTGAAGCGATGGACGAGATGGAAGCGTTGACCGCGAAACTCCCTCCCGGCTTCGGCTTTGAATGGACCGGCCAGTCGCTGGAAGAAAAGACTTCAGGCTCGCAAGCACCGATGCTTTACGCATTGTCGCTGCTGGCGGTGTTCCTGGTGTTGGCAGCATTGTACGAAAGCACTTCCATCCCGCTGGCAGTGATGCTGGTGGTACCGCTGGGGATTCTCGGCGCATTGCTGGGCGTAACCTTGCGCGGCATGCCTAACGACGTCTACTTCAAGGTCGGGATGATTACCGTGGTCGGCTTGTCGGCGAAGAACGCGATTCTGATTATCGAATTCGCTAAAGACCTGCAGGCGCAAGGCAAGGGCCTGATCGAAGCGACGCTGGAAGCTGTGCATCTGCGGTTCCGGCCGATTCTGATGACCTCGTTCGCTTTCATCCTGGGCGTGTTGCCGCTGGCGATCAAGACCGGCGCCGGTTCAGGCAGCCAACGCGCAATCGGTACCGGCGTGATGGGCGGCATGATCACAGCGACGGCCTTGGCGGTATTCCTGGTGCCAGTGTTCTTCGTGGTGGTGCGCAAACTATTCAAAGGCAGCGAACGCCAACGCAAGCTGCATGCGGCCAATCAGAAAATAGATGTGGAGAATCAGCATGTTTAATATGGCAATTACGGCGTACTTACCCAAGCAACTGACCGGCGCCCTGCTCTTGGCAGGGGTCCTCTCGGGTTGCACCATGGCGCCGACCTACGTACGGCCGGAAGCGCCGGTGGCCGGCAGCTATCCGGCTGCCGCCGACGGCCAGGCGCAGCTGGATGCGGCGGCGCTCGGCTGGCGCCAGTTTTTCCCGGACCAGCGGCTGCAAGCGCTGATCGCCTCGGCGCTTGAAAACAACCGTGACCTGCGCACTGCTGCCTTGAACATCGAGCAGGCGCGCGCGCAGTACGACATCACGGCGGCCGACGCCTTGCCCAACTTCGACGGCAATTTCAGCCGCACCCGCGGCCGTACCGCCACGTACCAGCTGGTGCCGGGCCAGAACGCGGTTGGCACCGCTTACCAGGTCGGCTTGAACATGACCTCGTTCGAGCTGGACTTTTTCGGCCGCGTGCGCAGCTTGAAAGATGCCGCCCTGGCGAGCTACCTGGCGACCGAAGAAGCACGCCAGGCGGCGCAGATCAGCCTGATCTCGCAAGTTGCCCAGGCTTACCTGACCGAGCAGTCGTATGCCGAGCAGCAAAGGCTGGCGCAGCAGACCCTGGACAGCCGCCTGGACGACTACAAGCTGGACAAGATGCGTTTTGATGTCGGCGCCTCGTCGGAACTCGACCTGCGCAACTCCGAAACGCTGGTGCAGTCTGCCCGCGTATCGCTGGCGACGCTGGTGCGCCAGCGCGGCCAGGCCACCAACGCCTTGGTTCTGCTGGTCGGCAAGCCGTTAGGCGACCTGCCCGCGCCGCAATCGCTGTCGGATGAGCAAATCGTCACCGAGATCCCGGCCGGCCTGCCTTCCGATCTGTTGAACCGCCGTCCCGATATCCGTGAAGCGGAGCAGCAGCTGCGTTCCGCCAACGCCAATATCGGTGCAGCGCGCGCCGCCTTCTTCCCGACCATCTCGCTGACGGCGGGAATCGGCAATGCGAGCACATCGCTGGGCAGCCTGTTCTCGGCCGGCAGCCGCACCTGGTCGTTCGTGCCGCAGCTGACGCTGCCGATTTTCGAGGGCGGCCGCAACCGCGCCAACCTGTCGCTGAGCGAGATCCGCAAGAACCTGGCGATTGCCAGCTACGAGAAAACCATCCAGAGCGCATTCCGGGAAGTTGCCGATGCACTGGTTGCCCGTGGCACGCTGGAAGAACAGCTGGCAGCCCAGGATGCCTTCCTCAAGGCGCAGGAACAGCGGGTGAAGTTGACCGAACTGCGCTACAAGAACGGCATCGCCAGTTCGACCGACCGCCTGAATGCGCAGCGTGACCTGTTCTCGGCGCAGCAGTCCCTGATCCAGACGCGGCAGCTGCGCCTGAACAATGCGATCGACCTGTACCGGTCGCTGGGTGGCGGTTTGAATGAAAATACCGTGGTGGCGGCGACGAAATAACCGTCCTGGGCTTGAGTCCTGCAAAACGCCGCACTTGTGCGGCGTTTTTTTTACCATTACAGTTTGTCTCTGCCCCCAATATGGATTGAAATACATTCCCCATGAAGAAAACCATCATCCTGACCGGAGCCACCGGATATATTGGCTCTCATACCTGGTGCGCCCTGCTTGAGGCCGGGTATGACGTGATCGGCCTGGATAATTTCTGCAACAGCAGCATGGAAGTGATTGGACGCATTTCTGCGATTACCCAGTCAACACTGAATTTTATTGAAGGCGACGTACGGGATGCATCCCTGCTCGACTCCATTTTCCAGCAGCATAAAATCGACGCAGCCATTCATTTTGCCGCACTGAAGGCAGTGGGAGAATCGGTAGAAAAGCCATTGACCTACTACGACACCAATTTGAACGGCTTGTTGAATTTATGTTCGGTGATGGCACGGCATAGCGTAAAAACCCTGGTATTCAGCTCATCGGCCACGGTCTACGGCGATCCCGATTCAGTACCGATCAAAGAGGACGCGCCTTTACGGACAACCAGTCCATATGGCCAGACAAAATTGATGGGCGAGCAAATCCTGCGCGATCTCGAACATTCGGATCGTGACTGGAAAATAGGATATTTGCGCTATTTCAACCCGGTCGGCGCACACAAGAGCGGGTTGATCGGTGAAAATCCGCGCGGCGTTCCAAATAATTTGATGCCTTATGTCGCGCAGGTTGCAGTGGGCAAACTGGAGAAATTACGCATATATGGCGGTGATTACCCTACCCCGGATGGCACCGGCGTGCGCGACTATATCCATGTAATGGACCTGGCGGAGGGGCATGTATCGGCGGTATCGCATCTGCTTGATGACGGTGCATCCGGCAATGGATCGTTCACCGTGAATCTTGGCGCAGGACATGGGATCAGCGTCCTTGAGGTAATTCACGCTTATGAAAAAGCATGCGGGCGCCCGATTCCCTATGAAATTGTGCCAAGACGCTCGGGTGACGTCGCCGCCTACTACGCAGATCCGTCTTTAGCCTCGGAAATCCTCGACTGGCGGGCCACACGAGGGCTGGATGTCATATGCAGCGACTCATGGCGCTGGCAGAACATGAATCCAGACGGCATATGAATCCGGGCAGATTAAGATAGCTGCCCCTGTTCCGCCAGGATTTTTTTACGCTTGATGATATACGTCAGGAAAAACGCAATGCTCAAGGCATAGTAAGGATAGATTTCCCACCATAAAAATATAACATCCACCAGCCCCAGGACGATAAAACCAAGACAGAGCGCTACTCCCATCCCGGCCGTATATCGAACCTCATGGTCATCATTGCGTATATCGCGTAAAAAATAATATGCCGGCACAAAATATAATGCCAATAATGCAAACAGCCCGAATAATCCCAGCCTGGACATCATGAATAATATTTCGTTATGGGAATGCGGAAAACCTGCTGCGACCGGCGTAATGACATTTCTCTCCGACAATTCTTCCAATGCTTTCGGGAATCCTTCTACCCCGACTCCGAAAATCGGGTGTTCTGTAAACAGCACCCAGGATCCTCGCCATAGCTGAAGACGGATGCCGAGAGAAGTGTCGACATTTTCTCCCCCGGAATACTGGGTCATATCGCTTTCGGCAACAGATACTCGCTCTTTGACAATTTGACCGTAGTGGGCGACGGCGCCAATTAATATTATAAAAAAAACTACGACAGATAATTTATAACTGGTGCGGATGTTTTTGGTTACCAGGCAGGCAAGCGCAATAAAAACCGGTATCGTCAGCCAGACCCCGCGTGATTGCGATAAATAGGCGACATACAAACTGGTACAAAGCGCTGCAATTTTGAATAATATGGCCAACTTATTGCCAGGCTTGTTCCACGCGATCGAAAATACCGAGAATACCCCCAGCAACAGGGCCATTTCGGAAAAAATGATGATGGGAATGAAATCTGTTCCATAACGCGTGGCTCCGCCGTCCGTAAGGATATAGATTTTGACAACCGCCAGAAATGCGCCTATGACCAGGGCCCATTGCACATGTTTCATGTACCTGATCGGCAAGAACGAGAGAATCCAGAAAATCAAGGCAAACACCGCAAGCCGAAGTAGCGGGTCATAAGTCCTGCCCGCGAAGTGACCGGATGCAAGCTGGTTAGCAAATACCGCAACCAAAGGAGCGCACATTGCCAGGCAAAGCGGCCAATAGCCTTTCATCACCTGGCCAAATGATTTATCGTCCGGATATCTTCTGGAGGCAAGAAAAATCAGGCTGCACAATAACAATAAGGCAAAAAGCACACCGGCCGCACGATCTACAACCAATGCCAATGTATAAAAAGCTATGACGATGGAAGCAATCAACAATTTCACGTAACGCAAGTATTTCTCCGATTTGCAAATGTTATAGCGCTTAGAAATAAATACATCGCCATATTATTCCGACAACTGAAATTTAGACCCGGTTTCAAATTAATGCTATTTTAGTTTCCTAAAAACACGCATGAAGGCACAAACAGGATATTTATGGTCAAGTGTATTTTTTTACATTATTCATGAATCTTAGCCATAAATATTTCGCATGCCATCCGATTCCCTCAACGATCCTGTGCTGCTTGATCAGGAATTTCGAAAACAACTTTAATTCCCTGACACTTTTCGGAGGGTCCAGCGGCATGTCGGCCCAGGAAGACATTGACTGGTATTCGACGAATATCGACCTGGCTTCATGCAGGCACCAGGATTGCCAAGGCTTTACCGGGCCTGTGAAATGCATGAACACAAACGGCTTCGTCACATTCAGGCGTGTGCCGCCCTTGCTGAGAAAATCCACCAGGTGATAGCGGTAATTCCATTTGTCATCAATGTATTTTGCACGTCCATTGAGTACGGCATTCAACGCATCCTGGTCGGCGAAACGCAATTCTTGGGTTGAAAGAACCGTGAGCGCCTTGTTTTGCGTATCGTTCGCCACCCAATTATTGACGTCAATGTACATTACGCCAGCATTGAAATATTCATGATGCTGCAGATGTAATGCCGCAACCTGCGTCTTTACCGTAGTTTCAAGCTCATCGTGTACAACTGCGGCAATGCAGTCGTTCATTTCAATCGGCAATAACTCGTCAATTTTCCCCATGCACAGGATGTCTGCGTCAAGATACAGGACCTTGCCGGCGATCCCTTGCATTAAATTGGGGATCAATATCCGGATAAATGTGCCAAGCGGGTGTTGCGAAAAACAAGGAAATTGAGAGAATTCAGACAATATATCCGTGTGCAGGATATGAATTATTATGGAAATATTGTGGCTGGCTTCCAATTCCTGCAACCGGCGCCGGCTGTCATCGGTAATCGAAAAAGCAAACACATGGAAAATAAAAACCACATCAGGATTGTTTTTAACAATAGAGGTAATATTGACGCCCATGCCTCGAAAATAATTAGTATCAACACCGAAGGCCACGTGCACAGCATTGGGGTTGAGAACATTATCTGAAGCAGAGTTACAAGATGTGTTGATACTCAATTGCAATCCTTACTGACTTATAATATATGCATCATCAAGCTTCAAGGATAGAAACTCAATCGAGCGGAATTTGTAAAAAAGCACATGTCGGAACGCAAGCTCTTGAGGCCGCTTTTTTTGCGAAATAGCGAAGGATAGCAAACTTGGGTTCCTCATGTCATTAAAACCCCCTATATAAATCAATAACTTACAAATCGGTACAAACCCTTACAAATCCGATTGCTTTTCCAAAATTTGAGCTGGTTCAAGGTTGCACAGTTCCGATTTGCCCGGAAAAATCCTGCCGTTCCCCTACCAGAGCAACCCCAGCCATTCGTGCAACGCATATCCGCTGTAACGCATGCCTTCGCCAGACGGCAAGAAACTTAGCAGGGTAAACCGGTCCCGGCTGAGGAATACTGTTGGAGCAGCAACCACCTGCAGCCCCGTTTGAGCGAACAACAATTGCGCGCGGGGCATGTGCACGGCATCAGTCACCAGAATGATCTTTTGGACTTTCGCTTGCCGTAAAATCTGAGCGGAGAATTTTGCATTTTGCTTGGTGTCGTCAGATGCCTCTTCAAGCCATTTGACCGGCGTCGCAAAATCGTCCCTCAGGCTTTTTGCCATGACGGCCGCCTCCGATATCCTGGAACCGTCAGGCGTGCCGCCCGACAGCAGTATCGGCAGCCCGGTCCGGCGCTGCAATTTGGCGCCGTAGCGCAAGCGCGCCAAGGTCCAATAATTTGGCGTATCGCCGCCGTCGTATTCCGGCGCATTTGCCAGCCTGCCTCCACCCAATATGACGATGGCTTGCGCGCCGTCGGCTGCGCCCGCCGCCAGCGGCAGAGCGCGCTGCTCCAGCGGCGCCACCAGCAACAAAGCCCCGGCCTTGCTGCTGAGCACTACCAGCAGCAGCAATGACCCCAGGCTGAGCGCCATGCCGATGCGCGGGAAAACGCGCCGCAGCAGCATGCCCGCAATACACAGCAAGATCAGGTTGGTTGGCAGGAGCAGCAGCGCGCTGACCACTTTGGTGACGATAAAAGATGCATGCATGGTTGACAGGCAAGGTCAGATAAACGGCGCCAGCAAGGCCATGGTGCGCGCGGTGGCGCCTCGATGCAGCTGCGCGAAATGGATGGCTTGCTCGCCCATCGCCTGGCGTTGCGGGCCGGCCTGCAACAGTTGCAGGGCGGTGTCCAGCATCTGGCCGACGTCGCTCACCCGTTGCGCTGCGCCGGCCGCAATGGCTTGTTCGGTGATGTCTGAAAAATTGAAAGTATGGGGTCCGATCAAGACCGGCTTGCCGACTGCAAATGCCTCGATCAGGTTTTGCCCGCCCATCGGCAGCAGGCTGCCGCCGATGAACGCCACGTCGCAAGCGGCGTAATAGGCGAACATTTCTCCCATCGAATCGCCGACCAGCACCTTCACCTGCGGCGGCACCGGCTGCCCGCCGAGGCGGGTGCGGCGCAGCGGCGGCAAGCCCTTCGCTGTGGCCATGGCGGCCACTTCGTCGAAACGCTGCGGATGGCGCGGGACAATGATGGTCAGCAAATTGGCGTAGGCAGTGTCCTGGCTGCGCTTGAACAAGGCTTCCAGGATCAGTTCCTCTTCACCGTCGCGCGTGCTGGCGCACAGCAGCACCGGGCGGCTGCCGATCTGCTCCCGCATTGCGGCGCCGACCGCCAGCAAGGCCGGAGCCGGCGTGACGTCGAATTTCAGGTTGCCGGTCACCTGTACATTGTCGCCACCGAGTTGCCGCAAGCGTGCAGCATCCGCTTCGGTCTGCGCGCCGACACAAGACATGCCGCTGGCAGCTTCGGTCATCAAGGTGGAAAAACGCTTGCCGCGACGCAGGGAGCGCTCCGACAGGCGCGCGTTGGCCAGCACCACCGGCACCTTGCGGCGCCCGCACTGGACGATCAGGTTCGGCCACACTTCAGTTTCCATCAGCACGCACAATACCGGTGAAAAATGGCGCAGGAAGCGGCCGGCCATCCAGCCGGTATCGTAAGGAAGAAAACATTGCAGCACGCGCGGCGATTTGCCGAACAAGGCTTGTCCCGTGGCGCGGCCGGTCGCGGTCATGTGCGTCAGCAGGACCGCGTGTTCCGGATAGGCATCGAGCAGCGCCGCTATCAAGGGTTCGGCAGCGCGCGTTTCACCTACCGAAACCGCATGCACCCAAAGAAATTTGCGCGACGCCGGCGCCGGCGCGATGGGCGGGTAAAAGCCGATGCGCTCCGCCACATGCTGGCGGTAGCCGGGCTCCTTGCCGCCGCGGCGCCACAAACGCAGCAATACCAGGGGCATCGCCAGCCACCATACCGCGGAATACAACAGACGAATGCGCCAGGCCCGCCCCGCATCAAAACCCGATGCAGCCTTCATTCGGTCAGCGCACGGCCGGTCAGGCGGCGCAGGATCGCCAGCGGGCTGGCGCCGGGATCGTATTGCTTGGCTGCCGGCAGGTGCAAGGTCTGCTCCATCATGTATTGGCCAGCCATCACCGCATGCGGCGTCTGGTCGGAAAAACATACCCATACCGAGCCCGCGGCAAACGGCTGCGTCACCTGCGGGCCGTCTTTCTGATAGGCCGGATCCGACTTCATGGCGTCATGCAGCTGCAGCATCAGGTGATCGTATTCGCTGCGCAGCGACTTGGTGACATGCAAGGCATGCAACGCCTGCGCTTGCCAGCGCGAATAAGCTTTTACCCTGGGCAAAAAGCGTTGCGCCACATCTTCAAAAGGTTCGCCGACACGCCATATGCGCGGCACGCCGTCCGGATTGACGTTGGCGAATACGCGCAAGATGCGCTCACCGTAATTAGGGCGCGACGGAAAAGCATCGACGTGCAAGCGGCGGTCATCGGCACGCCACGACTGTGCGCGGGTTTCCACCTGCATCGGCCGATAGCTGGTGGGCGCCATGCGCAATTCGCTGCGGCTGTCGGCGTAGGCCGGAAGCAAAGAGTGGATCAGCTGCTGCGCTTGCGCCCGGAAACGTCCGATCATGCTGGCCAACGCCTCTTGATCGGCAGCGTCGCCCAGCGCTCCCTTCAGCTTGCCGTTGGCGTCCAGGCTGATATTGCGGCTCTTGGGATCGCGGATCGCCGGCGTCAGGAAGCGCCGTTCGTCGGCCGTGAAGCTGAAGCTGAGATGCGGGAAATACAGGACTTTTCCGGCCTCAAGCGCGGAAATCCAGGCCGAGTTCGGGGTGCTGACCTGCCAGTCGGCAATGTCGATTTCGAGAATTTGTTGTTCCATGGCCGTATTATGCCGTGTTGCCATGGCGGCGTGAACTGCAGGCTTGCCTGACTTTCCTTGGAATTATCAATTAAATAACAGGCGAGGTATCCGGCCAGGTGAAGAATTTGCGCGGGCAGCGGAGCCGCAACATTTTCCTTCTGTTGGCAAACAATAATCCATCCTATAATAAAACTGCATGCTCCGACGCGATTTGGCATTAATGCACAAAGAGAGGTCTACCCATGGTTCACATGTCAAGACGCCAGTTCCTTAAGACGACTGGCGCTACCCTGGCAGGTTCGAGCCTGGCGCTGATGGGATTTTCGCCGGCGCCGGCATTGGCGGAGGTACGCAGCTACAAGCTGGCTCGCACTACCGAAACCCGTAACACCTGCCCCTACTGCTCAGTCAGCTGCGGCGTCCTGATGTACAGCCTCGGCGACGGCGCAAAGAATGCCAAGGCCAGCATCATCCATATCGAGGGCGATCCAGACCATCCGGTCAACCGCGGCACGCTCTGTCCCAAAGGCGCGGCCCTGCTCGACTTCATCCACAGCCCCAGCCGCCTGCAATATCCCGAATACCGGGCGCCCGGCTCCAAGGAATGGAAACGGATGTCATGGGACGATGCCTTAACCCGCATTGCGACCCTGATGAAACAGGACCGGGACGCCAATTTTGTCGAAAAGACGCCGCAGGGACTGACCGTCAACCGCTGGCTGACCACAGGCATGCTGGCGGCATCGGCCAGCAGCAATGAGGTTGGCTACCTGACGCATAAAACCATGCGCAGCCTCGGGCTGCTGGCGTTCGACAACCAGGCGCGTGTCTGACACGGTCCGACGGTGGCAGGTCTTGCCCCGACGTTTGGCCGTGGAGCGATGACGAATCATTGGGTCGACATCAAGAATGCGGATGTAATACTGATCATGGGCGGCAATGCCGCCGAAGCCCATCCCTGCGGTTTCAAGTGGGTGACGGAAGCCAAGGCGCATAACAAGGCGAAGCTGATCGTGGTCGATCCGCGCTTTACGCGTTCGGCCTCGGTGGCGGATTTCTACGCGCCGATCCGCACCGGCACGGACATCATTTTCCTCGGCGGGGTCATCCGCTACCTGCTGGAAAAAGACCAGATCCAGCACGAGTACGTCAAGAACTACACCGACTTCACGTTTATCGTGCGCGAAGACTATACCTTCGAGGATGGCATTTTCTCAGGCTACAACGCGGAAAAGCATAACTACGCCAAGACCACCTGGGACTACGAGCTGGGCGACGACGGTTTCGTCAAGACCGATCCGACCCTGGCCCATCCGCGCTGCGTCTTCAACCTGATGAAAAAGCATTACGAGCGCTATACGCCGGAAATGGTGGAAAGCGTCTGCGGCACGCCCAAGGAGAAATTCCTGAAGGTCTGCGAGATGCTGGCATCCACCGCCTCGCCGACGCGCGCCGGCACCGTCCTGTACGCGCTCGGCTGGACCCAGCATTCGATCGGATCGCAAATCATCCGCACCGGCGCCATGGTGCAGCTGCTGCTCGGCAATATCGGCATTGCCGGCGGCGGCATGAATGCGCTGCGCGGCCACTCGAACATCCAGGGCCTGACCGACCTCGGCTTGATGACGAACCTGCTGCCGGGCTACATGACGCTGCCTTCCGAAGCCGAACAGGATTACGGCAAGTACATCGCCGCCCGCGCCAGCAAGCCGCTGCGCCCGAACCAGCTGAGCTACTGGCAGAACTACGGGAAATTCCACGTCAGCCTGATGAAATCATGGTGGGGCGACGCCGCCAAGGCCGACAACAACTGGGCCTTCGACTACCTGCCCAAGCTGGACAAGCCGTACGACATGCTGCAGGTGTTCGAGCTGATGAAGCAAGGCAAGGTCAACGGCTACATCGCACAGGGCTTCAACCCGCTGGCGGCGGCTCCGGACAAGGGCAAGATCGGCGCCGGCCTGGCCAAGCTGAAGTTCCTGGTCATCATGGATCCGCTGGCCACCGAGACTTCCGAGTTCTGGAAAAACCATGGCGAATTCAACGACGTCGACCCGGGCCAGATACAGACCGAGGTATTCCGCCTGCCGACCACCTGCTTTGCCGAAGAAGACGGTTCGCTGGTCAACTCCGGCCGCTGGCTGCAATGGCACTGGAAGGGCGCGCAACCTCCCGGCGAAGCGCGCAGCGACCTGGAAATCATGTCGGAACTGTTCCTGAAGATCCGCAAGATGTATGTCAAGGACGGCGGCAAATACCCAGACCCTATCGTCAACCTGGCCTGGCCCTACGCCAATCCGGAGAGCCCGACCGCGGACGAGCTGGCCAGGGAATACAACGGCCGCGCGCTGAGCGACCTGGCCGACCCCAAGGATCCGGCCAAGATCGTGCGCAAGAAAAACGAACAGGTGGGGGGTTTTGCCGAACTGCGCGACGACGGCAGCACCGCCTGCGGCTGCTGGATTTTCGCCGGCTGCTGGACCGAAGCCGGCAACCAGATGGCGCGCCGCAACAACTCGGATCCGACCGGCATCGGCCAGACCCTGAACTGGGCGTGGGCGTGGCCGGCCAACCGGCGCATCCTGTATAACCGCGCGTCATGCGACCTCAACGGCAAGCCGTTCGACGCCAAACGCAAGCTGATCGGCTGGAACGGCCAGAAATGGGGCGGCGTCGATGTCCCCGATTTCAAGGTGGACGAGGCGCCTGCCGGCGGCATGGGACCGTTCATCATGAACCCGGAAGGCGTAGCGCGTTTCTTCGCCCGCGCCGGCATGGCCGAAGGGCCATTCCCGGTGCATTACGAGCCGTTCGAGACGCCGGTCGGCTATAACCCGCTGTTTCCCAAGAATCCGGCGGCGACCAGCAACCCGGGCGCACGCGTGTTCCCTGACGACCGCGCCATGTTCGGCAAGGCCGACGCCTTTCCGCATGTCGGCACCACCTACCGGCTCACCGAGCATTTCCATTACTGGACCAAGCACGCGCGCCTCAACGCCATCCTCCAGCCCGAGCAGTTTGTCGAGATCGGCGAAGAACTGGCGAAAGAAGTCGGCGTGGTCGCCGGCGAGCGCGTCAGGGTCAGCTCCAAGCGCGGCTATATCGTCGCCGTGGCGGTGGTGACCAAGCGCATCAAGAAAATGATGATTGAAGGTAAACCTGTGCACCACGTCGGCATCCCGATCCACTGGGGGTTCAAGGGCGTGGCGAAACCGGGCTACCTTGCCAACACGCTGACGCCTGGCGTGGGGGACGGCAATTCGCAAACACCGGAATTCAAGTCGTTCCTGGTCAAGGTCGAGAAAGCATAGGAGAAGCCATGGCACTGCAATCATTAGATATCAAGCGAGTGTCCGCCACCACTACGCCGCCGCCCGGCGTGCGCGAGCCGGTGACGGGCACGGTCGCCAAGCTGATCGACGTCACCAAATGCATCGGCTGCAAGGCTTGCCAGACCGCGTGCATGGAGTGGAACGATTTGCGCGATGAGGTCGGCGTCAATGTCGGCGTGCTGGATAATCCGCCCGACATGACGGAGCATTCATGGACCGTGATGCGTTTCTCGGAATACGAAAACCCGGACGGCAATCTCGAATGGCTGATCCGCAAGGATGGCTGCATGCACTGCGAAGATCCCGGCTGCCTGAAAGCCTGCCCTTCGCCCGGCGCCATCGTCCAGTACAACAACGGCATCGTCGATTTCCATGAAGAGAACTGCATCGGCTGCGGTTATTGCGTAACCGGCTGCCCGTTCGACGTGCCGCGCATTTCAAAGAAGGACAACAAGGCCTATAAATGCACGCTGTGTTCGGACCGCGTGGCCGTGGGCCAGGAGCCGGCCTGCGTCAAGACCTGCCCTACCGGCGCCATCGTGTTCGGCACCAAGGAAGACATGAAGGAGCATGCGGCAGAGCGCATCGTCGACCTCAAGGAACGCGGTTTCGACAAGGCCGGGCTGTACGACCCGCCAGGCGTGGGCGGCACCCATGTCATGTATGTGCTGCACCACGCCGACAAGCCGTCGCTCTATCACGGTTTGCCCGACAATCCACGCATCAGCCCGCTGGTCGGCTTGTGGAAAGGCGCCGCCAAGCCGCTGGCGCTGGCGGGCATTGCGCTGACTGCGCTGGCAGGGTTTTTCCACTATATCAAGGTCGGACCGAACGAAGTCTCGGCGGAAGACGAGGCGGCGGAACGGGAAGAAACCGATGCCGCTCGGCGCGGCGCGCAACTGCCGGCGCCGCCCGGCAGCAATATCACCTCGCAGGATCTGCCGCCATGAACAATTCCGAACGAGACGTAGAGCAAGACAAGATCCAGCGCTACAACGCCAAGGAACGCATCAACCACTGGATCGTCGCCATCACGTTTGTCATACTGGCGCTGTCCGGGCTGGCGCTGTTCCACCCCGCCATGTTCTGGCTCAGCTTTGTGCTGGGCGGCGGACCATGGACGCGGATCCTGCATCCCTTCATCGGATTGGTGATGTTCATTTGCTTTGCGATATTGGCCCTGGGATTCTGGCGGCACAACCTGATCGAAAAAAACGACATTGCCTGGCTGAAAGGCATACGCGACGTAGTCAACAACCGCGAAGAAAGCCTGCCGCCGGTAGGCCGCTACAACGGCGGCCAGAAGTTGCTGTTCTGGATGATGATCGGTTGTATGATTGGCTTGCTGCTGTCCGGCATCGTCATCTGGCGCGCCTGGTTTTCCTGGATGTTCCCGATACTCGTCATCCGGGCGGCGGTTGTGCTGCATGCGCTATGCGGTTTCCTGCTGATCGTCGGCATCGTCGTGCATATCTATGCCGCGCTATGGATCAAGGGAACGGTGGGCGCCATGACGCGCGGCACCGTCAGCCGCGCCTGGGCGCGCAAGCATCACCCGGCGTGGTACCGGAAAATGACAGGCGAATGAAGGGATTACCTTGCAACGCATTCTCGAACCGGGCGAAATTGAAGCACTTGATCACAACGCCATTCCACGCATCCGGCTGCCGGAGCGTGCCAGCGTATTCAGCAACCGCGCGCAACGCCTGAAACAGCTTGCGCCGGGAAACGCCATCGGCGAATACCTGAGCCTGATGGCGGTGCTGGTGGAAGCACAGCAGCTGGCCCTGGACAAACTGGCCGGCGAACCGGACGACCAAGCCCGGGACCAGGCCCGCATCAACCTCGCACACACGCATTTGATGCCGCTGATCCTGGCGGCGGACCAGGTGCGCAGCCCGCATTGGCAAGCAATCCTGGACCAGCTGCTGGAACGCGTCGCAACAGCCGGCGGCATCCCGGCGGCCGCGGCGCAGTTGATAGTCCGTATCCGGCAAACCAGTGCAAACGAACGCGACAGCCAAGCCGAAGCCATCCTGCGCGGCAACGATGAAATCGTCGATCCGGCCACTGCGCCGTTCTACACCGCAGCCCTGCAGGTAGTGTGCTGCGACCTGGTAACCCGCTTCAGCGAACGCGACGTGCCGCTGCTCGATACGCCCGGCCTGTGCCCATGCTGCGGTTCGCTGCCGGTCGCCAGCGTGGTGCGGATGGATGGGCAGTCGCAGGGCCATCGTTATTTGCAATGCAGCATGTGCGCCGCCGAATGGCATATGGTGCGCATCAAGTGCAGCCATTGCGACTCCACGAAAGGCATTGCTTACCAGGCCATAGAAGACGGTCCGGCCGCCATCAAGGCAGAAACCTGCGACGAATGCCATAGCTGGCTTAAAATCTTCTACCAGGAGAAAGATCCCTATATCGAACCGCTGGCCGATGACCTTGCCAGCGTAACCCTGGACCTGCTGATGGGTGAAACTGCTTACGCACGCCGGCGCGGCAATCCCTTGCTCTGGCAATCCATGGAGAATTGAATGGCTGCAGCAACCACGCCGGCCGCGACAGGCGCAGCCCCACAGGCTTCCGCCAGCGACATTCCCTCGGTGGACCGCGTCCTGAACCTGGCAGACATCAAACCGTTGCTTGCGCTGTACGGGCGGACCCAGCTGACCGCAGCGCTGCGCAAACACCTGGACAAGCTGAGAGCCGATGCCCTGGCCGGCAAGCTGATACCTGCAGACGTGGATGATTCGCAGCTTATCGACATTCTCGAGAAACAATTGGCAGCCGCCAGCCGGCTGCACCTGCGCGCGCTGTTCAACCTTACCGGCACCGTGCTGCACACCAACCTCGGCCGCGCCCTGCTGCCGGACGAAGCGGTGCAAGCGGTGGTCAGCGCGCTGACCTGTCCCGGCAATCTTGAATTCGACCTGGAAACCGGCGGCCGCGGCGACCGCGACAGCCTGGTTGAAGATGTCCTGTGCGAACTGACCGGCGCCGAAGCCGCCACCGTCGTCAACAATAACGCTGCCGCGGTGCTGCTGATGCTCAACGCACTAGCGCAGAAAAAGGAAGTGATTGTCTCGCGCGGCGAGCTGGTCGAGATCGGCGGCGCATTCCGCATCCCCGACATCATGCAGCGCGCGGGCGCAAAACTGGTGGAAATCGGCAGCACCAACCGCACCCACCCTGCCGATTACGCCAATGCCATCACGGCACGCACGGCGATGCTGATGAAGGTCCATTGCAGCAATTACGCCATCAGCGGCTTCACCCGCAGCGTGGAAGTGAGCACGCTGGCGGAACTGGCGCAGCCGCACGGACTGCCGGTGACGGTCGACCTTGGCAGCGGCACCCTGGTCGACCTGACGCAGTGGGGCCTGCCCGGAGAAACCACGGTACGGGAAACCATCCGCCAGGGCGCCGACCTGGTCACCTTCAGCGGCGACAAGCTGCTGGGCGGCCCGCAAGCCGGGCTGATCGTCGGCCGCGCCGACCTGATACGCCGCATCAAGAAAAACCCGCTGAAACGCGCGCTGCGCGTTGGCAAGCTCACCCTGGCTGCGCTGGAGCCCGTACTACGGCTGTATCTGGCCCCGGAATTCCTGGCGGAGCGCCTGACCACGCTACGCCTGCTTACCCGCAGCCAGACGGCGATAAAAGCGCAGTCCGAACGCCTGCTGCCAGCGCTGCAGAATGCACTGGGAACACACTACACCGTCGCCGCCGAGGCGATGTCCAGCCAGATCGGCAGCGGCGCCCTGCCGGTAGACCAGTTGCCTAGCCATGGCCTGGTGATTCGCGCGGGCAATGCGGCCAACGGCGGCAAACGCCATGGCCGTGCGCTCGACAAGCTGGAGAAAGCCTTGCGCCAGCTGCCGCGTCCTGTCATAGGACGGATCGCCGACGACGCGCTGTGGCTGGATTGCCGCTGCCTGGAACAGCATGACGAAGTCCTGTTCAGCACACAGCTGCAAGGTCTGTCCATATGATCGTCGGCACCGCCGGGCATATCGATCACGGCAAGACCACACTCATCAAGGCGCTGACCGGCGTCAACACCGACCGTCTCAAGGAAGAACAGGCGCGCGGCATTTCGATCGAACTGGGCTACGCCTACACGCCGCTGGCGAACGGCGAAGTACTCGGGTTCATCGATGTGCCCGGCCATGAACGCCTGGTGCACACGATGGTGGCCGGCGCTTCCGGCATCGACTTCGCATTGCTGGTCATCGCCGCCGATGACGGCGTCATGCCGCAAACGCGCGAGCACCTGGAAATCCTTCAGTGGCTAGGCATCGGAACCGGAGCGGTCGCTTTAACCAAGACCGACCGGGTCGATGCCGCGCGCATTGCAGAAGTCACCCGCGAAATCCGTCAATTGCTGGCATCCACCGGATTGGCGGACGCGCCGATCTTTGCCGTCGCCGCGCATCATGCGCAAGATGCCGGAACCGCGACTCTGCGACAGCACTTGCACGAAGCCGCGCAACGCATGCCGCCGCGCCGCGACGACGGCCTGTTCAGGCTGGCCATCGATCGCGTATTTACCCTTGCAGGACACGGTACCGTGGTGACCGGAACCGTTTTCTCCGGCCAGGTCCAGGTTGGCGACCACCTGGCATTGATGCCGGCTGGCGATACCGTGCGCGTGCGCAGCCTGCATGTGCAAAACCGTCCCGCCGCCAGCGGCCACGCCGGCCAGCGTTGCGCGCTCAACCTGAGCGGTATCGACAAGGATGCGGTCAAGCGCGGCGACTGGGTGGCCGCTCCGTCCGCAATGACTGCGTCGACACGGATCGATGTCGAACTTCAGCTGTCGGCCCAGGCCGGCGTCACGCTGCGCAACCGTTCGCCGCTGCATGTTCACCTGGGCACCTTGCATCAGGTCGCCCAGGTCGCGCTGCTGGAGGAGAATGCGCTGGCTGCCGGCGGCCGCGGCAGGGTGCAGCTGATATTCGAATTTCCCGTCTGCGCCATTCCTGGCGATCGGTTCATCGTCCGCAATGCGCAGGCAAACATGACGATAGGCGGCGGCCACGTATTGGATCCGCTCGCCCCGGCGCGCAAACGGCGTGCGCCAGAACGCCAGGCCTGGCTCGACGCCTTGCAACAGATGCTGGACGGCGCCGGCATCAGTGCGTTGCTGCAAGCCGCATCGCCTGGAGGCATGCGCCTGTCCATGCTGATGCAGCTGAGCGGACTGCCGTCCACTACACTGCAATTGCCCGAAGGCGCGCAATCCATTGCGACCAATTCGCAGGAACAAGACAATTTTGTGATGCTGGCTGCACAGTGGCAGTCGCTAAAGACGCTGGCGGTCGCTGCTCTCGCGGATTTCCATGCGCGCTTTCCCGACGAACAAGGCGTGGACGCCGCGCGCCTGCGGCGGATGGCGCTGCCGGCCCTGGACAACGCGCTGTGGCAGGCTGTCATCGGCTCCCTCATTGGCGATGCGACGATCCAGCGCAGCGGACCCTGGCTGCACCTGCCGCAACACGCGGTATCGCTCTCGGACGGCGAACAGGCGCAGGCGCAGCAGCTGCTGCCGGCGCTGGCTGCTGCCGGATTTGACCCGCCCTGGTTGCGGGCGCTAGCGCAGGCGCACAAGATCCCGGAAGAACAGCTGCGGCAACTGCTGCGTAAATTGCTGCGGCAAGGACTGGTCTATCAGATTGAGCGCGACCTGTTTTACCACCGTGACCGCGTGCGCGAATTAGCCGCGCTGGTGGCGAGCCTGGCAGCGGAACAGAATCCAGGCCAAGACGCAGCGGCGGGAGTGAGCGCCGCTCGCTGGCGCGACGCTACCGGCCTGGGACGCAAGCGCGCCATCCAGATCCTGGAATTTTTTGATCGCGTGGGTTATACCCGCCGTGTGCGCGACACGCATCTGTTGCGCGACAGCGAAGTCGACTGGTTCGGATGGCAAGAAAACCCAGATTCGGGATAAGATAGGGCGCCACGACAATGGAAGGCACACGTATCCGGTGATGCGGCCGGGCTTCAAACCCGGTGGGGGGCGCCAGCCGCTCCCGGGTAGGTTCGACTCCTGCTGCCTTCCGCCAATTGCCTTATTTCGTCAATCGGTCAATCGCCAGCGCAACCTGTTCCACGGTCGGCGGCGCTCCAAGCTCTCCCAGGTTGATGATTTGCGGCGACCAGTTGCCTTCGGTTTTCCAGCGGGGCGAATCGCAATACAGCTCGATGGTTGGACGATTGAAGGCCGCGGCAATGTGGGTCAGGCCGGTATCGACGCCGATCACCAGCGCCGCCCGCTGCGCCAGCAATACTGCTTCCATCAGCGGTAACCTGGGAAGCACCTTCGCATTGCGCATCTGGCTCGCCAGCTGCTCCGCATTGCTCTTTTCCGCATCGCTGCCCCAGGGCAGCAGCACCGGCAGTCCGCGTCCGGCAAGCGCCGCCGCAATGCTTATCCAGCTGCTGTTCGGCCACTGCTTGGCGGCACGCGCCGTGCCATGGAAAAAAACCGCATATGGCATGTCCGGCAGCCATGCAGGCTGTTCTGCAAGCGCCATGGCAGGCGGATGCATGTTGAATTCGGCGACGCCCTCGACAGCGTAGCCAAGCGCCTTTGCCGCTACTTCCCGGGCGCGCAATACAGCATGCGTATGCAGGCCGACGCCGACGCTCCTGGTATGAAACAGGCGCGACAGCGGCTCGTAACCGGATCCTTCCGTCGCATTCGCCAATCCGACCCGGTGGCCGTCCGGCGCAAGCCGCGCCATCCGCATGACCACGCTGGTTTTCAACAAGCCTTGCGTGTCGAACACAACATCATAGGCATCGCGCTTGAGTTCCTGCCTGAAATGCGAGATTTCCGCCCGTGTGGCGGCAGACAGCAAGCTCTTGCGCCAGCGCCGCAGGGCAATCGGAATGATGCGGCGCACATCGGGATTCATGCGCACCAGGCCGACATAGCCTTCTTCGACCACCCAGTCGATATTCGCGTCGGGATAATGGCGCCGGATATCCGACACCATCGGCATGTTGTGGACCACGTCTCCCAGCGAGGAGACGCGGACGATCAGGATATTCAAACCGGAACCATTTCGTGGAGCCGGTTAAAAGGGCAGCGCCGCATCCGGCTTGGCGGCCAGGATGACACGCTTGAATTCCGACTGGATCCGCGCCAGCGCCTGCTCCGACTCGGCCTCGAAGCGCATCACGACCACCGGCGTGGTATTGGATGAACGCGCCAGGCCGAAACCATCCGGATATTCAACGCGCAAGCCATCGATCTTGATGATGTCGTCGGCTCCCGGAAATTTCGCCTCATTTTGCAATTTCTCGATCAAGGTGAAATTCTCGCCCTCCTCCAACTGCAATTGCAGCTCAGGCGTACTGGACGATTGCGGCAACGCATTCAGCACTGCCGACGGATCGCTTTCGCGGCTCA